>JANTGG010000102.1 GCA_024763035.1 Desulfocapsa sp. | reverse complement strand
GTCCGCAAAATAGTTTCATAATATTTTCAAAAAGTGATTTTTTGTGATAAACTTCTTCAAGGGTTTTTTCACTTTTTTTGATTTTGCTGATGGATGTTTACGATGAAACACTATTCTGTTAAGTACCTGTCGATTTTTTCCTCCACGCTGATGGTTTTAGCAGTGGGGTCTTCTTTTTCCGGTGCGTCCATGGCGTCGACGAATGAATATCTGGATATGGATATTGCTCAGTTGATGCAGGTGACAATCACATCGGTTGCAAAAAAGCCACAAAATCTCTCCGATACTGCAGCTGCGGTATTTGTTATCACCCAGGACGATATTCACCGGTCTGGAGTAACATCTATTCCGGAAGCGCTGCGAATGGCTCCAGGCTTACAGGTTTCCCGTATCGATGCCAACAAGTGGGCCATTACCTCCCGCGGTCTCACCGGCAATTTTGCTAACGAACTGCTTGTAATGATTGATGGCAGAACCGTCTACTCTCCTACATTCTCAGGTGTTTACTGGGATGCACAGAATACACTCCTTGATGATGTTGAGCGCATAGAAGTTATCCGCGGTCCGGGTGCCACTGTCTGGGGGGCGAATGCGGTGAATGGGGTGGTGAACATCATTACCAAAAAAGCCGGTGAAACCCAGGGGGGACTTGCATATGTTGGTGGTGGTGACAGAGAACCGTTTCTCGGTGGTGTCCGATATGGCATGGAGCTCGGTGAATCTGCTCACGGGCGAGTGTATCTGACCTATAATAAAACAGACTCTTCAGAGCTGTATCATAGTGGTGACGATGCCGGTGATGACTGGGACAGTCTACGGGGCGGATTTCGTCTGGATGGAACGCAGGGTGGGGATTCTGCCTGGACATTGCAGGGAGATATTTACAGTAACAAGATAAATCAGCTGGTGGACCCTCTCTGGCTGCCCAACCCTCCGTTTATGTTCCGGCAGTTTGAAGAACTCGACGAGAGTGGCGGCAATATCCTCGGACGCTGGCAGAAAGATATCTCTGCAACTGACCAGCTGACTGTACAACTCTACTACGATTATACCAACCGCGATGAATTCATCATCGAACAGACCCATAAAACTTTTGACTTTGATCTGAACTATCACCGGCTCCTTGGGGAACGTAATGATCTGACCATGGGTGTTGGATATCGAATGATACACGCAGATTTTGGCAACACTTTTCAGGTGAAGTTTGATCCCGACAAAAGGACAGACAGCCTGTACAGTGCCTTTTTGCAGGACGAGATCATGCTGGTGGAAAACAGTCTGTGGCTGACCCTGGGCACCAAGTGGGAGAACAACGTCTTTACCGGTAATGAAATTCAGCCCAGTGCCCGTCTGCTCTGGAAAATGACAGAAAAACAGAGGGTGTGGGCAGCTGTTTCCAGGGCGGTACGAACACCGTCCCAGGCAGAGGCGAGCGGTGAAATCGTGATCGGGGTGATTCCTGCTCCCACAGGAGTGCAGTTGATGAAATTGAGGGGAAGTGAGGATTTCGACTCTGAGGTTCTTATAGCCTATGAAACCGGTTATCGCTGGATTGCAAGAGATAATCTTTCCCTGGATCTTGCTGTGTATTACGACGATTACGACAAATTGCAGGCGACGGACAGATATTTTTCTGAGACAGGAGCCGGTATTGAATTTGTCAACAAGATGCATGGTGGTATATACGGATTTGAACTCTCCTCAGACTGGAACCCTGCCGACTGGCTCGGTTTTAAACTGGGGTATACCTATATTCAGTTTGATCTCACCGACGACACGAAGCTGCACAGTTCTGATTATTCAACGACCATTTCAGGGTTGAGCCCGGAACATCAACTCTCCCTACGTTCCCTGCTTGAATTTACAGATGATATCCGGGGCAACCTCTGGCTCCGTTACGTGGATAAACTGACAGAGACTATCCGTCCTGCTTCCCAGGGCGGTGTGGCGGTGGAAGATTATCTCACCATGGATGTTACGCTCAGCTGGCAGGCGACAAAGCATATGGAGCTTATGCTGGTGGGGCAGAATCTGCTGGATCCGGGGCACCTTGAGTATGTTTCCGAGTTTTCCACCGAACCCACAGAGCGACCGAGAAGTTTTTACGCCAAACTGACCTATCAATTTTAGTACGGGAAAGTGCGTTGCAAATGATTCGTAGCATTTTTATTATCTGCAGTTTTTGTCTTCTTGCCACGTTCGGCGGTGCAGTGCTGCCTGCTTGCGGACAGGAAGCAGAACTGCAGCAGGAGTATAAAATCAAGGCGGCTTTTCTCCTGAATTTTCCTAAATTTATCCGTTGGCCGCAAAGCTCAGGCTATACAGATTCCAATAGCCTGAGTGTCTGTCTGCTGGGTGAAGATTCTTTTGGGGATGCTCTTTCCACCATTGATGGCAGGATGGTGGGAAAAAAACAGGTGGAGCTCTTGTATCTCGATGCTCCCGAGCAGGCGACGGGGTGTGATATCCTGTTTGTCAGTGATTCCGAGCGTGGACAGCTTGATACCATTGGTCGTGTCCTGCAGGGTTCTCCCGTCCTCACCGTCAGTGATATTCGCGGGTATGCTGATTCCGGCGGCATTATAGAATTTGTCCGAAAAGACAACAGGATCTCTTTTCGGATTAATCTGAAAAAAGCACGGCAGGAAGGGTTTGAGATCAACTCTTCCCTGTTGACCCTTGCCTCGGATGTTATCCAATGAAACTGAAATCCTGGTTTGCCGGGCTGCCCATCCGGCATAAAATCAATGTTATCATCCTCCTGTCCTGCAGTCTTGCTCTCCTTATCTCCGGCTGTGTGTACTTTGTCAGTCAGTGGTATTTCACGCATAAGCAGCAGCGAGATGAACTGGAGACCCTCGCCACTGTCATTGCTGAGAATTCCCGGGCAGGACTCACCTTCGGCGATAAGGACGCACTGGAGTCCATCCTTGCCTCCCTTGCTGCAAAGTCCACGATCCTCCATGCTGGAATCTATACAGAAGATGGAAAACTCTTTGCCCAGTATTGCCAGGAAGGGTCAGGTGCGCATTGTCCGGTGGAGATTGAGATCTCATCCATTCGTGAGCATGCCTTCACAAGGTATCTGAATCATGTAACGCTGGTGCGTCCTGTTGTGCTCGATGGTGAGTATATCGGCAGTCTCTATATCCGGATGAGTCGCTCCGAAATTCGACGGAATATGTTGTTTTTCAGTATTGTCATGTTGATGGTTATCGGACTTGCGATACTCCTTGCCATGATTCTTTCCACCAGAGCACTAGGGGTGATTACCGATCCCCTTATTACCCTCTCCCGCACCATGAAAAAGATTTCTGAAGAGAGACAGTATGATCTGCGCGTTCCTGTAACAAGAAACGATGAGGTCGGGATGCTGGCGACCGGGTTCAATACTATGCTGGATCAAATCCAGGAACGGGATGAGCATCTGGAAGAGACGGTGGAGAAACGCACAGCAGATCTTGTGCAGGCAAAAGAGGATGCCGAAGCGGCAAGCCATGCCAAAAGTGAATTTCTTGCTAATATGAGCCATGAAATTCGGACACCGATGAATGGTGTCTTGGGTGTCACCGAGCTTCTGCTGCAGTCTGATCTACCCGACAAACAGAAAAAACTGATCCGCACCATAGACAGTTCCGGAAAAAACCTCCTCTTTATTATTAATGATATTCTGGATTTTTCCAAGATAGAAGCCGGGAAGCTCGAGTTGGACTCCGAGCCCTTCGACCTTCCGGAACTTCTTGAGAACATAAATGATACCTTTTCATTAAAAGCCAGCGAAAAGGGATTAACTCTCAGCAGTGAGGTTCTGCCGGATGTGCCGCGTGTTGTCCATGGTGATCCTGTACGTCTGCGGCAGATCCTGACCAATCTTATCGGCAATGCCGTCAAGTTTACCCAGGAAGGAACAGTGCAGGTCAGGGTTGGTTTTGTGGAAAAGGACGACGATATTGATCTGATCCGTTTTGAAGTGCTTGATACCGGTATCGGACTGACCGAAGAAGAACGGCAGGGGATTTTTGGGGCTTTTGTCCAGGCGGATTCCAGTTCCACACGAAAATTCGGCGGCACAGGTCTTGGACTCACCATTACCAGACAGCTTGTCGAGCTGATGGGTGGTGCGATTACCGCCAGGGGGGAGCGGGGTGTGGGGTCCTGCTTTGAGTTCGTTGTTGGATTAAAGTCCTGTGAAGATCAGCGGAGTGAGTTTGCAGGCCGCAGTCAGGGCGTCAGGCAGGAGGGGGACGCTCTTCTACAGTTTGACTGCCGGCTTCTTGTTGCAGAGGATAATCTGACCAATCAGATCGTTGTGGAAGGAATGCTTGACCTGTTTGGTTGTAAAGTAGATATGGCTAACAATGGTGTGGAAGCGTTACTTGCCTATAAACCCGACAAATACGATCTTATCCTGATGGATTGTCAGATGCCTAAACTTGATGGGTATAATGCCACAAGGGAAATTCGTGGTCTGGAAGAAAAAACAGCAGCCGAACGTACTCCCATTGTTGCTCTTACAGCCCATGTTATGCATAGTGACGTTGAGTATTGTCTCAGTGCGGGGATGGATGACCATGTCGGTAAACCCTTGCAGTTAAAAGACCTGCAGCAGGTGCTTGAAAAATGGATTCCGGATACCATCGTTGAAAGATCTGTTTCCGATGCTGCTGTTATAAGTGACTCTATTGAGGAAACTCCACGGCAGGTTCGTTTTGATCCGTCTGTCTTTGATAAATTCAGAAAGATCCAGCGGGCAGATAAAGCTAATCTGGTGGCGGGGATTATTGAAAGCTTTCTTCAGAATGCCGATGGGCAGATGCGGGCGATTGAGAGTGCGGTTAAGGATAACGATACGGAAGCGACCTGGAAGGCGGCTCATCTGATGAAATCTTCCAATGCAACAGTTGGGGCTCTGCACATGGCAGAGATATGTCTGATTATTGAGAAGAATGGAAGAGAGGGAAGTCTCGATCACGCCGACGAGCTTATTGCCGAGCTGTTTACTGAATATGAATACGTGAAAGAGCAGCTGCAGGAAGTCCTGAAGCAGTAGCAGCCGTATGAGTCATACAATTTCACCGTTTTCCCTGAAAAACATCCGTCTCTTTATTCTGTTGCGGATCTGTTTTAACGCTCGTTTTTATTATCCGGTTTTTACTGTTCTTTTTCTTGATTTTGGGCTCAGTCTCGAACAGTTTGCCATCCTGAACGCTGTCTGGGCGGCAACCATCGTCCTGGCAGAAGTGCCCTCCGGTGCACTTGCCGATGTCATAGGACGCAGACAACTCCTGATACTGACTTCCATCTTTATGCTTTCCGAGATGATTCTGATCAGTTTTGTTCCCCTTGGTGATGTTCACATTATTTTCTGGGTGTTTCTTGTCAACCGGATCCTCAGTGGTCTGGCGGAGGCTATGGCGAGTGGTGCTGATGAGGCACTGGCCTACGATACCCTTGTTGAAGCAGGACTGGAAGCAAATTGGCCCCATGTACTTGAGGTGCAGATGCGTTGGAAGGCGGTTGCTGCATTTATAAGCATGACAGTCGGGGCGTTACTTTATGATCCGGATATGGTGAACCGTTTTCTTGTGTTTCTGGGTGGTTCTGGTCAGGTCGTACAACAGCAGTCCATGCGCTTTCCCATTTATCTGACGCTGGTTCTGGCCATTTTTTCCTTGCTGTGTACTCTTCTTATGCGCGACCCGCTGCAGAAAGAGGGCGGGAACAGGGAGCAGCGATCTTTTTCATTGAAAGCTGTTGCGGCAGCGGGCAGGAAAACCTTTGATGCCGGAAGGTGGATACTTTCGACACCCTTTGTGCTTGCCGTGATACTGTTCGGGATGAGTTACGATCATATCCTGAGGATGGTGGTTACCATGACCAGTGAATATTTCCGGCAGGTAGACCTGCCCGATGCCAGCTTCGGCATTATCGGGGCAAGCATGTCATTGCTCGGTATTTTTGTTCCACGTCTGGCAAGGTTTATGGCCGCAAGATATGCTCCTGTTCATATTGCTGCATTTCTGGCACTGCTCAGCCTTTTTACCCTGTGGGCACTGCAGTTGTTTATTCCCTATTGGGGAGTGTTGCCCATGCTGTTTGTCTATACCGGAATGATCTTTACCTCATTTTTCAGCAGTCATTATCTGAATCGGGCGACATCCTCGGATCGGCGTGCCACTGTTCTTAGCTTCAAGGGGCTTGCCTTTAATCTTGCTTACGGCATGATCGGTGTCCTCTTTGCGGGATGGGTTCGGGGGCTGCGGGAAAGCACACAGATTCTGCATCCGGACTGGTCGGAAAAACTTGTCAGTGCTCAGAGTTTTCAGGAAGGAATGTCGTATTTTCTTCCCTATACCGTGATTCTATTGCTTGCTGTTGGGTTTGTTTCAGCACGTATTCTTCGCTTCAGCACTATTTATAAGGAGAAGGGATAGTGCGGTGCTCAGAGTAGTTACTGACGTCTTACGGTTGCTGCTGTGCCGGAGAACGCGAGGCAGTAGTTTTGCGTGGTTTGGCTGCTGCTTTGTTCTGCTGGATTGTGGACATGGCAGCAGTGACCATGGAAGCAACATCGGTGAGGTTGCCCGGCAGGATCATGGTGTTGTTTTCCTTGGCGAGCCTACCAAATTCCTGCACATAGCTTTTGGCAACTTCCAGGTTTGCCGCCTCTGTACCCCCTGGCAGTGACAGACTTTCGGCGACTTTTCTGATTCCCGCAGCAGTTGCCTCGGCGACCATCAGGATCTCCTGGGACTTTCCTTCTGCCTCGTTGATGCGTTTCATCTTTTCACCTTCGGAAAGGGCAATTGCTTCTGCCCGGTTTCCGGCGGCACGGTTGATGGTGGATTGTTTTTCGGCTTCAGATCTGGCTATCTCTGCACGTTTTTCCCGTTCCGCCTTCATCTGTTTTTCCATGGCATCAAGGACCGTACGGGGTGGTTGAATATCTTTGATCTCGTAGCGAAGTACCTTGACACCCCAACTCTCAGCTGCCTCGTCAAGTGCCATGACCACCTGTCCGTTCAGGGTCTCCCGTGCTTCAAAAGATTTGTCCAGTTCGATTTTTCCGATGGCAGAGCGAAGAGATGTCTGGGCAAGCTGGGCTGCGGCGAAGTGGTAGTTGTCGATACCGTAGGCCGATTTTTTTGAATCAATCACCTGCAGATATAAGATTCCGTCCACCTCCAGGGTAACGTTGTCGGCGGTGATACAGGTCTGGGCGGCAATATCGATGGGCTCTTCCTTTAAGCTGCGTTTGTAGGCGACCCTGTCAAAGAAGGGGAACAGAATGTGAAAGCCTGCCTGCAGGGTTGTTCTGTATTTTCCCAGACGTTCAACCACAAACTCCTGACGCTGGGGGACGACCACTGCTGTCTTTACAAGAATCACAGCCAAAAAGGCGATGAGAATACCAAGGGCAATAAAGGGTTCCATGTTTTTTTCTCCTTATTGGGCAGGGGGAGGATATTACCGGACGTTTACTGGTGTTTTCTTTCAATTTTAGAAACTGTCAGCAGCAGGTCGTTTTGCTTGGTAACCTGCACAACTTCTCCCTCCTGTATCGCTTCATCGGCTTCAGCCCTCCAGAAGGTACCGGCGAATTTGACCTGTCCATCCGCAGGAGGAAGTATGGCCCGGGTGACAGTACATTTCTCGCCGCCCTGCGCTACAATGCTGTCTTCCCCATCGTCTTTGCTGTCTCCAATAAAGATCTTCCGGACAAGGCTGCGCAGACCAAAGAGGGAGATGAGGGAGGCGACCAGAAAGACTCCAAGCTGGATATTCACCGTCCAGTTGAAAAAATAGCTGCCGGCGGCTGTTATCCAGGCGGCAAGACCGAAGAAAAAGAGGACGAATCCGGGTACTGCCATCTCCATCACAAAGAGAGTGACACCGATGCTCAGCCAGAGCAGCCAAGGTGATGCGAGTTCCATTGCTATCCTTTGGTGGTTAGAAGAGAAGGGGCTTTTATGAATCTTTTGTCTTTTCTGCTATTGTATGCAGGGAAAAGCAAACAGTCAAACAGCAGCAGCTGTTTTTTTAAAAAAGACACCGCAGAAAAGGTTTAGAGCGAGGTATTCTGTTTATACAGAAGGATACTATTTGAGAGGTTTAAAATACACAGCAGTAAGGTGAACCTGAGTAATCGATAAGGCTGGTTGGAGCTTATGTACTATTGGAGCTAAAAAAGGTGACGTCGTCAACCTCCGTGATGCGTGGAGTGTGGATTTTATCCATGGTAGAAGTGATTTGTTATATGTTCATTCATAAATAAAATCGTCAAATAATGTCTTGCTGTCAGCCTTTGTCCAAACTCCAACAGCGCCGGCACCAGAAATATTCTTGTCCTTCAAATCGACATACTTTCTGCCGTTCAGGAAAATCTTAATCCTATCTCCAGCAAACTCTACCCTGAGAGTAGACCATTCATTATGGGGTACTCGAGCATCTACATATGTTATAGTTTTTCGTCTCCCTTTTTCTACATGATACAAAGAAATATTATTTTCTAATGCATTTGCCCTTGCTACATAATACTGGTTTCCATCTTTAAAGCGCCAGATTAATCCTCCCGCCTGGTCAATTTTGCCTGACAGCGGCTTAAATTTCACTTCGACAAATCCATTGGATAAAGAAACTCCGGGAATCACACACCAGGGAAACGTTCCCCTACCCGATTGACTCAAAACGTTGGGACTACTTGGGGCCGTGTTCTCTCTGATAACCATCCATTTGGGATTACCTTTTCCGGTTATACCACAATTCCATTCATCGGGAGCCTTGTTTGGTTTATCTTTATCAAAATTGACTTGCTCGCCATAGGCGCTGAATATTGGCAGAAAAATGGAAATCAGTATGGCAGTAAACAATTTCAAAGTTACACGTTTCATTTCTTTGCTCCCTTTAAACCTGATTAAACTGCGTGCTACATATAAATTCACTGCATTTTCCGAATTACCGAACGCCTAAAAAAAGGTCATTTTGATTGGGTGACATATAACAGTAAGTCCGTAGGCAGTAGCTGCGTGCTGTTCGAGGCGGACGGTTCGGATCTCAGAAAGGAGATTCTAATTACGATGGTTCTTTGACCTGTCCGATCTGATTATGACATTACAGGTAGTGTCAAGTGCGAGTGTCAGTGATATTGAAATAGGCGCTGACCCCCGGACGGAAACAGTAAAGTAGGCCTTGAAGACACTATTTACATTATGCAGCATGTATCTGATTTGGAATAGGTGCGTCCCTACCTCTTGCGAGGGAGTAGTTACCACTGTTACGCGTAACTTCAGAACTCCTTACTTACGGGAATTCCCAGTGGCACCTTCTGCCACTATTTCCCTCGTCGGGCACTGAGTTCATAGCACACCTGCAGGTCAGTTCCGGGGTAAAACACTTCAGCTTCGTTTAGGGTGGAAAATAGTTTTTCCAATGCCCGATTTGCTGCAGGTCTTGATGCACCATGAACTCGTACTCGTAAAATATTATTATCTTTGTCAGGCAGGATGTCAGCTTCAGTGGAACAAAGATCAAGTATTAGCTGTCGAGCCGCAGGCATATCAATAGTTTCGCTTTTCAACTGTGCTGCCATAGCAGTTTCGGCACGGTAGGCTATCATGCTTACCGTATCCAGGAAT
>JANTGG010000101.1 GCA_024763035.1 Desulfocapsa sp. | reverse complement strand
GTAATAAAAAACAAGAAAATAAATGACCCTAAACCTCGAATGGTAATGACAGCAACAAGGCACTTATGCCGGCTTACCGTTCATCACCGGTGTTAGTGCAATAAACGGAGTTTTATATGGACAGTTCACAATTACTGGGAATTACAACATTCACCTACATGTTTTCCACCATCCTCTATGCTGTGATTTTTATCTTCAAGGCAAAAAAGCTGGGAATTACAGCAACCGTGTTCACCATTCTCGCATTTCTCGTGCAGACGGTGGGTATACTCCTTCGCTGGCAGGAATCCTACACCCTCGGATACGGACATGCCCCGCTCACCAATATGTACGAATCGGTCGTCTTCTTTTCCTGGACAATCATCTTTCTCTACCTGCTT
Organism: Desulfocapsa sp.; assembly: GCA_024763035.1. Lineage (GTDB taxonomy): Bacteria > Desulfobacterota > Desulfobulbia > Desulfobulbales > Desulfocapsaceae > Desulfocapsa. The sequence continues at coordinate 9,468 of JANTGG010000101.1, read as the reverse complement.
ATTGAATGGAAATTCAAGACTCGGGTGATCGGTGCCTTTGCAGTACCTTTTGCCTTTCTGGCAATGGCATACGCCTCCTTTGCCGGCGGCATCACCCGTGAGATCAACCCGCTGGTTCCCGCCCTGCAGTCCAACTGGCTGCTGGCCCATGTTGTTACCTGCTTTATCGGTTACGCAGCCTTTGCCGTTGCTGCGGGTCTCGGCATCATGTATCTGGTTAAGAATATGAGCAGTACCCGGCAGACAACCACCAACAGCAGCCTGCTCGGTACCCTGCCCCCCTTGAAGGTTATTGATGACATTACCCACAAGACCATGGTCTTCGGCTTTCTCTGGCTCTCTGTTGGTATCATCACCGGAGCCATCTGGGCAAACTCTGCCTGGGGAACGTACTGGAGCTGGGATCCCAAGGAAACCTGGTCACTTATCACCTGGTTCTTCTACGCCATTACCCTGCATGCGCGTTATACCAGAGGCTGGGGTGGAACACGTATCGCATGGCTTGCAATCGGCGGATTCGTCTCTGTCATCTTCACCTATTATGGTGTCAACTTTCTCCTTTCAGGGCTCCACAGTTACGGCTCCAGCTGATCTACCACCGAGTGCTTGACAAGGTCTTTTAAACGCAGTATAGCAGTTGATTGAATCGTCATTCAGCATAGGCTGTAATGCTATTATTCCAATAGGAGAGGAAAAATGAAAAAGACTTTACTGTACGCCGTAACCGCAGGCATGATCTTTGGACTCTGTTTCGTTGGAGCAACTCTTGCTTCCGCTGACAATGGTCCTGCAGATATCACCCTGCACTCAACCATTGACAAGGCCAAAAAGGCAAAACCTGCCGTTTTCCCGCATGCCAAGCATCAGGCAAAACTGGAATGTGCAGAGTGTCATCACTCCAAAGGTGCTGACGGAAAACAGGTTGCATTTGTTGAAGGTCAAAAAATTGAGAAATGTGAAACATGTCACAACAAAGCAGCCGGCATGCCTAAAAAAATCTCTACCTTTAAGAATGCCGCCCATGAAAACTGTAAGGGATGTCATAAGAAAACAGACAAGAAACTTACGAAATGCGGCGTTTGCCATCCGAAGAAGAAATAATTCACCTCTTCTTTAACGGTTGATTGATAAGCAGTTCATCAATCCCAAACGAAAAATCCCCTGCCCACCTTGATGGTGAGCGGGGGATTTTTTTTGAAAGCATAAAAAGACTGACAGGGGAAACTCAACTGTTCTGCATCCTGGAGATATCACCAATGGCAAGAAAGAGTGTGGCAATGCCAGTGAGCAGATTCAGACGGTTCCTGCGAACGGCCTCGTCCTCATCCATCACCATCACATGATTAAAAAATTCATCCACCGGTGTCTTCAGGACAAGCATCGCTGACAGTGCCGCACTGTAATCCCGCCTGGCAAGCAGAGGAGAAGCTGTGGCTAAAAGTTTCGTGTAGGAATCAGCCAGTGTCTTCTCTGCGTCTTCTTTCAGCAATGCAGGGTCAACTTCTGTTTCCGTATTATTTTTTATGATATTTCGGATCCGTTTAAAAGATGCAGCGAGCACAGCAAAGGCATCCTCTCCGCGAATGGCACTGAGGGCTTCAATCTTTCTGAGAACATCATTTACATCATCAAAACCGACTGAAACAACTGCTTCAACCGCCTCGGCATCCACTCCCTTTGTCTGCCGATCGTTGACAAAACGACCGCAGATAAAGCCCACCACCTGGTCAACCGTTTCCGTGCTGCCATTCACCTTGTCGCCATAAAGAGAAAGTGCCTTGGCAACCACATCATGCAGAGACAGTGTCCAGTCAAAATGTTCGAGGATATGGATAATGGCGATGGCAATTCGTCTGAGACCAAAAGGATCTGTTGTACCAGTCGGTATCTGAGAGATACCAAAACAACCGCTGATGGTATCCAGCCGGTCTGCCAGCCCCACAATTGCCCCCACAGCATGAGAAGGAAGCTCTGCCCCCGCCCGTTTTGGCATATAATGCTCCCTGATGGCAGCAGCGACCCGTTCATTCTCACCATCATGGAGGGCATAGGCAGCACCCATATTGCCCTGCAGGGAGGGGAACTCCCCGACCATATCCGTCAGCAGGTCTGTCTTGCAGAGTCTGGCAGCCCGACAGGCATCTTCAGCACTGTCGGGTGCAACCTGCACCCCGATAAGACTTGCAAGCTTCACAATCCGTTCACTCTTTTCAAGCATGGTGCCGAGTTTTGCCTGAAAAATGATCCCTGTGAGCTCGCTGAAACGATCTTCAAGCTTTTTTTCCTTGTCTCCTGCAAAGAAAAAGAAAGCATCCTCAAGACGTGCCCGTAAAACGCGCTCATGCCCCGTACGGGTGAGAGCAATATTCTTTACATCGGTGTTGTTCACCGCCACAAAATGGGGGAGAAGCCTGTTCTTTTTATCAACCACCGGAAAGTATTTCTGATGCTCCCGCATGGATGTGACAAGTGCCTCCTCGGGCAGCTGCAGAAATTTTTTATCAAAACTGCCGCAAACCCCGAAGGGTTTCTCCACAAGGTTGCAGACAGTATCGAGCAATGCCTCATCCACTGCAACCTGTGCGGTATCTCCATCAAGTGTATCCGCCACAGCACTGTTTATCTCTGTAAGCACCGCCTCCCTCCTCTTAACAGGATCAACCTGGACAAAGGAATCGGCAAGGGTCTGCCGGTAGACATTCACATGGCTGACGGGAAAGTCACTGTTTGCCATGAAACGGTGACCACGGGTCGTATTTCCGCTTGTAATCCCATCATGGGAAAAGGGAATAACCGTATCATCGTGCAATGCAAGCAGCCACTGGATAGGTCTGGCAAAGGTGGAACTGTTACTGCCCCAGCGCATGGATTTGGCAAAGGAAAAACCGTGCAGCAGCTCCTGTAGCAGATCCGGGAGCAGATCACCCGCCGGTAGCCCTTCCCTCTCCTGAACCAGCATCAGGTATTCACCCTTATCAGTTTCCACAACCTGCAGATCTGCGACATCCGCTCCTTTTGAGCGGGCAAAACCCATGGCAGCCCTGGTCGGCTGTCCGGAATCGTCAAATCCTGCCTTTTTTGAAGGTCCCATCAACTCTTCCCGCACATCCGGCTGTCTGTCTGCGAGCCCTTCAACCAGAAGGGTCAAACGACGCGGTGTCCCGAGGGTGATGACTTCACCATGACTCAGATTCAAGTCGGCTGCCTGCCTGACAAAGTTCTTTTCCAGTTGTGCAAGGGCGGGTTTCTGAAAGCCCGCCGGCAGCTCCTCTGTTCCTATTTCAAAAAGTAATTCGGACATAATAAAAGTGTGGTGCTGTATGGTGAAGGTTTACTGTTAGAAATTGTCTATAACTCCTGGCATATTACGATTGCAAGGCTCAAAATCAGTTTTCCATGGTGGCAAATGTGGAATAGCCCCTGGCAAGGTTTTCCACTCTGACAGAAAACCCCTTTATCGCCTCTTCCTGCGCCAGACTCGTACCGATCTTACGGGTAAGAGACTCCACAGAAAAGGATCTCTGTTCCCCGTTGAAGATGGTCTGCTGTTCGGTATCAATGGCCTGCTGCACGCAGCCGATAATATCCTCGATCCAGATAAAATTGCGGAAAGTGACGGAGACTATTGCCCTTCCCCATTCCCCCGGAGATCTCGGCAACCCGGGCTCTGCCTGTTCTAAAAGTGGCAGGGATACAGGAACAACAACCTGAAATTCAAGTTCATCCTCTGTTTCCAGGGATCCGTGCATACTGCACTCATAACGGGTTGCCTTAAGTGTCTCAGGGGCAGCATTCTCACTGAGGAAATAGGCAAAAGACATCTCTATATGGGCAGCCTCAGCTTCGAGTTTTTCCTTCATCTCTTCAAGGATGCAATGAAAACTGCTGAGACCGATTTCACCGTGAAAACGGTTGAGGATTTCAACAAAACGGCTCATATGTGTCCCCTTGAAATGATGGGGAAGATTCACATACATGTTGACTGTTGCAATGGTGTGCTGCTTGGAACGTGCCTTATCAAGCACGGTAACGGGGTAGGAGATGGTTTTCACTCCCACCTTTTTTATATTGATCCGCCGGTGATCCTCCTGGTTTTGGATATCTTTCATAGCACGATTTTACAGAAGGTCAGGGGCACTAGAAAAAAACAGTTCAGTAAAGGGGCTATCACCCCAGGTATTTACGAACAGCCTCTTTCAGATCATTAATATTGGAGGATTTTACCACATATTCATCGGATGCCCAGGCGCCTAAATCCTGTTTATACTCGTTATATGCAGAACTGAGAATAACGGGGAGATCGGCATTTTCCATTTTCATCTGACGAAGGGTCTCTATACCGTTCATGCCGGGCATCTGAATATCAAGAATCACCAGATCCGGAGATTCCTCCTTGAACTTTTCAAGTCCCTCTTCTCCGGTATAGGCGGAAATAACGGTGTAACCGTCCTCTTCCAGTTCCTCACGGTAGAGCATCTGGATACCTTCTTCATCGTCAACAAGTAATATTTTCTTCATGAAACCCCCTTTTACGAGATTCGTTCAAGTGACTCACGCAGGTACATTGCAGCTTCTTCAGGTGGCATGGGATTAATGTAAAAGCCGGAGCCCCACTCGAAACCTGCTATGGAGGTAAGTTTGGGCACAATCTCAAAATGCCAGTGAAAATGGCTCAGGTTTTCAGAGCGTAAGGGCTGCGTATGCAGGACAAAATTATATGGGACATTGGGAATACAGGCATCAAGCCGACAGAGACTCTCGGTAAATATCTGGGCAAGGGCTGTCAGTTGCTCGTCACTCTGCTGATGGTACGCCGAGGAATGTTTAATGGGCAGTATCCACATCTCAAAAGGCGTACGCGGTGCAAACGGCGTGAGTGTAATAAAATGATCGTTCCGGCAGACAACCCGCACATCCTGCTTTAATTCCTGATGGATAATATCACAATAGACGCAGCGTTCTTTATACTTGTAATAGGTCAGTGATCCTGTAAGCTCGGAATAGATTTTTCTGGGCAGTACCGGCAGGGCAACCAGCTGGGAATGGGAATGTTCAAGGGATGCACCGGCCGCTTTACCGTAGTTTTTAAAGACCAGCACATAACGAAACCGCTCGTCGTGCTCCAGATCCTGAATACGATGCTGAAAAGCCTTCAAGATCAGAATCATATGCTCAGACGGAAGTTCGGCAAAGGAATCGTCGTGCCGGGGGCTTTCAATAATTACCTCATGTGCCCCGATGCCGTTCATCTTGTCGTACAGCCCTTCTGCCTCACGTTCAAGCTCACCTTCGATAACCAGTGCGGGATACTTGTTGGGAACGACCCGAACCTTCCACCCCGGAGAATTGCCGTGATCATGTTCCCTGCCATAGGCAAGCACCTCACTGGGGGTCATTTTTTCATTCCCCGGACATAAGGGGCAGAATCCGCCCAGTACGGGCTCTTCGGCGATAACAAAATCTGTGGGTCGCTTTCCGCGTTCTTTGGCGATGATAATCCAGCGTCCGAGAACCGGGTCTTTCCTTAATTCAGGCATTTATCTTTCTCATTTTCCCTGAGATTTTTCCTCAGTTTCCTGACGCGTTTTACACTCTATACAAAGAGTCGTTACGGGCCGTGCTTCAAGCCGCTTTAAACCGATTACCTCTCCGCAATCTTCACATTCGCCATACTCTCCATCTTCGATGCGTTGAATGGCAGCCTCTACCTTTTCAAGCAGTTTCCGCTCACGGTTACGGATTCGCAGCTCGAAATTACGCTCTGATTCAGCAGAAGCACGATCATTGGGATCAGGGATATTACCGTTTTGATCCGTGAGTTCAGCCAGGGTTCTCTCGGCTTCCCGTATTAACTCGTCCCGTTTTTCCTCAAGCAATATTTTGAATTTTTCCTGTTCGTTCCGATCCATGTAACTCCTCATTTAAAAATAACCGCAGATAGAGAGAAAACACAAAGTACTTTAGCCTACGACCGTATATAGGTTCCGCTCTTGCCGCCGGTTTTTTTATTCAAACAGATTTCACTGATAATCATACCCTTGTCAACGGCTTTACACATGTCATAAATGGTCAGGGCTGCAACCGATACTGCCGTCAGTGCCTCCATTTCGACTCCTGTTTTGCCGGTGATACCTACTGTGGCGACAATCTCTATCTGTGCCTGTGCATCATGATAGACAAAATCAACAGTAATTTTGCTGATAAGAAGAGGATGACAAAGGGGAATAAGCGAATCAACCTTTTTAGCTGCCATAATACCGGCAACCCGGGCAATCCCGAGCACATCACCCTTCGCCATTGAGCCGCTCTGCACAAGTTCATACGCCTCACGGCACAGTGTGATCCTGCCGCTTGCGGTGGCAACACGTTCGGTCTCTACTTTTTTGCCCACATCCACCATCCGGGCATTCCCCTCGGCGTCGAAATGGGTAAACTCTTTGTTCTCAGATTGTTTGCTCATCTTTTATCAAGGAAACAGACGGGAGACTATCCTGGAATGCCCTTTCGGACAGATCCCTAATCCTGTTTTTCCTTCTCTTTTTTACCCATAACTTCATGAAAGAGGCGGGAAAAGAATCCTTCCTGTTCTTCATTCTGCCCGTGTTCTTCACAGAGTTTATCAAATTTTGCCAGCATCTCTTTTTGTTTGCCGCAAAGCTTAGTGGGCGTTTTGACCTGCAGATGAACAATCATATTGCCCCGATGTCCGCCACGAAGATTTGGAACTCCTTCTTTTTTCAAAACAAACTTCTCACCCGACTGACTTCCAGCGGGAATAGAGAGACTTTTCTTTCCATGGATGGTCGGAACATCAACCTTTGCTCCAAGGGCAGCCTGAACCATTGTGACAGGAAACTGACAATAAATAGTGTCCTGTTCCCGTTTGAAAAAATCATGCTCCTGAACATGGATCACCACGTACAGATCTCCGGCTGGTCCGCCACGACGCCCCCCTTCCCCTTCACCACGCAGACGCATCTGGGCACCGGTATCAACACCGGCAGGGATTTTGAGAGAGACTTTTTTGGACTTTTGCACAAGCCCCTTTCCATTACAGTCATTACAGGGTTCTTTGACAATTTCACCTTCACCGTGACATTGCGGACAGGTGGAAGAAACCTGAAAGAATCCCTGGGAGCGAATCACCTGCCCCCGTCCGTGACAGCTCGGACACACTTCACGTTTAAAGCCTGGACGACAACCGGTTCCCTCACAAGTCCAGCAGGTGTCATTCTTCTTGATATCCACCTCTTTGGAGATGCCATGCACCGCCTCCATAAAGGTGATTTCAATATCATAACGAAGATCGTTACCCGTCTGCGGCCCGCCGCGACGGGGACGACTACGACCTCCACCGCCAAAAAGATCACCAAAAAGATCACCGAGTCCGGAGAACATATCTTCAAAATTCCCCGGTCCCTGGTATCCGGAATTTTTCAGGCCTTCATGTCCATAGGTATCGTATAGCTGGCGTTTTTTGTCATCGCTGAGCACCTCGTACGCTTCCGTACATTCTTTAAACGCCGCCTCAGCTTCTTTATCATCGGGATTTTTGTCCGGATGATACTTCATGGCAAGCTTACGATAACACTTCTTTATTGTCGATCCGTCCGCATCTCTGCTGACAGACAGAATCTCGTAATAGTCTTTCTTCATCATTTACTGGTATTCACTGACACTGGTGAACAATAAGTGAGGTCAACATAAGTGCCCTGCAGCTGTTCGTCTCCATTTGACATTATATTACTCTCACCTTTTTCCGGAGTCTTCGCTTACCTGTTTTTATTACAGCATTTTCAGAGTAAGGTACTGATCAGGCAACAGCTTCGGCTGTCTCTTCGTTTTCTGCAGCCGCTTCGTCCTCATTCTCATCAAGGGCATCAGGCAGACCGTAAACATTTTCAAAGCTTACCTTTCCTGCAGCAACTTCACGAAGAGTCATAACAACTTCCTGATTTTTCCCCTCCACCAGATAGGGCTCTCCATGTCTGTGCTGGCGGATACGCTCCACAGCCAGATGCACAAGGTCAAAACGCCTGTTGTTTCCAACAGTTTGTAGACAATCTTCAACGGTAATTCTTGCCATATTCCATAACCTCTCGTATTAGCGAGTACTAATTTTTATTTCGTTCTTTTGACGGAGGAACAAAGACTCACCCTTTGCCCAGCCATCCGAATAGATATCTTTACGATCTTCTCTTTTTTTCTGCGGGACAGTTATTTGTCAAAGGGATTTTTCAAGAGCATGGTTTCATCCCGATCAGGTCCAACAGAAACGATCACCGGTTCCACACCGGTGAAATCCTCAATACGCCTGATGTAATCTTTTGCAGCAACGGGCAGATCCTCATAGGCACGAACTCCGGTAATATCGTCGTCCCATCCGGGCATCTCTTCGTACACAGGCTGTACTTTCGCAGCCTGTCTGATGTTTGACGGCATGGCATGTACCGTTTCGCCTTCAAGATCATAAGCATTTGCCATTTTTATGGTGGGCTGACCACTCAGGACATCAAGCTTGGTGATGGCAAGTCCGGTAAGACCATTTAAACGGGCAGCATCTGCGGCAACAATGCCATCGAGCCAGCCGCAGCGGCGGGTGCGGCCCGTGGTTGCTCCCACCTCGCCACCCTTCACCTGCAGTCCGCTCCCGACATCATCAAAAAGCTCTGTGGGAAAAGGACCTTCACCCACACGGGTTGTATACGCCTTCAGAATTCCGATAACAGAATCGATATGGGCAGGTCCGAAACCGGAACCGTTACAGGCATTACCGGCAATGGTATTGGAGGATGTGACAAAAGGATAGGTACCGTGATCGATATCAAGCTGGGTTCCCTGTGCCCCCTCAAAGAGGATATGTTTACCCGCCTTGCGGGTCCGGTCAAGCTCCAGAGAGACATTGCCGATAAAGGGGATCAATTGCTCTGCAAAGGTTTGAAATCCCTCATAGATAGTATCAAAGGAAACAGGAGCACTGCTGTATTTGGTGGTTAACAGGAAATTTTTTTCCTCCACGTTGGCGTGCAGTTTGTCGCGAAACAGATCATCGTCGAGCAGATCACTTGCCTTTATACCCACACGTCCGACTTTATCCATATAGCATGGGCCAATGCCGCGGCCCGTTGTGCCGATTTTCTGCCCCTTGGAAAGAGCCTCTTCCCTTGCCATATCCATGGACTGATGATAGGGCATGATAAGATGGGCGTTCTCACTGATCATCAGCCGATCGGGAGTGACAGGCAGCCCTTTTTCCTTCAACTCTGCCATTTCACCAAGAAGGACACCGGGGTCAATAATAACACCGTTGCCGATCATGCATCGTTTGTCTTCGTACAGGATTCCGGACGGGATGATATGAAAGACAAATTTCTTCCCGTCAACAACCAGAGTATGACCAGCATTATTACCGCCCTGAAAGCGAACGATACAATCTGCATAACGGGTTAAAAGGTCAACAATCTTTCC
>JANTGG010000100.1 GCA_024763035.1 Desulfocapsa sp. | reverse complement strand
TTCCGCTTTTGCGGCGGCCTCGTTATTCACAATTCCCTGCTGCATCCAGACAACTTTTGCATGGCGGGCAATGGCTGCATCAACAACTGGCCCAACATCTTCACTGCGTCGAAAGATATCTACAATATCAATGTCTGCAGCAATCGACTCAAGATCAGGATAACACTTCAGACCGAGTATTTCACTTATCCCCGGATTCACCGGATAGACAGTAAAGCCGACATCAATCAAATACTTGCCAACCATATGGCTGGGTCTGTTCTCTTTTGGGGAAAATCCGACAACGGCAATTGAACTTGAGGAGCTGAGGATTTTCTTTATATTGCTATTGGAATTCAATGTAAGCATAAACGTAACCGTAAAATAAATTCTCAGTTGATTTCAATATGTTCTGAAAGCATCAGAAAAAAAATGATTTACCTGAAATACAGGCTGTGGTAAATGTGGTGAGTTAACCTTTCCAAGGATCAATCCATTGTGAAGTGGGAAAACCGACAAAGAAGAAAACTAATCAGGATTGCGGAAAAAGCAACCTTCATAATTACAGGAATACTGCATGAATTTTCAGGACATCATCTTTGAACTTAACCAATACTGGGCAGAACAGGGTTGTGTCATTCAACAACCCTATGATATGGAGGTCGGTGCCGGAACATTTCACCCTGCCACGCTCCTCCGGGCCCTGGGTCCTGAGCCATGGAAAGCCGCATACATACAGCCTTGCCGCCGCCCCACAGATGGTCGTTATGGCGACAATCCGAACAGACTTCAGCATTACTATCAGTATCAGGTTGTTATCAAGCCATCACTGCTCAATATCCAGGAACTCTACCTGGAAAGCCTGAAACGATTCGGTCTCGACCTGCTGGAACACGATATTCGTTTTGTCGAAGACGATTGGGAATCACCGACACTTGGTGCATGGGGACTTGGCTGGGAAGTATGGCTGGACGGGATGGAGATCACCCAGTTCACCTATTTCCAACAGGCCGGATCCATTGACTGTACACCAACAACCGTCGAGATCACCTACGGTCTTGAGCGAATCGCCATGTATCTGCAGAGCGTAGATTCAGTCTACGACCTGAACTGGAACGACTCCGTAAAATACGGCGACATCTTTCACCAGGCAGAAGTGGAATTTTCCACATTCAACTTTGAAGAAGCCAACGTGGAAGAGATGATCAATTTTTTCAACACCTACGAAACTGAAGCACTCAGTCTTGTGAAAAAGGGATTAATACTCCCTGCGTACGATTACTGCCTGAAGTGTTCACACACATTCAATCTGCTCGATGCCAGGAAGGCCATCAGTGTGGCTGAGCGAACCCGCTATATAGGCAGAATACGAAACCTTGCCAGAAAAGTAGCAGATCAGTATGTAACACAACGGGAAGAGATGGGACACCCTCTCATAAAGGAACCGGAAACAGCATAAGAAAAGATTGGCGGAAGTGCATGGGAATCGAACCCACCTGTCGAGTGATTAACCCGACACACCGGATTTGAAGTCCGGGAGCGCCACCAGTGCACTATCCACTTCCTCCGTGTAACACACTATAGTAACAACAACAGTGGAAGACAACTCTTAATACAAAGCCTCTAACTATTCAAGTAGTTAAGCATCACAGGGATTCAAACAGGTAAGAAACCTATCTGTTTTATCAGCTCATTATCAATCAAAACCATTAGAAATACGACCAATATGCAATGCGAAAGACTCATCAGACAGATTAAATCCTGGTACATCCACGTCAGTAATGAAACAATGGCCCCTGCCCGCATGGTTTCTTTTATAGAAGAGCATGCAACAGAATGCTCCATTTGCATAAAGGATCCGGACCTTAGAGAGGAGATAGAAAAAATAACAGAGATGATCCTTCCCGAATCAAAGATCCCCAAGGCTGTACGAATGCAACAGGAGCAGGAAAAGATGGAACTCGAAGCCGCTGCTGCCCTGGATGCAGATGACGACGTGGTCGTTGATGAACATGACGATGCCCTTGACGAGGAAATATAAATCCTGTTATCCCGGCAATTCACGTATCAGCAAGCAATCGATACACATAAAAAAAGCCTGTCACGAGCACGTGACAGGCTTTTTTTATTATGCAAATGGTCGGGACAGGAGGATTCGAACCTCCGACTTCCTGCTCCCAAGGCAGGCGCGCTACCAGGCTGCGCTATGCCCCGACACAAATAGAGAAAAGCCCGATCTTGTAAAGATCGGGCTTAATATTTGGCTCCTCGAGCAAGACTCGAACTTGCGACAAGGTGGTTAACAGCCACCTGCTCTACCAACTGAGCTATCGAGGATTAAAGCTTTTTTTACACTGCTGATAATTGACGGGAAAAATCAACGACAACACTTCCTGGCTATGATCCGTCGCCCGCGAATATAAACGACGACGAATAGACTGTCAATATTTTTTTACCACCGGGAAATCTTTCATAATTGCCCTTACCGCCTCATTAATCCCTCTTGTCACCTCCTCAGGTTTTTTATTCTTTCCAATACGATCCTGCCCAGTGCTGCGCCAGATGAGTTTATGCTGTACAGGATCCAGTACATCGATCACCAGTGTACCAACCTCATACTCTCTTGCAGTGGTTGTTCGCATGCCGGCGACTCCCCCCGCCCAGCGGCTTTCTCTATGCAGAGGCCCATACCCGTAAGGGCTGTAAAAATGATCGATACTTTCCACCTGAAGTTTGGTATCTATAGCCCCAAACCAGCTCACCAGCATATCTGCAGACGCATTATCCGTCTTCACAAGTCCCCGCTCTTCAAGATTTTTTTCCACCGCGGATCTCACTCTGCTGACAATCAGATCATTATTAATTCTGGTATCCGTACTGACAGGAGAGCTGCTGTCGAGCCAGGCATAACTCCTTAATTTACTAAAATCATAGGCTGTATCAAGATCCGTGCTGACATTGAGTGTGGAACAGGCGGTCAGGGCGATCAGCAAAAACAGTGCTGCAACAAAAGAAAGATATGCTTTCATGGTGGATTCCTCATCTCGTATTGATTTACCGGTTAAAAAATGATAACTTTTCATAATATGCGTGTCAAGCCTATTCACTTTTGCCATCCGGAACTGCCGATGAAATATTTTCTGCTCCTGCTGAGCCTCTGCCTGCTTTCTTCCTGCCAGACAGGAAAAACCGGAGTTCTCAGCATCAACAAACAACTCTCAACGGATTTTGAGAACTGCAAGGTTCTTCCCGGATACACGTACTATTATTCGGGCCCGAGTGCACAACCGGACGTTATCCTGGCAGTAAAAAAAGAATATAACTTTGAACAGGGACTCTGGCAGTCAGTCCAGATCTCCGAGAAAGTGCTCTGTGACTGGATGGCAGTTATCGACCCGGTATACCGCAATGCCCGCTACAGCTATGACGCCTATACCATCTATTCTGCCGACCGGAAAGAACTGGGAATCTGGTATTCCACAGAAGACCACGCCGTCATCAAGGAACAGCCGGACAAACTTATCATCTATACTCCCAATATTCGACAAAATTACAGGCGTATGTCCAGAGATATCGACAATATATTTTAATCCCGGTAAATGGTAAGTGAGGTCGACACTCTTCTTTATACCTACTTGCGGGTGCTGCCAGCATTTTATTGCTCGATTGCCCTGAAAGCACAGTCAGCTCCTGCAGTTCCATTTTATCTTTACCCGAGTTTCAGTGCTAACCATGTTTTACCATGTGAAAAGAGGATCAGATGGGAAATAGCAGAAAAATATCAGTGTTCCTGGCTCTTTTTGTTTCTTTCCCAGGTTTTTATTTTTCATACCAGTCCCTTAACTGGCTTTACAACTATTATAAAGATACTGGATCTTCAGTACGGCACGAATATTTGATCGGTGTTTTCTGGTATGCCCTTTTCGCCTTAGGATGCTGGATAATTGTTTCGCTGTGTACATTGTTTTTTGGAAAAGAAATTCCAAAAGCTGTTTTGCTAACCATAAACATTCCACTTATTATTACTGCCCTTGCTCTTATTTACTGGATAGTTACCGGTGGTATATCAGCCGTATTTTAACACCGGCGATGAATGGCAAAGGGACTCCAGCTCTGACAGACGGGCATAACCTCCACCCGATTAATGTTTACACGACTCGGGCGGGCTGCAATCCAGAAGACAATTTCAGCAATATCAACGGGAGTCAGCGGCTCTGTTCCCTTGTACACAGCGTCTGCTTTTTCCTGATTGCCATGAAACCGTACCACGGAGAATTCTGATTCTGCGAGTCCCGGTTCCACATTTGACACCCTGACACCTGTTCCATGAAGATCACAACGCAGGTTGTTTGTAAACTGTTCCACAAATGCCTTGGTCGCACCGTACGCATTGCCTCCCGGATACGGCCAGGAGCCCGCCACCGAGCCAATATTAATGATATGCCCGTGCCTAGCCGCTGCCATAGCCGGTAAAATGGTCCTTGTTACATACAGAAGCCCTTTGATATTTGTATCGACCATAACCTCCCAATCTTCAAGATCCGCCTCCTGAGCCAGTTCCATCCCAAGGGCAAGTCCGGCATTGTTCACAAGAAGATCAATCACAGCAAACGATTCCGGCAAATCAGCCACCATCCTCTCCACCTGTTTTCGATCCCGCACGTCACACACCGCTGTATGCACATTCACACCGTCCAGTTGTGCCTTTAATTTTTGCAGACGCTCTTCCCGACGCCCGCAGAGTATAAGATTCCAGCCGTTTTCAGCAAAAAGCTCCGCGCATGCCTGACCAAATCCGGATGTTGCTCCGGTGATACACGCTGTTTTCATAATATTGCAGCCTCTCTGTTTACAATTTCTGCCGCCTGTTTCATCTGCTCATCATCAAGATAAAAATGAGGAGCAATCCGCACATACCCGTATCTCGCCGTCAACACAACCCCCTGTTTTGCTGCAGCGACTGTCAGCAGCTCACTGCTCACCTCCGGTATTATTGCCAATATCCCTGACCGATGGAGATCATCATACAGGAGTACCCGAAACAGATCCCGATCCAGATACTCAAGAAAAACATTCTGCAGGCGAAATATTTCGTCCCGGATAGCCTCCATGGGATATTGCAAAAAGACAGTATCAAGCAATCCGTTCATGGCTGCCACATGCTCCCAGGCAAGGGTGGAATACTCAAATTTTCTGCCGTCCGTATGCGGATTCCAATGATGATCAAGATATTCAAGCCCCTGCTGCATACAGCCCGGTCCTGCCATGGTCACCTCTATTTTATCCCGCAGCTGCGGACTGGTATAGAGCAGCCCACTGCCAAAAGGTCCCATAAGCCATTTCCAGCCGGATGCTGCCACTGCCGCAATATTGTACTCCCCGGGATAAAGGGGCAGACTCCCCAGACTCTGTGCAGCATCCACAATAAGATCAATTCCACGTTCCCTGCAAAACAGACCCAGCTCCTGCAAATCTGCCGCATAGCCGTTGGTAAACTGAACATGGCTCAGTGCCACTATCCGTGTTCGAGGGGTTACTTTTTCTGCAAGCTCCTGCATGGACCAGCCCAAAATCCCGTCTTCGCCTGCTGAACCACTGTCAGACAGCAGAATAAGTTTCACCCCTCTTTTTTCCTGCAGACGCCAGGGATAATGATTGCTTGGGAACTCATTCACATAACTGATAATCTCGTCGCCTTTCTGAAAGGGGTATCCGTTGGCTATGAGGCACAGCGGTTCTGCAACATTATGAGTAAAAGAGATGTTGGCAGCGTCAGTCTTTAAAAGCCGGGCAGCCTTCCGGTGGAGCCTGGGCAGAAGGGTAAAGAAAGGCGGCAGCTCACTGATCCCGCCGGCAGCCATTGCCTCAAGGAATGCGGCGGCAGACTCTTTTGCACCGTTCTCCAGTGGAGAAATGGCACAGTGGGCCAGAAAAAGGCTGTTCTTCTTGGCCGGAAATGCTGTTGTACTCTTGTTAAAGTTCATTTTTATATACTCTTTTTCTATAAAACCAGGCATATGCCAACCTGCAAGGTTCAGTATCTGTGTCTCGGGGAGTCATTGCTGATCCTCCTGCAAAAGGAGAGATTCCTGGTTATTGATCGCTCACAGGGGTGAGTCTCCTACGGGGTGTAGAAGTTTCAGTGGATATCTTTGAATAAATTTTACGGCTGTATTTCATACATACTCAGAACTTATAATGCTCCAGGACCAGATCTGCACACTGCTTATCGAGGTGGGCAAAGTCAAAAACAAGCTCCTGCTTCCGGCATCCGGTGGCATCAACAAGGTAAGAATAGATATTGATAAATGGAATCCCCCGTTCGTCACAATATCTTTGATACATTGCATTCAGCATTTCGGTGTACTGTGTTCGCTCGGCATGGGTAGCAGTGAAGGGGTACGACAGCCCGTTTTTCCATTTCTCAGCCGCCTCCCCCCGATACTCTCCGGTGGGGATAACATTAAAAACATGAATTTTATATCCCTGCTGCCGCAATCTGGAAACATAGGCGGTATAGCGCTCGGCAGTGTTCTCCAACAGTTCTTTCACCGGAATGCCGGTCTGCTCGTACTTGTATTTGATATGAATACGAATATCCACTTCACCAAAGCAGAAAATCAGCTCTTTTTCCCGCAGGGGTTCAAGGATACGCAGCAGTTTTTTCTCGTGCCGCTCCAGATTATATGCCGTCTTCCCGTCCATCTTGTTATGACCGACAAGAACCCGGGAATCTGCTATTACGGGATGGTTTTCAAAACATCGGCGGGAATGGGAATCACCCACGGCAAAGATCTTCCGGTGCATGCTTAAGCACTCCCTGCTCCTTCCGTGAGGACCAAATTATTTTTTATTATCCGGCTCAAAAAACAACCAGAGAGTTTCCGGAAACTTCTCCCGAAACCGTGCCTCACAGGCGTTAATCGCATCAACCATATCCTCTGCCGTGGAACAGTTCTGCATCTTCGCCTTTACTGCCACCATCACATCATTGCCAAGCTGCAGGGTGAGAAGATTCAACACCCGTTCAATCTTCTCCTCTTCTTCAAAAGAGGCAATCATCTTCTTTTTAAGAGCGGGTTCAACACCCTGACCGATCAGCAGGTTTTTCACTTCAATGCCGATAAAAACAGCAATGAAAACCAACAGTACACCAATACTGATGGAACCAAGGGCATCATACAGAGGATTTCCCGTAACCATGGTGACACCCACAGCGACAAGAGCAAGTGACAGACCAATCAGCGCCGCAGAATCTTCACCAAACACCACCAGCAGCTCACTTTGCCGGCTCTCCCGAAACCAGGTCACCAGGCTGCGTTGTCCCCGCACCTTATTCACTTCACGGAGACAGCCCCAGAGCGAAAGCCCTTCCGCCACAATGGAAAACACAAGAACCCCGACAGCAAGCCAGGGATTCGCAATCGGCTCGGGATGCTGCAGTTTATGCACCCCTTCATAAATGGAGAACATGCCACCCAGGCTGAACATGATAAGGGCAACAATAAACGACCAGAAGTATATGGATTTCCCGAAGCCGAGGGGATAGTCAGGATTGGGCGGTCTCTTCGCCTGTTTAATGCCCACAAGCAGCAATATCTGATTACCGCTGTCAGCAAGAGAATGAATTGCTTCGGCGAGCATTGCCCCGGAACCGGTAACCAGGGCGGCAGCCAGTTTTGCCACAAAAATAGCCCCATTCGCCCCCAGGGCAAAGAAGATAGACTTCAGCGAATCATTTCCACCATGTGACATATGCTCTCCTCAATCTCATACCTGAATACGATGTAACCATTCAGAGCAGCTGATGCAGCAGCAGCTCACCTTCTGTAAATAATTTAAAGTGGTGCCAGACCCGGGAAATCGCTCGCGGGGGCGAGCTCCTACAGTTCTATTTTGCACGTACCTGCGTTTCAGCGGTAAGTAGGTACTGAACCCAAGACCTATTCCCCGCACCACTCATAAGCATTACGAAACATCTGCATCCACGGAGACACTTCCATTCCCTTCATCTCTTCCGGGAGATAATGGGCCTGCCAGGCAAGGAAAACCCGTTCCGGATGGGGCATCATGGCAAGATGCCTGCCGTCCGGCGTACAGAGTCCCGCAAGTCCGCCGGGAGATCCATTGGGATTAAAGGGATACTTTTCGGTGGCATCACCGTTATCGTCAACATAACAGAGTGGTGCCAGATTCTCGGCAAGCACCCGCTCCCTCACAGATTCGTCCGGGAAAGAAAGCCGCCCTTCACCATGATCAACATGAATACCAAAGGTTAAACCTTCCATTCCCTTCAGCATCATGGCAGGACTTTTACCCACTTTGACAGTCGTCCAACGAGACTCAAAACGCCCCGAACGATTATGCACGAACCGCGGCTGCGACTCTGCAGTCAGATTCTGCCAGGGAACCCAGCCAAGCAGCCCGAAAAGCTGACACCCGTTACAGATGCCCAGACTGAACGTATCCGGCCGCTCATAAAACTCCCGAAACATTTCCTGTAAGGTTTCATTAAAAAGAATGGTCGACGCCCAGCCCTTTGCGGACTCAGGCACATCGGCATAGGAAAATCCACCCACCGCCGCAAGCCCTCTGAACCCATCAAGGGTCACACGTCCGGCAAGCAGGTCACTCATGGCAATATCCCACGGTTCAAAACCGGCGGCATAAAAAGCAGAACTCATCTCCCTGTCCGAGTTCGAGCCCTCGTCCCGCAGCACGGCGACCTTTGGTTTTTCTGTTTTGGCAAGAACAGCAGCAGATAGTGGTTCGGATATATACGGCACTACGTATTCCGGTCCCTTACGATCATACGCATTCTCTTTTTCCTCATCTGCACATTCGGGGTTCACCTGCAGCCGTTCCAGCTGATAACTTGTCTCCTCCCACCAGCTGCGAAGCAGGCGCATATCCTCATCCAGTACAGATTCCCCGTTCACTGTGATGCTGATGTTTTTTTCCGGAACAGTGCGTCCAAGAACCGTTAAAGAGACATCAAAACTATCAAAGATATTTTCCAATTCAGTTGCCTTTTCATCCGCACATTCCAGTACCAGGCCCAGCTCCTCTGAAAAGAGCAATGCCAGTGCAGAGTCAGATGTCTGCATATCCAGATCAAGACCGCAGTTTCCAGAAAATGCCATTTCCAGGACAGTCGTGAGTAAACCGCCGTCGCTTCGATCATGCCCTGCCGCGATCACTCCCTGTTCAATTCCCTGCTGCACAGCCAGAAAAGCCTGTTTCAGTAAACGAGGATTATCCATATCCGGACAATCATTCCCCAATTTACTACGTGATTGAGCAAGGGCTGAACCGCCCAGGCGATTTTTCCCCCCGCCGAGTTCCACAAAATACAGGGAAGACTGTCCTGCCCGTTTAATATCCGGAGTCACAACTCTAGTGATATCGCTCATGGCGGCATAGGTGGAAATCACCAGTTCACGCGGGGATTTCACTGTCTCCTCACCCACCATGGTCGCCATGGAAAGGCTGTCTTTCCCTCCGTCCACCGCCATGCCCACAGAAATCATGGCATCGCACATGGCCTTGGCAGCATCAAAAAGAGCAGCACCTTCACCGGGCAGTTTCGGTGCCCACATCCAGTTGGCAGAACATTTCACCTGCTCCAGGTCATCGATCTGTGCCCAGACAAGATTGGTGAGGGACTCGCCAACCGCCATCCGTGCACCCTTTGCAGGATCAACCAGCATCTTGATGGGCTGTTCTCCTATTGCCGTAGCACCACCGGTCAACCCGAAATGCGACTGGGCAACCACTGCCACATCACTCACTGTAAGCTGTAAGGGACCGCAGCACTGCTGTCTTGCAATAAGCCCTGTGACGGCACGATCCACCTTGTTTGTCAGAAACCGCTTTGATCCGACAGAAACCATCCGCAGCACATCATAAAGAGCATCACGCACAGACAGGTCTTCGGGCAGTTCAAGGGGCTGCAACCGAGGGTCGATACGGTCATCAGTGAACGTTTTCACCGGAATATCACCGAGCAGTTCAGAGAGATCCATGGCAACGGGAATGGAATCATCCAGTGCATCGTGCACCTCAAACTGCAAATCTCC
>JANTGG010000099.1 GCA_024763035.1 Desulfocapsa sp. | reverse complement strand
AAATGCAAAATGGAACTGTAGGAGCTCGCCCCTGCGAGCGATTTTCCAGGTCTGGCAACACCTTGAATCGCTCGCAGGGGCGAGCTCCTACATCCAAGCCAGATTAACTGTGCTTTAATGGTAGTCAGTAAGGTAAATGTAAACAACACGATATGATAAATTCAACTTTCCCCTTGTAAACGATTATGGACAGTAAATCAATGCAACTCAGTGCAAGCCTTGAAGACTACATTGAAGCAATTTATCATATTGCCGCCGCAAAACACGTCGCACGCAGTAAAGACATAGCGAGCCGACTCAGCGTCAGCCGTGCTTCTGTCACGGAAGCCCTCCGCCTCCTCTCCAAGAAAGAACTGATCAATTACGAACCCTACGAGCCGATTACACTTACCGCCAACGGCAAAAAGACAGCAGAAGATGTCATCTTCCGCCACCGGGCATTAAAACGGTTTTTCACAGAGGTCCTTGCCATCGATGAAAAGACAGCAGAAGAAGGCGCCTGCAGAGTAGAACACGCTGCCCCTCCGGAAGTGATCAAACGTATGATATCCTTTATCGATTTTCTCCAGGCATGTCCACGCGGCGGGGATGACCTGCTGCAGGGCTTTTCTGAATACTGCAGCAGAGGCATGACACGGGCGGACTGTTCGGACTGTATTTCTTCGTGCAAAACGCCCAAAACAGTCCCACCATCAGAACGCTGACATCTTCAGCCACTCACCCCTTCACTAACTGCACAATTTCACCATCAGCGGGAAATCGGTTCAACGCTTTTTTTGAGAAGATAAGGGTACCGTCGGCTACAACTTCAAACACACCGCCGGAAGAAGCGATCAGCTCCACATCAACATCCAGACTCTGCTGCAATTCGGCTTCCAGACTGGAAGCACGTGGTTTATAGTTTCACTTCGTGCAATATTCGATTGAAATCTTCATAGCATATTCCTTGTACAGTTGATTGTAATTGCCACCAAGGCTCAGCTGAGCTTTATTTGATGGTCGAACTCATCTCATCTCCCGCAAATAAAAAGAACGCATTGCGAAAGCTGGAGAATCGCTCACGGGGAGGCGAGCTCCTGCATGGCCATTTTCAATTTACCTGAGCTTCACTGTTTTGTTTAACGTATAATTGATGAGCGGTTCATGCGAATAGAGCCGCATGACCGGACATAATCACCCACAGGAAGCCAACAGACAAACCTGGGCAATCCTACCATATATACAAGGAAAGCAAACGCTTCTTTTTAGTGCCATACTCCTGAAAAACTATATCAAAAACACGAAGCATCATAGCAGCTTTACCGACAGAGTATTACAAACATCACCATGGCACTTATACCGGCTCACCGTTCATCACCGGCATTGGCATAGTATCCATCTGAAAAATGGGATCACCCCATGATTTTTTACAGCAAACCGTGCTTTTTCCATTCAGCATGGTATATTAGTAATTTTTATTGATTGGTAATCGGCAACATATTTTCATTTTTCCCATGTGTTGGAATTAATGCAGACAGCAGACTCGCAAACCAACCTTCTCCCCATCCTGGAAATGCTTAACAGGAACGAAGGGGAAAGGCTTTCTCCTGCGGCAACACGCAGCACACAAGCAATACGCCGTAACCCCGAAAGCCGTACTGCCTACCGGCAGGCGTTTGCCCTCGACGCTGATCGTATTATTCACTCACGTGCCTACACCCGTTATATTGACAAAACGCAGGTATTTTGTCTGGTTTCAAATGACCACATCACCCATCGGGTGCTGCATGTGCAGCTGGTCTCCAGGATAGCCAGAACCATCGGTCGCTTCCTCGCTCTTAACGAAGACCTCATCGAGGCCATTGCCCTCGGTCACGATATCGGACACGCCCCTTTTGGTCACGACGGCGAGAACTTCCTTGCCGAACTCTGCATCAAGCACGATCTCCCGCCGTTTCAGCACAATATTCAATCTGTCCGTTTCCTCGACCGTCTCGAACGAAAGGGGCGGGGCTGGAATCTCAGCCTGCAGACCCTCGACGGCATCCTCTGTCACGACGGAGAAGTCCATTCCAACAGAATCACCCCTTCCGCAAATAAAGATTTTGCAGGACTTGACGAAGAACTCGAACGTAAGAAACAGGATGCCCATTTAAAACTTGCCCCCATGACCCTGGAGGGCTGCGTTGTCCGAATGGCTGACACCGTTGCCTATATCGGCAGGGATATTGAAGACGCAATCCTTCTCGGTCTAATCAAACGCTGCGACATCCCCAAAGAATCCCGGCAGCTCCTCGGCAACGGAAACGGTGAAATTGTCTATACCCTGGTTACCGATCTTATCGCCAACAGCCGTATCTCGAACAGTACAGGCAAAGAAAAAGGCTATATCGGGTTTTCGGACGAAGTTGCAGATTGCTTAAAGCAATTAAAGGCCTTTAACTACAAAAATATCTATCTCCATCCAAAAACCAAAACCAACCTCCCTCTTATCAGGAACTGCTACGAGAACCTATTTCACCACTATCTGCAGCAGCTCGAAACAGGAGAGCCAACCGGTCCTGTTGATCTCATGACAGATATGAAACCATCCTACCTTGCCACCCATCCTCCTGCTGCCATGGCATGTGATTATATCGCTGGAATGACAGATAACTTTTTTCTCAAACAAGCTGCCTCCATAGGCTGCAAGGTGCCGGAAAAACAATGAAACAGAACCTTCGCAAATTCCTGCCCGGCGAAAACACCCACATGATGCTTATCGCCACTTTTATAGGTCTGCTGGCAGGCGGTTTCAATATTATCTTCCGCACAGTTGTGGAAGGTGTTCACACTCTGTTTTTTGAGGGTGGTCACCACCTTCTCGGCCTGGAACAGGGCGGGTGGCGTTTATTGCTGCTGCCGCTTATTCCCATCAGCGGCATGATCCTTATGATTCCCATCTCCCTGATGTTCCCGGGAGAGGTAAACGGCTATGGCTTCACCAAGTTCCTGCGAAAGGTAAACCTCGAAGGTGGCTACATAAAGGCCAGGACAATCACCCTGAAAATCATCACCACTGCCCTTACCATCGGCACAGGCAATTCGGCAGGTGTTGAAGGTCCGATCGCTGCAATCGGAGGTGCAGCCGGGTCACAGGTTGGAAGGTTTTTCGGAGTTTCCGGAAGTCGTATGAAAGTCTACATCGCAGCGGGTGCGGCAGGCGGTATTGCCGGAATGTTCAACGCCCCCATTGCCGGAATTTTCTTTGCCTCCGAGATTGTGCTTCTTGGAACATTTGAGATATCATCCTTTGCCGCCCTCGTGATTGCCTCTGCCATTTCAACTGTCGTGACAAGAGCCTATTACGGAGCGAATCCCGCATTCCCCATCCCCCACTACAACCTGGTGAATCCCTTTGTGGAAATCCCGTTGTACAGCCTGATGGCGTTACTGGTCGGCTTTGTCGCCGTATTCCATATTCATATTTTTTACTGGATACGCGACATGTACGACAAACTCCCCATTCACCCGCAGTTAAAACCCATCAGCGGTGCATTTATGATTGGCTGTATGGGCATTCTCTATCCGCAGATTATGGGTGACGGCTATGAGTTTCTGGAAAAAGTCCTTAACGGAGAAGGTGCTGTCCTGCTGCTCTTCGCCCTTATTTTTTTGAAGATTTTTGCAACCGCCATTACCCTTGGCTCCGGAGGATCCGGCGGAGTCTTTGCCCCTGCTCTTTTTATCGGTGCCATGATCGGTGGAAGCTTTGGTCATGTCGCCCACTCAATGCTGCCGAACCTTACTGCAGATCCGGGTGCTTATGCGACGGTGGGCATCGGCGCTTTTCTGGCCGCCTCCACCCATGCTCCCATGACCGCCATCTTTCTTCTCTTTGAGATGACCGGCAACTATGTCATTATCATCCCCATTATGCTTACTTCCATAATCGGAACGATGGTCGCCACCCGTTTCAACCAGGATTCCATCGATACCGTGGACTTCACCCGGGAAGGTATTAATATCCACGAAGGGCGTGAAGCTGCCATTATGAAGTCCATCCGTGTGGGTAAAGCCATTACGGAAGATGTGGATTTTATATCGGAAAGGGCAAACATCAATCACCTTCTGGAAATATTCAGACTGGCAAAAAACAGTTTCTACTTTCCGGTGGTTGATGATTCCGGCAGGATGACAGGTATCATCTCCATGCAGGATGTTAAAAATATCCTGCACCGTGCAGAAGAGGAGCGGGTCTGCTACCTGGTGGGTGGTATCTGCAGCAGAGATGTTATTACACTCACCCCCGACGATTCCCTCTACACTGCCATGCAGCTTTTCGATGTAAAGGGAATTGAAGAGATTCCTGTGGTTGAAGATATGGAAAATAAATGGGTGGTGGGAATGATTAAAAGAAGAGATGTTATCGCCGCTTATAATCATGAAGTTCTGAAAAAAGGGATCAGCGAAAAAGCCGAAACCATTCGTATCACCTGTGGCGGATGATCTTTTCTTTTATAATTTGACAAGCGGCACAGATGTAGAGTATCTGTTCACAACAGTGTGCACCCGTAGCTCAGCTGGATAGAGCACCAGGCTTCGAACCTGGGTGTCGCGTGTTCGAATCACGCCGGGTGTACCACTTTCTCTTTCAAAAATCCTGTCAAAAGGATTCTCCTCTAGTTTCTTTCAAAATTCCTTTTGTATTTATCTTTGTTGTGATTAAATAAAAAGAATGCGTTTTAATACAACAAGATCCGCAGAGTCTTACCCTGCTTGCGACATTCCAGATCCGGAAGCATCTTGAATCGCCCCCGGGGTTGAACCTCCACACAAAATGAGACGTTTATCATTATCACTGTCCAGGGTAACACATGAAACAATCCTCGAAAGCAACCATTCTTATAGTAGATGACACTCCCCTGAACATTAAAATTCTTGGTGATGCCCTGCAGGATCAGTATGACATCATCGTTGCCTTAAATGGGGAGGAAGCCGTTTTACGTGCCGGTCAACACCCCATGCCCGACCTTATCCTGATGGACATTATGATGCCCGGCATGGATGGATATACCGCTTGTGAAATTCTGAAACAGAATTATATCACCAGTAAGATCCCCCTTATTTTCGTAACCGCAAAACGTGCCATAGAGGATGAAGAAAAAGGATTTCAACTGGGCGCTGTGGACTATATCAGTAAACCTTTCAGCCTGCCCATTGTCCGTTCACGTATCCAGACCCACATCGCCCTCTATGATCAGACCCGTCTACTTGAAGAAACCATTCGGGAACGAACCCATGAGCTGCAGCTGACACGGGATGTCACCATTCACGGCCTTGCTGTCCTTGCAGAAACACGCGACAATGAAACAGGTGCTCATATTATCCGCACTAAACGGTATGTAAGGGTCCTTGCGGAATATATGCAGACCATTCCTCCGTTTAACAGTGAACTGAATACCGCTTACATAGACCTCCTGGAAAAATCAGCCCCCCTGCACGATATTGGAAAAGTTGGAGTGCCGGACGATATCCTTTTAAAACCCGGCAAGCTCACCGACGAGGAATTCCACATCATGAAGAAACATTCCGTCTATGGAAGGGACGCTCTGCAGCGCTCAGAGCAGGCCTTCGGTGACAATGTAAGCAACTCATTTTTACTCTGTGCCAAAGAAATCGCCTATAGCCACCATGAAAAATGGGACGGTTCCGGCTATCCGGAGGGGCTGAAAGGAACCAGCATCCCCCTTTCCGCCCGCTTTATGGCCATAGCCGATGTCTATGATGCCCTTATCAGTGAACGTGTTTACAAAAAGGCGTTCAGCCATGAAAAGGCCGTTGATATTATGAAAGAAGGAAGGGGCAGTCACTTTGATCCTGATCTTCTCGACGGCTTTCTTGTTGTCCAGCATCAATTTAAAAACATTGCCGCTGCCTGTCAGGGGTAGATACATTCGCCGCCTCCCTAATGAATTTTCTAAAAAGCACTTTCTGGCGATCATTTTTCCCTCTCTTTATTCCCCTTGCCCTTATTCTCAGCCTTATCACGTTCCTTCTGGTCAACCGCATTGTTGAATCAAGACGTGCCGACTACCTGCGCGTTGAACAGGCTAACATCACCATCGCCGCGACCATAGCCCTCAGCCATATCCAGTTCGCCCTGCTCGACATCCGTCTTATCCAGGCCGAACCTTCTCTGCAACAATACCTGAATGAACCTGATGAAACAAAAGTGACTGCTCTTACCAGTAATCTCTTTGCCATGAGCAAGGCCAAACAGATCTATGACCAGATCAGATTCCTCAGTGAAGACGGGATGGAGATAAGTCGTATTGACGGGTCTGGAGAAAACAGTGCCATAGTACCCCAAAAAAAACTGCAGCATAAGGGACATCGTTATTATGTGGCAGAGGCAAAGACTTTAGGCAGGCAGGAGGTATACATCTCACCACTTGATCTTAACATGGAAAACGGCAGGGTCGAGGTTCCGTACAAACCGATTATCCGTTTTGCCATGCTGGTACTCGACCGGGAAGGAAAGCGACAGGGCATCATCCTCCTCAATTACCTTGCCTCCAAGATGCTCGACCAGCTCAATGCGATTATGGCTGCCGGTAACGGGGAATTTCTGTTTCTTAACGAATCTGGAGATTACCTGGTTGCACCGGACAAAGCTGATGAATGGGGGTTTATGTTTGACCATCCCTCTACCTTCAGGCAACGTCACCCCCGTGTATGGGATTACATAAACCAACATGAAAAAGGAACATTCACCGATGCCGGCAACACCTATCTTTTTCAGGCAGTCTATCCCCGGTGGCATCTGAATAAACTTATCAATGCTTCAACATCCAGCCACGATTTTTCAGACACCCCCCCAAAAAAGTTCGACTCCATGCGCTGGCTTATTGTCAGTCGCATCAGTAAAGAAAAAAGACAGGCTCTGCTCTACAGGGAAATCGGCACACCTCTTATCATATATGCCATACTCTTTGTACTCCTGACCATCGGCTGTCTCTTTATCGTTAAAGGTCGTACCAGCACAAAAGAAGAGGAAGAAAAGATAAGAGCCATCACCACTTCTGCAAGAGATGCCGTCATTATGATGGACAATCATGGAAACGTTTCCTTCTGGAATCAGGCTGCTGAGAAAATATTTGGTTATAATCCCAGTGAAATACTGGGAGAAGACCTCCATGCCCTGTTGGCTCCCCCAGGCTATCATCAGGAATTTGCCGATGCCTTCCCCGAATTCCTCAAAAGGGGACAGGGGAATATTGTCGACAAAACAGTTGAGATCAGTGGTCTTCATAAAAACGGCAGTACCTTTCCGGCAGAACTATCCGTTTCAGCTGTTTACATCAATAACGGCTGGCATGCAGTTGCCCTTATCCGCGACATCAGTGACAGAAAAGAAGCCGAGAAACACCTTCGTAAACTGTCTCTAGCAGTGGAAGAGTCTCCTGTCTCCATCATGATCACCGACAAAAATGGTGTAATTGAATATGTAAACCCGAAATTCTGTGCAAGTAGTCAGTACAGCAGTTCTGAAGTGATCGGTCAGAATCCCCGCCTGCTCAAATCAGGAAAACAGTCGGATGATTTCTATGAGAAGCTATGGTCATCTTTAACCGCCGACAGGGAGTGGCATGGTGAGATCTGCAACAGAAAGAAAGACGGCAGCCTCTTCTGGGAACGACTTTCCATCTCTCCCTTACGCAATGAAAACAAAGAAATCAGTCATTTTGTAGCCGTTAAGGAAGATATCAGCAAGGAAAGAGATGTTGTCGCAGCCTTACAAACAGCCAAAGATGCAGCAGAACAGGCAAGCAGGGCAAAAGGTGATTTTGTCGCCAACATGAGTCACGAGATCCGTACCCCGCTGAACGCCATCATGGGGTTTACTGCTCTCGCCCTCGAAGAACAGATGTCCGGAACCCTGAAAGACTATATCAGCAAAATCCATCAGTCCGCGCGCTCACTGCTCACCGTCATCAATGATATTCTTGATTATTCCAAAATAGACGCGGGTGAACTCACCATAACCCCCCGCGATTTTCATTTAAATACGGTACTCGACCACCTCGCCTCACTTTTTAATGTGCAGATACAGCAGAAAGATATCGAACTGATCTTTAATACCGACAAAAATGTCCCCTCGTATCTTCACTGCGACGACAACCGACTTCTACAGATCCTCACTAAACTTGTCAGTAATGCCATCAAGTTTACTGAAAAAGGTGAAATCAAGATTCGTATCAGCCGAACCGCTCAGCAGCCCATGCGCCTTCTTTTTACTGTGAGCGATACCGGCAGCGGCATCGCTCAGGACAGAATCCAGGATCTGTTCATCGCTTTCGAGCAACTTGACCCAAGTGTCAATCGACAGTACGGCGGCACGGGTATCGGACTCACCATCTGCAAGCAGCTGGTGAATCTGATGGGTGGAGATATCCAGGTGCAGAGCAAACTGAACCAGGGAAGCGTTTTCTCATTCTCTCTGCCCTGCAGGGAAGTCAAGGAAACATCTCCCCGTCGCCGCGTCACCCCCACAGAGGTCGTGGGGATGAAGGTACTTGCAGTTGACGACAATGAACAGGCACGTACCATCCTCTTCGAACAGTTAAAGTTTCTGAAATTCCGTCCCCATGTTGCGGAAAGCGGCAAAGAAGCACTCGAACTACTCGACGCTGACACAGCCGATGATCCCTTCCGCATGATTTTCATGGACTGGCAAATGCCTGATCTTGATGGACTCGCCACCAGTGCCCTGATAAAGAATAATCCCGCCACAGCTAACATTCCCATTCTTCTGGTAAGCGGAGGCAGCCCTGCAGAGGTTGCCGATCAGGTCAAGGGCAGAGTGGACGGCATCGTCAGTAAACCTGTCACCATGTCTTTCCTCTTTGATGCAATAATGAACATTCTTGGAAAAACTCAACACACAGGTGACGGCACCACACGCAGACAGGATCTATCCCTTTCCCCCCTCCCCATGAACAAACTCAGGGGCAGCAGAGTACTGCTTGTTGAAGACAACCTGATCAACCGGGAAGTGGCAACGATGATCCTTGAAAAAAGGGGGTGTTTTCCCACACCGGCTGCAAATGGAAAAGAAGGAGTGAAAATTTTTTCCGGTGTCCTTGAATCTGATACAGAACAGCCTTTTGATGTCATCCTGATGGATCTGCAAATGCCGGTTATGGATGGCATTCAGGCAACTAAAGCAATTCGCATCCTGGAAAAAAAGAAGAGCCTTTCCCCAACCCCCATTATTGCCATGACCGGTAAAGCCCTTGCTGAAGACAAGGCTGAATATCTTGCCTGCGGCATGGATGATTTTATCAGCAAGCCGATTAATCGTACGGAACTTCTGCAGGTGCTTTCCAAATTCATTTCAACATCATCCGAGCCTGAACCTGTGATTCCCGCACCCGAAGCAGACGACTCGAACCTTCCTGCCACTCTGGCAGGATTCGACATCCAGGACGGATTAACACGCATGGAAGGAAACAGCGAACTACTCCGCGAACTGCTCGTTCTGTTCAGAGAGGAGTATAAGGACAGCGGGGACACACTTGAAGAACTGGTCAACCGGGGTGATCTGGCAGCGGCAGAAAAAATTGCTCATATCCTCTGCAGCGCTGCAGGTAATATCGGTGGTGTTGAAATCTCTGCCCATGCACGCGAACTCGAGACAACCCTGCAAAACAGGAGTGGCTACACCCCCTCCCTGATCCAGTTTCAGAAAAAGCTGCAGCTTAGCATGAAAGATCTGAAGCAGGTACGAAAACCGGAGACCACATCAGCACACCGAATTCAATCAAACAGACCACCTATCAAACGCGACCAGCTTATCCAGGCATTTACAGAGCTCTCGGAGCTCCTTGGCAGCAACAGTTTTCAGGCAGGAGAACAGATGATGAGAATAAAAGAGGCTAATGTTGTGCAGGATCCTGATCATCAGTTCCAGCAGTTTGAACACTATGTGCTCTCCTATAACTTTCAAAAAGCCCTGGAGCTGCTGCCTGATCTACAGGCACGTCTTTGTCAGCCGGAAAAATGGAAATAAGGAAAAGAACTTTCCCGTAGAGTCTCATCACTTTTATACGTTCTGCTTATTTTCGAACACTCCCCCCCTCCCCATGCTGCAGCATAAGGAGCATGGGGGCAGGAATAAACTGATTACCGACAACAGTCGCACGCCAGTTATCATGATTATCAAGTGAGTGATAACTCTCGTTGCCTTCCACACTTACTGCTGTCACCACATAGGTGTGTACGCTGCCCTGTGCGAGACCTGCGTGGATAAACGTGGTCGTAGATGAAGAACCTGTGAGAACGGTCTCTGCAGTGGTTTCGTCGTAACTGTATATATTGTAATGATCCACCACCACAGCACCCGTTCCCCGCTCCTGCCACTGGATCTGTAAACGCCCTGCACCAATGGCAGCAACCTGAATATCTT
>JANTGG010000098.1 GCA_024763035.1 Desulfocapsa sp. | reverse complement strand
TGCAGGAAAGGTTAATAAAGCACGGAACGTAACTGTTCAGAGTGCCTTAGGTTCGTTCATTCTTGCCTTCGAAGCGTACTGGTGTTACTCGAGAAGGCTAGAATGGGCGAAGATGAGGTGCTATGAATAGTTACCTTGTTTTGTACTGCAGTTTTTCACACATCAGACACCCAGGGATAGAAGCTTTCATTTCGCCTGACACAAAATATACAAAAAGAAAAAATATGAAAAAAATAAACGTTGGACTTATCGGTTTTGGTACTGTCGGCAGTGGTCTTGCCCAGACCCTTTATGAACAAAAAGACAGACTGATCAGAAAAACCGGTGCCGAGTTCGTTCTCGCCCGGGTGGCAGACATCAACATCGACACCCTGCCCGGGCAATTCAGCGAGACCGTCCTCTCAAACAATGCCGACGATATTTTTACCGATCCGGAAATCCATGTGGTGGTGGAACTTATCGGCGGCATGGAACCGGCACGCACATTTCTCTTAAATGCAATCAAACACGGCAAACACGTGGTCACTGCCAACAAGGCTCTTCTTTCCGTACATGGGAAGGAAATATTTGAAGCAGCAGTCGCCAATAATGTGGAGGTCGGCTTTGAGGCAAGTGTGGGTGGTGGTATCCCCCTCATAAAATCCTTAAAAGAAGGACTTGCCGCCAATAAGATCGAAGCCATCATGGGCATCATGAACGGCACTGCCAACTACATTCTCACCAAAATGACCGACGAAGGTATTCCCTTTGAAGAAGTCTTAAAAGACGCCCAGGAGCAAGGCTTTGCCGAAGCCGACCCCACCTACGACGTAGAAGGGATCGACACCGCCCACAAGCTCGCCATCCTTATGACCATCGCCTACGGCAAGTATGTTCATCTTGACGACATCAACACCGAAGGAATCAGCAATATTAAACCCGTTGACATCGAATTTGCCCGCGAATTCGGATGCAGAATCAAACTTCTCGCTATCAGCCAGAATCACGGCAGCCACGTGGAAGCAAGGGTGCACCCGACCATGGTTCCGGACTCTCAAATGCTTGCAAATATCAACGGAGCATACAACGCCATTCAGTTCACCGGCGACACGGTGGGCAATGTCCTGCTTTATGGTCTGGGTGCCGGTATGATGCCCACCGGCAGTGCCGTTGCCGCAGACGTTGTTGACATTGGACGCAACATTCTCCACGGCTCAGTGAACCGAGTTCCTGCCCTCTCCTATCTGCCCGAGAATATAGGCACACCCGAAATCACCCCCATGTCGGCGTTAACCTGTCCGTACTATTTCCGCATTACTGCCATGGACAACCCCGGTGTGCTGGCTACCATTTCCACTATTTTCAAAAATCATGGTATCTCCATCAAATCTGTTATCCAAAAAAGCAGAAACGAGCACGAACCGGTATACATCGTTATCCACACCCACCTCGCCAACGAGGAGGCGGTACAGGAAGCAATCGCCGAACTGGACAATCTCGAAGTCTGCACCCAGCCCACAGTCAAGATCCGCATCCTCACAGATGACGAATAACACGCCGACATATCCATGAAATACTTAATTCTGGTGGGAGACGGCATGGGGGATCTTCCCATGCCCGAACTTGAAAACCGCACCGTACTCGACGCTGCCGCCACTCCCATGCTCGACGAACTGTGTCAAAAAGGGGAACTTTTCCTCACCCGTACCGTGCCAGACGGCTATCCACCAGGCTCGGATGTCGCCAACCTCTCCCTGCTCGGTTATGAACCGGAAAAATACTATACAGGACGCGCTCCACTCGAAGCCGCCTCCATTGGTATCCCCCTGGCAGCTGACGAGACAGCCTTTCGCTGCAACCTTGTCACCCTCACCAGAAAAGGCGACAGCATCGGTATGGTGGACTACTCCGCCGGGCATATCACAAGCGGGGAATCCGCACAACTCCTTGCTGCTCTGGAAGAGGAATGCGGCACGGACATCTTTTGTTTTCATGCAGGAATCAGCTATCGACATGTCCTCATTGTGAAAGGCGAGTATCCTATAATGGATACCGTCCCTCCCCATGATTATATTGAAAAAGATGTCACGAAGCCCTGGCAGCGATATATGCAGGATCCTGCCTGGCAGAAGCTTCTCGATAAGGCTGTCGAAGTACTGGCACAGCACCCGGTGAACCGTAAAAGAGAAGAAGAGGGAAAAAATCCAGCCAACGGCATCTGGCTGTGGGGTGAAGGGAAACTCCCCCATATGGATCCCCTGCCAGCCATCTACGGAATCTCAGGCAGTCTGATTTCTGCCGTTGATCTGTTAAAAGGTCTTGGAGTGGTTGCCGGGCTCGATATCATCAACGTTCCCGGTGCCACCGGCTATATCGACACCAACTACCAGGGCAAGGCGACAGCTGCCCTCCGCTGCCTGGAAACACAGGACTTTGTCTTTGTGCATGTGGAAGGTCCGGATGAGGCCGGACATCAGGGACTGTTACAGGATAAATTGCAGGCAATAGAAGATTTCGACAGCAAAATCGTCACCCCGATTATCCAGGGATTACGCAGCAGCAACACCCCTTTCCGTGTGGTCGCCACCATGGATCATTACACACCGCTGAGCCTGCGTACACACATAGACAAGCCTGTGCCAACCATCTTGTATGATTCCCGTGAAGAAACTGAGGGCTGCGGCCTGAGCTTTTCTGAAAAAACAGGAGATCTGAAGGGCAAGGAAGAAGACGGGCTTCTCAAGAGCGGCAAAGCACTCATGCAGAAACTTCTCCAGCAGAAAGGCAGCAAAGGATAGTCCATGGAAGAATCCGGATTCCGCTGCCGCTACCGCGTACTCTACGGTGACACCGATGCCGCCGCTGTGGTTTATAATGCCAACTATCTCCGTTTTTTTGAGATTGGACGAACCGAGTTCATGCGGGAAAAGGTCTGCAGCTACAGGGAAATAGAAAAACTCGGCATCATCCTGCCCGTCACCGAATGTCATGTCCGCTATAAAGCCTTTGCCCGTTACGATGACCTGCTTATTTTTGAAACAAGTCTTGTGGAACTGAAAAAGGTTTCCTGCAAATTTGCCTACAAAATCTTTCGTGAAAATAAAGAACAAGGCAGGGAACAATTGGTCGCTAAAGGCTGGACAATCCACGCCTCAGTAAACAAACAGGACAAACTCACACCCATTCCTGCCGCCCTTATTCCTGCTTTGCAGAACCTACTCCCCCAAACGCCCTGAAAACAGTCTTCTGTCTTCCGGAAACGATTTTTTACCCTTGACTTTTCCCAACACCACGACTACATTCTATGCACGCAACGCGGGGTGGAGCAGTCTGGTAGCTCGTCGGGCTCATAACCCGAAGGTCGGTGGTTCAAATCCGCCCCCCGCTACCAATGCCAGTAAGGGTTACAATCGAATCGGTTGTAACCCTTTTTTTATGCTTGGTGTTACTTTGGTGTCACTTTTGTCCACACCTGAAATAAAACCTAAAAAATTACTGACATAACAACCAGATAGTTCACCCCTCTGTGTCAATGCTACAAAGGGAGAATTCTTTTTATTTCAGTGTGCAGTATTGGTAAGTCATCCTGTATTGTTTGCCACAACACATCAGTATCAACGCCAAAATATTCATGGATAAGAACATTGCGCATCCCTATCATCTGATGCCACGGAATATCAGAATAGCGTTCCCTAACGTCTTCCGGGATATGTGCAGCTGCTTCACCGATTATTTCAATATTACGAATGACAGCATCGATTGTTTTCCTATCATTATCCCATGAAGCGGCATCAAGATCTTTGACGTAGTCAAAAATCAACTCCAAAGAATCAGCAATATCTTCTAAACGAAATTTCCAGTTTCTAGGCGACACGCTCAGCTTCCTGCGTTATTTGTTTACGAAGTTGTTTTTTTAAAGCCTTTTCTGTCACAAGATCGACTTGCCTTTCAAGGATGCTTTCAAGGTATTCTTTTAAATTAAGAAAATCAAAAAAACCCGGTGTTTTCTTGTAACTAACCAAGATATCTACATCGCTGTCTGGTTTAGAACTACCCCTAACCACAGATCCAAACATGGACAGAGACTGCACATTGAATTTATTGTAGATCACATCTTTGTGATCTTGTACTACCGTAAAGAGTTGCTCTTTTAACGTACCCATATACTCTTTTCTCCATTAAACCAAACCATCAGGTTCCTCCTTTAGTAATAACCAACCATACCACATGCCACAGGCGGGCTCAAAGAAACAATCCCGTTTGTGAGAACGGGACGAACTAAAACTTGACGTGCCCTCCAAATGTCCGTTACATATTTGTGCATCACAATGAT
This sequence comes from Desulfocapsa sp., assembly GCA_024763035.1. Lineage (GTDB taxonomy): Bacteria > Desulfobacterota > Desulfobulbia > Desulfobulbales > Desulfocapsaceae > Desulfocapsa. Next base: position 6,326 of record JANTGG010000098.1, on the reverse strand, counting down.
CTGGCAAAGCTTCTTAGACAGCCCATCAGTATAAACAATCTTCAAAGAAAGTTTTCCAGCCACATACTTTAACCTTTTTTCGTGGCACAGTAGTTTCTCCACCATATACCAGGCAGCAGTCTTCTTGTGCAATTCCTGAAAATTTTTGAAAACGAATCAGATTTTTAAAGAAATCGTCACGAATGGTTGTTCCTGATTTAATTTCTAAGGCTGTTAGTTTCCCTTTGTCCTCAATAAGAAGGTCAGTTTCATTACCTGAATTATCTCGCCAAAAATAACATCCTGGAGGACGTCCCTCATGATGCTTTTTCTTGATGTACTCAGTAATAATCAGGTTTTCAAATAAAGAACCACGCAGGTAATGAGTCTTCAATTGAACTGAATCGGTTAAACCCAAGAGAGAGCAGACAATACCCGTATCGTAAAAATACAGTTTAGGGTGCTTAACAATTCGTTTGTTATAATTTTTAAAATATGGTGGAAGAAGAAAAACAATAAAACTTGCTTCAAGAATCGATAGCCAGGCTCGTACTGTCTTTGCATCAATGCCCAGCTCATTAGCTAAACTTGCAAGATTGAGCAATTGTCCCGTTCGCCCTGCACAGAGCTGTAGAAATCTACGGAAAACATTCAGGTCGCCAATCCTCTTCAATGAACGAACGTCTCTTTCTATATAGGTTTGCAGGTAGCTTGGGAAATAATTCTCTGCTGGAATCTCACGATCGTAAATAGCAGGGTACAAGCCAGTAAATAAAATTTGATCCAGTGTTTGTTGACGGGCAGCATCCGTTAAAATTTCTCCCATTTCAAAAGGAAGTAAATGATGCACCGCCACCCTACCAGCAAGTGATTGGCTTATTTTTTCCAGCAAAAGAAAATCTTGAGAGCCTGTGAGTATATATTGTCCCATTTTTTTATTCTCATCTACAATCTGCTGTAGGTAAGAAAACAATTCTGGAACATGCTGAGCTTCGTCTATAATGACTCCCCCAGTACCATAATAATTGAGAAACGCTTTTGGATCTTCTACTGCAGCAGCTCTCTGATCCAGGTTCTCCAGATTCACATACGTATAATCTGGAAACATGTCCCTCAATAAAGTCGTTTTTCCAGACTGCCTGGGGCCGGTTACTGTAATTACCGGAAACTGTTTCGCACTTGCTTGAAGTTGCTTCTGGAGTGTTCTTTTTATTATTCTCATCTCTAAACAATAACTGATATAAAAATCACTGGCAAGTTACTTTTTACAGTTCGGGACTACAATTCCCGTTTTGTCATTTTCTGAAAAGTACACTTTCAAGCGCAAATGGCTCAAACTTTCAGTGGTAAATCTAGTGGGAAAATTTTTCAATGAACCAGTTAATCGTATTGGATTACTCGTAACACATTGGTCAAAGAGAGAAAAATAGTAATTTCGACAATTTTACAACAATGTATTTTGCGGGGTCCATAACCCGAAGGCCGGTGGTTCAAATCCTTCCCCAGCCACCACAATTTCAACTTACTGGTCACCAGAACCAACCTTGATCAACCAGATCATAACAACTATTATTGACCTGCTCGTAAATGATTACCTGACAGAATATCCAGAATATAGATACCGTGATGGTCAATATCTCCGAAGCAATAGTCAATTTGTCATAACTCGTAACCATGCTATGTCACAGAGAAAAGGTCTTTACGACACTATAAAAACAATTCCCGAAAGTTCGTTCTGAAGATCCTGAGGTGATAGTAAAATGAGAGAACACACACCATGAAATATTTTGCCTACGGTTCCAATCTGTCTTTAAACCGTCTCCATGCCCGCGTTCCGAGTGCAGTGCCGTCAGGTGTTTTCACACTTCCACGACACAAACTCATCTTTCACAAAATCGGCAGGGACGGCACAGCCAAATGCGATGCCTTTCTGACAGGGAATCCATCCGATATTGTAATAGGACGGCTATATGAAATCGATGTAATGGAAAAGCAGAATCTTGATCGCGCTGAAGGCTTGGGATCCGGATATGATGAAAAAATCATCAAAGTGTTCAATGACAGCGGTTCTGTCATGGCAGCAACGTACTATGCCACCGATCTGGACAGCACACTGAAGCCCTTCACGTGGTACAAACAACACGTTTTAATTGGTGCAAGAGAAGCGAATCTTCCGGAAGCGTATATCGCCGGCATTGAAGCCGTTCCTGCCATTGAAGACCACGACAGGATACGGGAAGCGGAGCAGTTGGCTGTTCATTTTTAGTGAACACACTGCCGGAAGAGCCAGACAACATTTTCGGCTATTGGCCGCCCCCCTGAGGCATCAAAGGGTTACAGTCTTTTATAAGTACCTTTCCCTGCAGAAGGTTTCCCTTTGAATATTCACTGAAAATACAGGTATTGCTCTCCGGATCATAATTTTCTATCCACAGATGATCATCCTTCCATGTTGTGCCGAGATGATGCTGCCCTTCAGGCACACGCACGGACATCACTCCACCATAATGCTTCACAAAAACCTGCTGAAGACGAAAATAGTACACACCCCAGCCAACCAGCAGAATGGTCATGACTGTGATACCGGCAACTTTCCAGTTTTCTCCCTTCACACCAATTGCAAAAAGAACAGAACCAACAACAGCCAGAACAGCAATCCAGTAAACATAGGTAATCATAGAACCAACCCCTCTTCAACATTTGACAGCAACGCAACAAGCCCGATCCGCCGCGTTACAGAAATCATCAGCAGACTAAATGCCACCTCGATCCCGCAAGGATACCAGGGATTGCGAATAATTCAAGGTCGGGACACATGGGACAATTTCCAAAACTGAATACACAGAAGCTCCTCTCATTCCCAACCATACTTCCCCGCCTGCCAACACGTCTACTCTCTTTTTCCACCCGCCTGCGTTCAAACGTATTTGAAATTTGCAATCGGCCCGCACATGTGATAGTTTTTCCAATTTGAAAGCCTCCGGAAACCATCAAACAGCATGATCAGCACTGAAACTCAGGGAAATGCAAAATGGAACAGTATAAGCTCGCCCCTGCCAGCGATTTTCCAGATCTGGCAACACCTTAAATCGTTGGCAGAGGCGAGCTCCTACATCAAATCCAGTTACCTGTGCTTTGATGCTAATCACTTAAAACAATCAGCAGGAACAGATAATGACAGAGACAAACACACAAGCGAAACAGGCACCAACTATACAAGCCCTGGTCTGGTACAAAGAAGAAGACTGGGAGCCACTTCGCAAACTCTTCACTGACAGTCATCTGCTGCCGGCATCCTACACTGACTGGCTGCAGCGGGCAGAGGAGATGGTTGCCAGGGTTGAAGCAGGCGGAGACGTTGCCTTGAAAGTTTTTATCGATCCTGAGACATTCCCGGCATGGTGCAAAGAAAAGGGAAAGGAGATGGATGGGAATGCCCGCGCAGACCTTGCCATTGAAGTTGCCACCCTGCAGAGCTTAGCCCCGCAGAGCTGATATTTTTACAAAACTGTTTCCCTGTAAGCTTTCCGGCTGCTGACAGCTATTTTCCAGGCACTGCATAAGCTGATATTGCAACTGCTATTTCACAAGTTTGCCCTTCTCTTCCAGCAGCTTGTAGGAAACGTAATACTTATAGATATTACTCACATACTGTACTGTTTCCCTGCCAATTCGTTTTGCCGCCACGACTTCTACGTTCCTGAACCAGACGTTTGGATCCAGACCCATCTTTTTTGCCTCTTTTCGTAATCTGCTGATTTTTGCAGGACCGGCATTGTAGGCGGCAAAGGCAAAGAGTCCCCTGTTGAGTCTATCAATGGAACCATCATTAAAATACCGATCCACCATAAAGCGAAGGTACTTTGTGCCGGCATGGATATTTGCTTCCAGGTTCTGAATATCAGGAATGCCCACATTCTTATCCCGCGCTGTGGAAGGCAGAATCTGCATAACCCCCACGGCCCCGACATGACTTTTCGCACTTTGCTTCAACCCCGACTCCTGATACCCCAAGGCAGCAAGGAGAAGATAGGGAAAGTCATATTTTTTTCCATATTTTTTAAAATACGCGATTATTTGCTTAAAATCCTCCCTGTCTTTTGCCGGTGCGGAGTTTGTAATGTATTTTGTGTTCTTCAGATACTTATTCAGTGCCATATTGCCGTGCAGCGTACCTTTCCTGTTCTTTTTCACAAAGCTGTTGATTATTTTCTTCAGCTTCGGGCTGTCTTTGCGGATTGCCCAGGCGATACGCCCACCCGTATGCACCTTCACGTCCGGATGCAGAACAATATTTTTAAAAATTCTTGCCCAGAATTCTGCCTTATGGCTGTCCACAACAAGCATTGGAATGATCCCTGCATCCAACATTTCGAGGAGATCCTCATCTTCAAGGTTTTCATCTGCAGGCGTAATTTTCACCTTCTTTTTGCCGACAGCCGCAAGGGTTGCATTCAGGGACAGCAGATTTTCATAATAACTGCTGGATTTTCGCACGTAGATCTCTTTGCCGCTGAGATCAAAGATGTTTTTAAGTTTGGGGCTCTTCTTTCCGGTGACCACAATTTCATCAACACCAGCAAGAAACGGATCGGAAAAATCGACGATCTCCTTTCGTTTATCAGTGATAGTTAAATTGCCGATGGCAATATCTCCGAGCCCATCGATTAAATGCGGCAACAGTGCATCCCGGGAAGTGGGAATCACGATCAAATGAATTTTTAAATGTTTCGTCTTGTGCCGGGCATTGATAAATTTTTCGAAATCACGGGCGGCATCATAGCTCAAGCCCCTCTGGGTTGCACCATCAAGGAAAAAAAATGTCTTGCTGTATGGAATAAGAACTCGCAGAATTCGGTCTTTAACCATCTCATCATAATCACCTGTCCATTTGCTGTTATGTTCTAAAGTATCCCCTGCAACCGCTCCCTTTCTATTAAAAGCCAGAGTTAAGGATGTACTGCAGACAAGCAGCAATGAGACAAACATAAACAACAGGCCAACTTTTCGGGTCACCGTTCGTTTCAGATGAGTTTTAGCCGATTTCTTCACGACAGATCCTTACTATTTTTCACTACCACAACCAAAAAAAATCCGGACAAATGGTTGTCCGGATTTTCCATAACTTTTCTCTACTGTTTTTTGCAGCTATGCGAGCTGGGCTTTACGCCACCCATCTGCCTTCAGACGGGCAATTCGTTCGACCGCCCAGGAATTAATGGCTGACAGGTATTCTTTGGGATTACTCTCTTTCATGGCGATGATTTTTTCCCTTTCATCGGCAATATCTTCTGTTTCACCCGGATACATCTCACGCCAGGTTGCATATCCCTGATCGAAAACAAACTGCGGATTCACATGTGCTGCATCCATTGTCAGTTTGGTAACAGCGAACATTCTGGCAACATCCATATCGTACTCAATAATCCAGCCATTATCACTGACCATGGTCTCAGGATCGAGCTTCAGGTCGGCAGAACATGTCGGACAAAACAGACGGTCAATTACCTCCTGTCCCATTACATTATCGCGTAAATGAAACTGGGCATCTTTTTGACCGCAACTACACGTTTTTTTTACTTCCTGGCACATAATTATCCTCCATCCATGTATCGTATTCGCTGTTTAATTTTCCAAAGTCATACTTCCACTATTGGGACACAGCAACACTATGCACCTTTTCGGTCACTTTGTAAAGGAGAATAATTGTTATTATCAAAAAAATATCTACTCTTTTAATAATTCGTTGAATCCTGTTCCCTGCCAGAATTCATCCGGCATCTGCAGTTCTTCTGGTTTCCCCATCCAACCTCTATTCACCTCTACATAATAAGAGGTGAGATCACTCCCTGGCAGATAATCAACACTTCCCAGTGCCATGGCGTCCCATTGGCCTGTGTAATTAATATCAGACAATTTTTTCGGGTAATGACCATAGCGTGTTTTATACAACTCAATAAGAGCAACTGCTGTTTTCAAATGTTGGTCGCCAAAAACGTAATCAGGACCTTTTGTAATACCGGAATCAATAATAGCCCTGATGCCGGAAAACACCCCAAGCCAGACCAGTAGAACAAGCAACACGGCTGGTATTACCTGTTTAATCCAGATGTCTTTTGCCGACGTGCCTTTTGCTTGTTTCATTTTCATTGCTCTTAATACGAGTTACAACACTCTGAGAATCAAACAAACCTGTAAGGCACTAACACCGGTGATGAACGGTAAGCCGGCACTCTTTTCAGTACCCCCTTGAGGGGTATAAGTGCCTTGTTGCTGTCATTACCATTCGAGGTTTGAGGTCATTTATTTTCTCGGAGTCTTCGCTTACCTGTTTTTTATTACAGCTT
>JANTGG010000097.1 GCA_024763035.1 Desulfocapsa sp. | reverse complement strand
GATTGTATACGCCGTCGGCTGCCAGCAGGTTTTCGCTGCGTCCGCTCATATCGTATGTTTTTTCAAGACCGAAGCGATTTCTAAATGGCAGACCGCCTTCAGCAACCGGTTTGGATACGTCGTAGAGGATAGGCGTTCCGGGATGCTTCTCTGTCCAGCAGGGCCATGGCATTCCGTAATAGTCGCCGTCACATGGGCCGCCTTTTGCCTGCAGGGTTTCAATATCGAAGGTGTGCCAGTTCTCCATGTGTTTTTTGATGCGTTCCGGAGTCTGACCGTTATAACCGATGGTGAGTGTGCCCCGGTTGATTTCCCGAGTGATGTCTTCCGGTACTTCTTTGATATTTTTATAGAACTCATCTGCAAAACCCAGTCGTTGCACCAGGTCTTTCATAATAGTGTAGTCATCGCGGCTATTGTGTACAGGCTCGACTATTTTGTGCCGCCACTGGATCTGCCGTGAAGTTGACGTCACCGATCCCGAGGTCTCATACTGACTGGAGCAGGGCAGAAGGTACACGTTGTCCGAGGTGCAGGTTGCCGCCGCCATGGTGGGGTACGGGTCGACAATCACAAAGAGATCGAGCTTGTTGTAGGCCTCCACCACCCGATGATACCGGGAGTTGGAGTTGGAGCCGCAGCCCCATTGAATCATGGCCTTGATGGGTGTGTACTGGTCTATCTTTTCTTCACCCAGTACCCCTTCATACCAGCGGGCAAGGGTGAAGCCTTTGGCGTTCATCCATTTCTTTTCTTTGAATCGCCCTTTAATATACTCATAATCTACGTTCCAGACACGGCACCAGTGTTTCCAGGAACCGTCACTGAGACCGTAATAGCCGGGCAGGGTGTGGGAGAGGACGCACATATCTGTTGCTCCCTGCACATTGTCGTGGCCACGGAAGATATTGGTGCCGCCGCCTGATTTCCCCATATTGCCAAGTACCAGCTGCAGGATGCAGAAGGCGCGGGTGATGGAGGAGCCGATATGATGCTGGGTGCCGCCCATGCACCAGGTGAGTGAGGCGGGACGGTTTTCGGCAAGGATCTTTGCCACCCGCCTGGTTTGTTCTGCTGCAATTCCGGTTACATTCTCAACTTCTTCAGCTGTGTAGTGCGTGGCGACTTCTGCCATTTCCGGAAAGCCTGCCACACGGGTGCGGATGAACTCCTTATCTTCCCAGCCGTTGCGGATAATTTCACCGACCAATCCCATAATAAAAATACAGTCGGTACCGGGACGGATACGTACAAATTCACTCGCCTTGGCGGCAAGTTTGGTGAAGCGTGGATCAACCACTATGATCGGCGCATTGTTGACCTCTTTGGCGTGCAGGATATGTTGCATGGAAACCGGATGGGCTTCTGCTGCATTTGAGCCGATAAAAATCATTGCCTTTGTATGTCTCATATCGTTGAGACTGTTGGTCATTGCTCCGTAACCCCATGTATTGGCGACACCTGCCACCGTTGTGGAGTGTCAGATTCGTGCCTGGTGGTCGACGTTGTTCGACCCCCAGAATGCGGCAAATTTTCGCTGCAGGTACGCCATTTCTGTGGAGACTTTTGCACTGCCGTTCAGGTGCAGGGCATCGGGGCCGTCTTTGTCACGGATGGCAGTCATTTTGGCAGCAATCTCTTCCATGGCTGTGTCCCAGGAGATTTTCTGCCATTTACCGTTTACCCGTTTCATGGGATTCTTCAGTCGTTTTTCTGAACGCACCATGTCGATGGCGGAAGCCCCTTTGCAGCAGTATCCGCCACGACTGACGGGATGATCCTGTGCCACCTCCTGTCGCACCCACACACCGTTACGAACCTCCGCGTTGATGCCGCAGCCCACTGCACAGTGAGTACAGATGGAGCGGATCATTTTTGCATCCGGATAGGCTTTTTGGGCAGCTGCAGGAGTTTCCGCCTTTGCTGTCAGTCGTGTGGTCATGGCAGCCCCGGTGAGGGCTGCAGTTGCTGCGGAGAGTTTTAGAAAGGAACGTCTGGCCACCCTTGGGTTCAGGGTTACCCGGCTGTTTGTTGTTCCCACGGAAGAAGCGCTGCGAATTTTTCGTTGGGCCATTGTCAGAGTCTCCTGAAGAGTTAGCGTAGAGAGTCGTAGTATCTTTTGAAGTCGTCGGTTTTGCGGTAGAGGATTTCGTCCGGGCGTTTTTTCCGATCTGTTTCCCGGGCGGAGACTTTTTTCCCAAGCAGTGCCGATCCCGCAGCAATGGCAGATCCGACTGCCAGCTGTTTGAGAAAGGAGCGTCTTTTGTCATCGGTTTCTTTCATGTCTTACGTCCTCCATTAGTGTTTTTTCTTGCTAAAAGTACAGTAAGAAAACAGTAAGTTGCGTGTCTATAAATCGTCTGCAGGGTCGAGCTCCTGCAGTCTCATTCTACATTTACCTGAAATTCAATAGTATTCATGTTTAATTCTGGCAAAAAGCCACTGTTATGACCCCTTGTATCACTGCTGTTCCGACACTGTTTCTTCATCTAGAAGTCCCTGTTCAAGTTCCAGGTAGGCATCAAGAAACGCGAGGCATTTTTGGTAAAACAGCACGTCTGTCATATTGTCAATACGGTCCTTTATTCGTTTCACTGTGGGCACAAGAAAAGAGCGCAGTAGCTGATCCTGAAGGTGTCGTGTCCCCGTTGTGCCGTGTTTTTCATCCTGTATCAGCGAGATAAGAGTGTCAAGCATAATGGGCAATGAGTCTTCGGGGTCGGTTACACTCTCTTCCCTTATCAGCTGCGCCTGTTTGAGAATATCCCGGAATCCGGCAAGGCTCGGCCCGTAATTCTTGCCGTCAAGGTAGCGGGAGGCAGTAAGCGGCAGCTGCCGGTCGCTGTAGGGATCGATAAACAGAGCGTAATGTTCGTCCTGTATCTGCTGAAGGCTTGTGTCGGCAAGGAACTCTGCAAGCTGTCGAACAGTTGCGTCCAGTTGTTCTGTAACAGGTTCTTTTTCAAGGGCCGCAAATATGCCCCGCCAGCGACTCAGCTGTTCTGCGTCCGGTTTATCCTGAAAAAAGGATTTGAGCAGGTCAAAGAAGCGCAGCCGTACCCGGCAGAGATCACGGTCTGTAAGATCTGTTGTCATACCTGTTTCCCGGATTCGTAAAGGTTCACAACCCGACAGCTGTCACAGTAGGAGAGAAGGTCGTCGTCACCGTCCCACATATTTTTTGCTGCGAGGATGGCAATTACCTTCTCCAGGGATTTGCGGGTACCGAAAATTTTACCGCATTCTTTACAGCGGGCAGGTTCAGCCTGAGCCATTACGCTCTCTTTGAAAAAAGTATCTTCCAGAAAAAGTCCATTTTCGGCAGCAAGACAATTTTCAGGACAGATGGCAATACATATTCCGCATTGCACACAAAGGGCAGGGGTGTGATTCAGGGTGTACTGATCACCGTCTGCCGTGAGTGCTCCTGTTCGACATTCGTTGACACAGGCACCACATTGGGTGCATTGTTCCCGGTTACAGAGGATTCTGCCGAAATCCGGGACCATAACATCTTGTATTATAGCAGATTCTGTAACAGATTGCATCCTGAGAAAGCAGAGCAGGTCTGCAAGTTTTTCCCGGCGGTTTGTGAAGGAAAAATCATGGTAGAATGTGTGCAGCAGGGGGGAGAAGCTGGTGTCGGCAGACAGTGATTTGAAAGTATCAGCAGTCTGGTACACAACACATTCTTGCCCGAAAAGTTTTCTCAGTATCATATTGCTGAGGTCTATCTGTCTGTTTTGTACGGTGTCCGTTTCTCCCAAAATCACGACCTGTCGGGCGCCCATGGCAAACAGGAATAGGAAGTGGAAGGTGTTCAGGGCGGCGGGTTGGGGGAATTCCATGAAGAAAAGACCTTTACGCCGCTTCTGTCCGCTGTACCACCAGTGCCGGTGCAGGGTCTGTTCGTCGGCGAGGACAACCACAGAGCCTGCTGGCAGGGGAAAGGTCCTGAAATACTGAACAAACTGCACATCGTCAAATCGTCTGTAGTGCAGGGAGCCGGTGGGACAGCTGCCAAGACAGCTGCCGCACTCAATACAGGCGAGATGATCTATCTGCACACCGGACCTGTTTTGTGTGACAGCCTTGCCGGAACAGGCATCCACACAGGTGCTGCAGCCTGTTTTCAACCGGGCACTGTACTGGCAGGAGGAAGCATCCCAGCTGATGGCTTCCTCCACTTCCGAGGGGAAAATGGAGGCAAAAAGATCGGGCAGGGAGGATTCAAAAAAACAGTTTTTCCTGCTTTTTGGTAATGTTACACTGGTGTCATTGAGAATCAGCAGCGCGGGGGTGCTCAGTTCCCGATGTTCCACCCTGTACAGGTCGATGGCATCGTGGGAACATACAGCCAGGCATTCCTGGCAGTATGAACAGCTGGAAAAGTCGAGAAAGAGCCGTTCATCCAGGCAGTGTTTCGGGCAGACTGCACCACAGGCCCCGCAATAGGTACAGCGGCTGGTGTCGACGGCTTGTTTGACAGTAAGGTCAATCCTGAAACCGTCTGAAACTGCTGTTATCTGTATCTCCTCGGCTGTGCTCAGGTGTGGATCGTATCCTTTGAGCAGGATAGGGGTTGTCTGTAGAACTCCACCGTAGGTGTCGATAAATGTGTGCAGAGCATGGGAATCACTGCTCAGTATGGTGACCCGGGGATCAGCTTCCAGGCTGTAGGAACGGTATGACTGACTGCTGTAACGGGTAAATTCTGTTCGGGCAAGGGCAGCCAGATTTTTTGCGTCCATATCCGTAAGATCACCATTCAGCTGCAGGGTGGGGGAGAGTGGAAACAAAGAATTCGGCTGAATTGAAGGAAATCCGCCTGCAAGAAAAATTGTTTTTTCGTCGGCAGCCGGGTGTTGAAAAGACATATCCGGGTAATTGGCGACGGGAACAGAGCTGAATGCCGCATTTGCTCCCGAACCGGAGAAGAGGATGTGGCCTGTGTAGTGAGCCATAGGTATTTCCTTGGGGATTCAGTGCAACCCCGCAAAAGAGGTAAGAGAAATGTCTCTTCTACGATATAACTACAATGGTGGTTGGCTGTCAAAGCTTTTCAGTGTTCGCTCTCCCTGGAAAGAAAGCTTTGAGGGACGTGGAGGCGGGAGCTTGCCCCCGAGAGCGATTTCCCGGATTCAGTAATACGTTAAGAACCTGTGGAGAGTGGAAGAGTTGTAGGAGTCAGGGTTTGAATTACACTGTGTCCTGTGTTACAGTCGCACCATGACAAGACCGGACAGCCTCCCGGCAAAAATAAACAGGAAAGAACGGCCCATCTTCAACATGGCTATACCCTGCAAGAGATAGCAGATGAGCGTGGATTGCATCATAACACTATAAGCAAAGTTAAAAACAGACGTACGGCTTTTCAAGATTTACTCCCCATGGTGTCTGCCTGAGATAATCTCCATTCACTTTGCCGACAGGATCAAAGAGTATCAAGAGTGACCCATATGACTTTCCCCATGCATATTCGCATTTTCTTCTCTTTGTACCGGCTCCTCTGGTTTTTTATAACTCCGATTCTGCTGTGTGCTCCACGACTGCGAGAGGGCGCGGCAGAACGCACTCTTAAAGAGGTCAAATTCTCTAAAGCCGATATCTGGCTCCATGCGGCATCGGTAGGAGAGGCCTATATTGCCGGTGACATAGTCAGGGAACTTGGCAAGGTCGGGAAATTCGATATCCTTCTCACCACCAATACCCGCCAGGGAAAAGAGATCATTGCAAAAAATTGTATGGATTACGGTCACCGCATTCAGGTTGCCTATATGGTCTTTGATAATCCGGCTCTGGTGAAAAAGGCGGTGGCAATTGCTGATCCAAAACTGCTTGTCCTTATTGAACTTGAATTGTGGCCGGCACTGATGGCACGGATGAAACAACAGGGTAAAAAGCTTATGATCGTTAATGGTCGCATGACAGAGAAGAGTCTTCGCGGCTACCAAAAGGCCCTTTTCCTCTGGAAGGCGGTGGCACCTGACGTTATTCTTGCCATCTCAAAAGCCGACGGTGACCGCCTCCGGACGATTTTCCCTGAAACGCCCACCCGCTACGTCTCCAATATCAAATTTGATAGAGTTAAACGCTGTGATATTACAGTCAAAGAGACTGGAAAAGAAAAAATCCTGGTCCTCGCCTCCATTCGCAGGGAGGAAGAGGCTGCCGTACTCTTCCTCATGGTTGAGCTGCTGAGCATTTTCCCCAATCTGCACATAGATCTCTTTCCCCGTCATCTCCACCGGGTTCCACAGTGGCAGAAACTGCTCGCAGAAAGGGATATCAGCTTCGTTCTGAAGACCTCTTCCCCTGAGGAGACCTCCTGCTCAGTGACAATATGGGATGTGTTTGGAGAACTTCTTCCGGCTTACCAGCGTGCGGATAGTGTTTTTGTCGGTGGGAGTCTGGCTCCCCTTGGAGGACAGAATTTCATGGAGGCCTTTATGAACGGTGTTATTCCCGTGGTTGGACCGTCCATCTCAAACTTTCTCTGGCTTGGAGAGGAGGTTTTCCGGGAGGGACTGGTCAAAAAAGGAGCGGACAGCAAAGAAGTTCTGCAACTGCTTGTGGATAGCTTGAACACTCCTGTGGATAAAAAAATAATCCGGCAAAAGGCGAATGATTTTATTCGCTCAAAGCAAGGCGGGAGTAGGAAAACCTGTGACGCTATTGTAAAGTTGCTCAATAGTGAGTCTTAAATATAATTTTCTCGAAGTCTTCGCTTACCTGTTTTTTTGCAGGAACATTTCTGATAAGGTAGGTAAACCTTTCAATGCGGGGGCTGAGAAGAGTGTCTGCCTCAGTTACTGTTTGCCGGTGTTATGAGATTGCATCATATTTGCTTTTTGCATCCTCCGGAGAAAATAGAGTCTGCGTAACTCCACCCTGCTTTTTTAATTAAGACCAATGATGATAACACCTTTAAACACATGAATATCACAGCCATTATCCCTTCCCGTTACCATTCCAAAAGATTCCCCGGCAAGGCCCTGACCGAGATAAGAGGGAAAACCATGATTCAGCGGGTCTATGAGCAGGCGAGCAAAAGCAAGCTTATAGATGGTGTTTACGTTGCCACCGACAGTGACACCATTGCAGATTCTGTAAGGGAGAGCGGAGGGGAGGTGGTGATGACCTCAGAGAATTGCAGTTCTGGAACAGACAGGGTTGCAGAAGCAGCACGAAGTCTGAATCTTGGACAGAGTGATGTGGTTGTGAATATCCAGGGTGATCAGCCATTGCTGCCGCCGGAGTGTCTGAATGACCTTGTTCAACCGTTTTTCTCCCATCCCCGGCTGACAATGGCTACCCTGGCACACCCGCTCAACGGTGAGGAGTTAATCAACAATCCCAACACAGTCAAGGTGATCTTTGACAGCAAAGGGTTTGCCATCTATTTCTCCCGAGCCGGGATTCCTTTTAACCGTGACAACAGTACGAGCTTTCAATACCATAAGCATATAGGAATATATGCCTATGAAAATTCATTTCTTCAGAAATTTGAACAGTTACCCCACTCTCCCCTTGAGCAGGTTGAAAAACTAGAACAGTTACGGGTTCTCGAAAGCGGTCACAGGATTCTGGTAACTGTGACGGATCATGATTCACCAAGTGTTGATGATCCTGCCGATATCGACGACATCCTTCCTCTGTTGTAAACGCAACACCGGGAGGCTGTTCGAAAATGGTCCGAGTTTGAACGGCGGGCAGTCTGTTAAAGGACAATGCTTTTCCCCGATACCATGTGATGGTTTGCTATGATACGTTTTGTCCTTCTGCTTGCTTTGCTCACCGCGTTTCCGCCCCTGGCAACGGATATGTATCTGCCTGCCATTCCCCATCTGCAGAAGGTGTGGGGGCATCCGCTGAGCATTATCAACCTGAGCCTTGTACTGTTTTTTGTAACCTACTGCATTTCTCTGCTTGTTTACGGACCCTTGTCCGATCGTTATGGGCGAAAGCCGCCTCTGATCAGTGGTCTGCTTCTTTTTACCGGAGCAAGCATGCTCTGTGCCGTATCAACTGGCATCTGGATGCTTGTGGGGGCGAGGATCCTGCAGGGGCTGGGGGCGGGGGCTGCCTCTTCCATCTCCCTTGCAATGGCACGTGACAGACTGGAGAGCGGCAGGCGGGAAAGGGTGTTGAGTCAGGTGTCGGTGATTATGGCACTTGCCCCCATGATTGCCCCCTCCATCGGCAGTCTTGTGATGGAGTATCTTTCCTGGCCGTGGGTGTTTGTTGCACAGGGACTTATGGGGCTGGTTGCCCTTTGCGGGGTGTTTATGACCCCGGAATCCCACACCCCCGGAGCCATTGAACCGATTCGCTATCAGCTGCAGAGTTACGGACGAATCTTTCGTAATTATCGGCTGATGGGGATTATTGCCTGCAACGCCCTGATCGCTCTTCCGCTGTTTGCCTTTATTGCCGGATCCTCTACCATTTATATCAGCGGGTTTGGGCTCAATGAAACGCTGTTTGCCCTGTTTTTCGGGGCAAACGCCTTCTGTTTTATGGCAGGTTCCATGACCTGTATGCACTTTGGTAAAAAGATCGGCACAATGAGGATGATCACAGTCGGCTACGGCGGGGTATTTGGTGGTGGAATGCTGATGCTTGCAGGTATCTTTAACGGTCCCTGGCGGTTTGCCATTCCCATGGGAATGGTGACCTTCTGCCTGGGACTCAGCCGCCCGCCTTCAAACAATCTTGCCCTGGAACAGGTGGAAAGGGATGCGGGAACGGCATCTTCCACCATGGTGTTCTCCTATTTTATCTGTGGAGCCCTTGCCATGCTTGCCGTCTCCATGGACTGGCCCAGTAAGATCGTTTTTACCGGTTTGCTTGCAGCTGTGAGCGGATTGCTTTCCTTTTCTCTCTGGCTGCTGTTAAAGGGGCGTCTGCGGATAAGCCCTTAAGGTGTCCTGGGCTGTGTCTTTGCCAGGCAGCTAACACCGGTGATGAACGGTAAGCCGGCACTCTTTCCAGTACCCCCTTGAGGGGTATAAGTGCCTCGAAGGTCTCGTACCTCGCTTTCTGGTGATGTTTGTAACACAATGAACAAATTCGAACTTACAGCCATTGTTGAAGAGCGAAAAGACCAGCCCGAAATTGAGGTGGATATTTATGAGCTCTAATCTCAAAATCTAGCAGTCAACAGTTAGTGGGAATATGTTGACTTCAAATCAGCCCTTCTATTTGTGTATCATCAATGATTGACAAAAAGAATTTCGTATCTTATTTTGCATAGAAAGGATACGAAACATGCAAAAGCCATTCATTCCACAAAAATTACCGCTCAAAAATGTTGATTGGGAGTATTTGCTTCCAAACATAATAAAAGCCAATTCATCACTGGCGAAATTTGATGGGCTACTAGAAAATATCAACAACCCACTCCTATTTCTCAGCCCCTTAATGACCCAAGAGGCTGTTTTATCTTCACGCATTGAAGGGACACAGGCTTCCCTGAACGACATCCTTGAATTTGAAGCTTCCCCAAGTAGGAAAAAAGAAAATTATAATGATATTGAGGAAGTTCTTAATTACCGTGAAGCCCTGCAATATGCAGAAAAAGAATTACAGAACAGACCAATTTGCCTCAATCTTGTCAAAGATATTCACTCAATCTTGCTAAATGGAGTTCGGGGGCAAAACAAAGCCAGAGGAGAATTCAGAAAAATACAGAATTGGATTGGCCCACCTGGTTCAACCATAGAAACAGCGTCATTTGTCCCTCCATCGCCCGATGTAGCTTTAAGTAGTCTTTCAAACTGGGAAAAATACTGTCACTACGAAGAAAATGACAGGTTAGTTCAACTTGCCATCATCCATGCACAATTTGAAATCATTCATCCTTTTCTTGATGGTAATGGCAGGCTAGGAAGAATACTAATTCCTTTATTTCTTTATGAAAAAAGACTGCTTAAATATCCAGCATTGTATGTAAGTGAATTTTTTGAAAAGAACAGAGAAGACTACTACCAGAAATTACGCCATATTTCAGAAAACAACTCTTGGACACATTGGCTAGAATATTTTCTTTTAGCCGTCACAAAACAAGCTGAAATAAATACTCATAGAGCAAAGCAGGTTTCAAGGTTATATGAGGAGATGAAATCAATTATTCAAAATGTAACCAAAACTCGTAATTCCATACAAATACAAGATTTCTTATTCACTAAAATAATGTTTGAGACACCAGATTTCACAAAACATTCTCATTTATCAAAGCCTCATGCTGCCAGGGTGCTTAAAAACTTATTAAACCATGATGTTATTGAAACAATCTCCCCATCAAAAGGCAGGAGACCTGCTATTTATGGCTTTTCTAAGCTAATGGAGATAATAAAAAGCGAACAATACGTTCAACCAGACCCGCGAGCACGTGCGTTTTCCTGAGAAATACCCAACAATTTACAACGCTCAAGGTTGGTAGCCAAACTGGCTGGCGGGCTGTCTGTGCTTTTTGACTACAGCACGTTCTCTCAAGATGAGGAAAGTGTGGTCCAGGTAGGTACCCAGGAAGATAAATTTGAGGCACGCTCCTTCCGCTTTATCGCCGGCGGTACCCTCGACTTTGTTGGTCCTGTTGCTTACCTGTTTGCTGCAGAATATAAGGGCTTTAGTCGGGATTACGGCGATCCTCTCTTTAGCCTGACCGACCTGGCCTTTACCTGGAAGTAAGGCAATTTTCAGGAGTAAGGCAGCTAATTTCCCCCCTTCAGCAGAAGATACAGCCAGGGCATGCTCCTGTTGGCGTTTTGTGCAGCATTCACCGTGATGTAATTTTCCAGAATGCTTTCATCACTGCCGATATCGTTGGTGGCAACAAGCCTGACACTGTATGTGCCCGGCAGGGTATAGGTGTATACCGGATTTTGCAGTGTGGAATCAACAGTACCGTTATTGTCGAAGTCCCAT
>JANTGG010000096.1 GCA_024763035.1 Desulfocapsa sp. | reverse complement strand
ATAGTTTTCTGCTGCCGATAGAAAAAAGGCTGAACTTGTATAAAAATTTCTTTTTCCATATCCGTCCCCGGAAGGTCCCTGCCAGCGCTCTTCGATTTACACTGACCTGGGGACTTGGTGGTGCTGCCGCCCTGATGTTTTTTTTGCAGATGCTCACCGGTCTGCTCCTGAATTTTGCCTATGAACCCTTTCCTGTTCAGGCATATCTATCAGTGCAGCATATTCAAACAGACCTGTTTTTGGGGCAGCTAATTCGTAATATGCACCATTGGACAGGTCATTTTCTGGTTGTTGTCGTCTGTCTGCATCTACTGCGGGTTTTTTTCAGCGGGGCGTATTTTTCCCCCCGAAGACGCAGCTGGTATAGTGGGCTTATTCTTTTGTTTCTGGTTTTGCTTGCCAATTTCACGGGCTACCTTCTGCCCTGGGATCAGCTGGCCTTCTGGGCAATCACCATCGCATCCTCCATGCTGGTTTATATCCCGGTTGCCGGTGGGTCGCTTCAAAATTTACTACTCGGAGGAACCGGGGTAAACGAGGCAACACTGCACATCTTTCATTCCTTTCATAGCACATTGCTTCCTTTGACCTTTCTTTTTTTCATGTTCTACCATTTCTGGCGTATCAGAAAAGCCGGCGGAGTAAAGGTCGATGATGCAGACAAACAGAATATGCTGCCTGTTGTCCCGGACTTACTGGTTCGGGAATTCGCCTTTGCAGCAGTGCTGATCTGTTTTCTTCTGCTCTTTTCCATGCAATTTGATGCACCACTCACTGCTATGGCCAACCCAAATTTTACACCGGAATTGGTAAAGGCTCCCTGGTACTTTCTCTGGCTTCAGGAACTGCTCCTGCATATACAACCTGTTCTCGCCCTCTGTATCTTACCCCTTTCCTTTGCTGTTTTTCTCCTGCTTCTTCCTTTTTCAGGCCAAAGAAATGGCAAGGCTTTACGACCTGTACAGATTATTTTGATCAGTTTTTTCCTTATTATTCTTGCTCTGACAATTACAGGGATATGGTTTCGAGGAGCAGGGATGAAAGCAGTCCTGCCCTGGTGATGACGATGAGCGTAGACAAAAAAAACACGTCTCCTCCTGTGCCGAAACGGAGAAGCTTCCTGACGAAAATATGGTTTGCTCTTGGCATTGTCGCCTTTGCAGAATTTTTACTGGGAGGGGTTTCTTTTTTTGTTTCCGGTAGAAAAAATAATGCAAAAGATTCCTGTGCAGTGACCATTGAAGCAGGAAATATTAACGACTTTCTTCCCGGAAGTGTGACTCTGATTCGCGCCGGGAACTGCTACTTGAGCCGACTTCAAGATGGTGGTCTGCTTGCCATTTCCAGAAAATGTACCCACCTCGGCTGCGCAGTACCATTTGTCCCGGAACGGAATCAGTTTGAGTGTCCCTGCCATGCCTCAATTTTTGATAACACCGGAAATGTCATTAAATCTCCGGCACCACGAGCACTTGACCTGTTCCCCATCCATTTTGTGCATGACATGATTATGATTGATATTAATCAGCCCATTAAACGGGCAGGATTTTCCGCTGACCAGCTAAGCTACCATCAGAAAAAGGCGTAAGAGCATGCAGAACTGGAAGATTAGCGGCATAATCGCCACCCTGATTATTATTCTCTCCCTGCCGCTCTACGCCATAATGCACAAACAAAACAATACCAGGGCAGATCAGGCAGCAACATTTGTCAGCAGCAAAGGCTGCCGGAAATGTCACAAAAAAGAATACGAAGAATGGCAGAACTCACATCATGCCAAAGCCATGGCTGTTGCCACTGATAAAACTGTTCTTGGCAATTTTAATGATGCAGTTTTTGTAAAGGATGGTGTGCAATCCCGTTTTTATCGAAAAGATGGAGGTTTTTTTGTCCATACCCGGGGTCCAGAGGGAAAAATGGCAGAATATAAGATCAGTCACACCTTTGGCTGGTATCCTCTGCAACAGTATCTGATACCTTTTCCCGATGGGAAGATGCAATGTCTGCCTATCGCCTGGGACGATATAAAGAAAAAATGGTTTCATCTCTATCCTGACCTTACTCTGGAACCCGAAGAGTGGATTTACTGGACCAACCAGGGGCAGAACTGGAACTCCATGTGTGCGGACTGTCATTCCACAGCACTGCAGAAAAATTACGATCCTGCAACCGGCAAGTACAATACCGAGTGGGCAGAGATCAGTGTCGGCTGCGAGGCCTGTCACGGACCGGGATCAAAACATCTTACCTGGGCGGAACTTCCGGAAACGGCACGGATACAAAAGGATAACGGGTTGCTGGTGCAGACTTCCGGCATAAGCAACAGGCAGCAGGTGGAGCTCTGCGCTCCCTGCCATTCCCGACGTTCCATGCTTGGCGATTACACCCACCAGCAGCAGGATCTTCTTGATACGGAAACCCCCAGGCTTTTTGAAGAAGGGTTATACTATCCCGACGGTCAGATTCTAAACGAGGTGTACGTGTACGGCTCGTTTGTCCAGTCTAAAATGTACAGTCGTGATGTGCGTTGCTCGGATTGTCATAATCCGCATAGTATTACACTCCATCAAAAGGGGAACAAGCTCTGCCTGCAATGTCATCAGGCGACTGTGTATGACAGCAAAGATCATCATTTTCACAAAAAAGAGGGTGAGGCAGGAGAGCCGCTCCGAAACTCTGCCGGTGCAGTCACCTTTGAGGTGGGCAGCGGCAGCCAATGCGTGCAATGCCACATGCCCGGTCGAATGTATATGGTCAATGATTATCGACCGGATCATTCCATTCGTATCCCGCGACCGGATCTCAGTGTTGAACTGGGAACACCCAATGCTTGCAACCGTTGTCATATTGACAAAACCGATGCCTGGTCTGCCGAATACACAAAAAAATGGTACGGCAGCAAACACAAGTTCCATTTTGGTGCCACCTTTGACAGCGCCCGTAAAGGAGAGCCGCAGGCCAGGAAAACACTGCTCAGGATTGTATCGGATAACCTGACTCCTGTTCTGGTCAGAGCAACCGCACTTTCTCTACTTGGCAGGTATCAGGACGATGAGGTTCTTGCTGCCTTTCAAAAGGGGCTGGAAAGTGATGAATCACTTATCCGCCGGACGGCACTGCTTTTTCTGCCCATGCCCTCTCTTGAGCAGCTGCTGAAGATGGCAGGACCGCTGCTGGATGACCCTATCAAAGGGGTGCGCATCGAGGCAGCGCGAACACTGACCCGTGTTCCGCCGGATCAACTGGGAAAACGTTTCCAGGTATCGTTTGCAAAGGCACTGGCAGAGTTTGAGACAACCGCTCTTTATTCCGCAGATTTTGCCGCTTCCAGACTTAATCTGGGCGCCATCGCCAGTTATCAAGGAAACCCGGAACAGGCTGCAGAACAGTTTCAAAAAGCCGTTTCCATCGATCGGGACTTTTACACCGCCCGGACAAACCTGGCTGTTCTGTACAGCAGACAGGGAAAAAATGAACTTGCAGAAGAACAGCTGCGCAAGGCACTGGCAGTCAATCCTGATCTTGCCGATGTCCACTATTCATTGGGACTTTTACTCTCTGAGCAAAAGAAATACCGGGAGGCTGTGGAACATCTGCAAAAAGCAACGGCGGGCATGCCGGAAAATGCCAGGGCATACTACAACCTCGCCCAGCTCTTGCTCTTCCTTCACCGTGACAGAGAGGGCGAATCCGCCCTGCTGCAGACCATTATAATCGAACCGGGAAATATGAATTATCTCGAAGCTGTCGCCCGATTCTACCTGGAAAAGAAAGACCTGGCTCAAGCAAGAAAGATTGGTGAACAGATGATTGAACAAGTCCCGGAAAATCCCCTTGGCACCCAGCTGCTTGATTATATCAACAGCCAGGAACAGTCTCTCCGTAACGGTCCAGGACATTCGCCTCAAATACCGTGAGCAGGAACAGATAAAGTGCCGCAGTGCTATGGGGTTATTTTCTTCTTCTCAGCTGTGCTCCTGCCAGAGCTGACAACCCGACACCAAAGAGGAAAACGGTGGCTGGTTCCGGAACTGGTGCAGGATTACCGTCAGAGACACCATTTGAGTCAGACAAGACAATATTGTCAAAAAAAGCGTCTCTAGCTGGTGCACGGAAATCTTCAAACATCAAACTGAAGCTTGTCCACGTGTCTGGAAGACTGAAAGTATAACTCACATTCTTCCAACCATCTGTCGCCTGAGGCAGGTATGTAACGCTGAGATATTCTGGAGTACCCAAATACCAGATATGATCATTGCCCTTCACACCATCATCGTCGATACCAGCGAACCCACCACCGTTTCGTACATCAGTCCCATCTGTTGTGTAATAGTCAAAAGAAAGGGTGTATGTAGCAGCACCAGTATTTTCTATAAGGGATGAGAAAGTATCTCCACCACTGTTAATGTCACTAAAACTCAGGACATTATTACCGGAATCAGTTGGAGAGTGTACGACTTCCCCATAGACAACATAATTCCAGCTGCTAAGATCTCCAGATGAGAAATCATCCTCAAAAAGAATTGTAGCACTGGAGTTAACCGCCAATGCAGAAAAGAATATGCCAGTTGCCATTGCTGTAAATACTGCTTTCTTCATGATAGCCTCCCTGGTTATTATAAACGAATGTTTAAAAACCACACAGAAGGATGTTCGAGGAATATCTCTTTGTCAAAAATTTCCGATTTAAAAAAAACCGTCATTCCCGAACATCCTCCTCAGCATTACTTAATAATAGCACCTCCGGCAAGACTTGTATATGGGTACATATACCTATTTTTACGAAATAAATACGATTTTACAAAAAAAAAGGAATTGTTCTTATTTGTCAACTATTTACCTTAAGGAAACAATCAGGAAAAGGTATTTATTGGAGACCTAATGGCTCACCATTGCTGGCAGGAACATTGGCCAGAAGAAGTCTTTCAGAGGAAAAACAAGTTTTGAATGATCCGGATCCAATTGCATCCCTCTGTCTTCCTCTACAGCTACCGTAACAGAGGCCTCAATACGCCAGATAAGATCGTCAGAAGAACTGATACTGTCGGCTACTGTAAATGAAACGGTATATGCAGCATAAACCAGACTGGCACCCTCTAAGACAGGAATAGTATCCGTACCAATAACCACACCATTTTTCTTTAAAGTTAATATAAAATTGACTTCTTCCCGATTCCCCACCACACTATCACTGGCGGCAAGCATAATTTCACCTGTAATGAGAGTTCCTGACGCGACCGTACCGCTGGAGATGTTTCCTTCAAGATTAATAGGCAGCACATGGACATTATTAAATGTAGTTGTCCCAGTCCTGGGAGTTGTACTTAAAAAAAATGGAGGAGTATTCATAAGGACCCAATCATAAAAAAGGGTCTCATCTGCAGCCTGTGCAGAAACAAAAGATATAAAAAACAGTACGATGGTCAGACAATGGGTCGAAACAATATGAGCTATTTTCATTCGATCATCTCCTCACTTAGATATGTCAAACTCTCAAGCAGCCACAAGTTTTCACACCAGTACCAATTCATAACAGTAAAGCGATCTTCTATTTAATTGTAATCATCTTTTGTTAAGTTTAGCAAATGTAATACCCTCCTTCCCGAGACCCTCTTCCCTGTTTTTACTTTCTGGCGATTGAGCCTACTTTTTTGGACACCATTTATTATGCAGGGATTGTTGGGTAAATTATATCTTTTATGGTGATGTGCCCTTTCATTTCTTTGAAAAAAGGGAGAAGTGTAGGCCAGTCAGATAAATCTTTTTTACGAGTTCACCCACGCAATGCATGGGAATCAAAAGATCTGCCTGGAAGAAAGGATTGCGGGATATATCAGCAATTCTTGCATTGGGATGTGGCTGCAAGAGGAAGGACTTGATAAAAAAATCTACTGACGGATATCAGTTATATTATCGATAAACCATCTATATGTTGATTCCATCCCTTCTTTCAAAGGGATCTCGGCCTGCCAGCCGAGTCGGGTAAGAAATGAGACATCGAGCAGTTTTCTTGGAGTACCGTCGGGCATTTCCGGATTAAAGCGAACCGTTCCCTGAAAACCAACCACTTCTGCCGCAAGCTTTGCAAGCTCGCCAATGGTCACCTCCTGTCCGGAACCGACATTGACAATCTCCGGTTCCGAATAGGTCTCCATAAGAAACAGACTCGCAGCTGCGAGATCATCAACGTGCAGAAATTCGCGCTGTGGTGAACCAGTGCCCCACACCTCGACCTCTACCTGTCCCGATTCCTTTGCCTCATGAAACTTACGGATCAGTGCCGGCAACACGTGGGATTTTTTCAGATCAAAATTATCGCCGGGTCCGTAAAGATTGGTAGGCATCAGGCTGATGGCGGAAAATCCATACTGCCGGTGATACGCCTGACACATTTTAATACCGGCAATTTTAGCAATGGCATACCACTCATTTGTTGTTTCCAGGGGACCGGTGAGGAGGTACTCCTCTTTCATAGGTTGGGGGCAGAGTTTTGGGTAGATGCACGAGGAACCAAGGAAAAGGAGCTTTTGCACCCCTTCCTGATAGGCAGCATCGATAATGTTTGTCTGGATAAGCAGGTTATCGCGGATAAAATCTGCAGGAAAGGTGTTATTTGCATGAATTCCACCGACCCTTGCCGCTGCCAGAAACACATAATCCGGTCTGGATTTCTGGAAAAATGCCTGTACTTCCGCCTGGGAACAGAGATCCAGCTCAGCATGTGTACTGGTCAGGATATTGGTGTAACCATCCTGTTCAAGCCTTCGGCATATCGCAGCCCCCACCAGCCCGCGATGCCCTGCCACATAGATTTTATCGTTGCTTTTCATTCGAAGTAGTTATATGCCTTAAAACCTTTTTTACTGAGCACCTGATCCCGTTCGGCTATCTCAAGATCTGCCACCACCATCTCCTGAACCAGTTTTTCAAAGCTGATCTCCGGTACCCAACCGAGTTTTTCCCTGGCGTTTGTTGGATCACCGAGGAGGGTTTCCACCTCCGTCGGCCGGAAATATCTGGCATCAACATGAACAATGGTTCTGCCACTCTTCTTTTCGATGCCGATTTCATCCAACCCTTCCCCCTGCCATTCTATCTCCATGCCGATCTCAGCCGCAGCAACCTCAACAAATTCCCGAACGGAATGCTGAACACCGGTGGCAATAACAAAATCTTCCGGCGCTTCCTGCTGCAGCATAAGCCATTGCATCTTCACATAATCCCTCGCA
This sequence comes from Desulfocapsa sp., assembly GCA_024763035.1. Classification (GTDB taxonomy): domain Bacteria; phylum Desulfobacterota; class Desulfobulbia; order Desulfobulbales; family Desulfocapsaceae; genus Desulfocapsa. Next base: position 3,968 of record JANTGG010000096.1, on the reverse strand, counting down.
TGTCCCCAGTCTCGCTTTGCACTGAGGTTTCCAAGATAGATATCCTCCTGCAGACCAAGTTTGATACGGGCAAGAGCTCTGGTGATCTTACGGGTCACAAAGGTTTCTCCGCGTACGGGGGATTCATGATTAAAAAGGATCCCGTTGCATGTGTACATACCGTATGCCTCCCGGTAATTCACACAGATCCAGTAGGAATACAGTTTGGCACAGGCGTAAGGGGAACGTGGATAAAAGGGGGTTTTTTCAGTCTGAGGTATCTCCTGAACCTTCCCGAACAACTCGGAAGTGGACGCCTGATAAAACTTTGTCTTTTTTTCCAGCCCGAGAATACGAATGGCTTCCAGAAGGCGCAGGGTTCCAAGGGCATCTGAATTTGCTGTATATTCCGGAGTCTCAAAAGAAACAGCCACATGACTCTGGGCTGCCAGATTATAGATTTCATCAGGCTGAATCTCCTGAATAATACGAATTAAATTTGTAGAATCGGTAAGATCGCCGTAATGCAGTTTAAATCGTACATCCTTCTCATGGGGATCCTGATAGAGATGATCCACCCGATCGGTGTTAAAAGATGAGGCACGCCGCTTCAGACCATGCACATGGTATCCTTTTTCGAGCAGAAACTCTGCCAGATATGCTCCATCCTGTCCGGTAACACCGGTAATAAATGCTGTTTTCACGTAACGATTTCCTCTTAAATATATGAAAGTTCCGGGATAAGATAAAACTCCAGAGTCATTCTATGGCTGCTAATATTTTATGGATCAGACAATTCCTGCTCAAACCGTGATGATTACTTTTCTGTCCATGCTCGATAAAACAGATACTTTTGATGACTAACAGAGATAGATGAATTTCTTTGCCCTCAGATACATGCAAACACGCATGCAGGAGCTTGCCCCTGCGAGCGATTTCCCAGGCTCAACAAAAAACCCGTGAGGCAATTATACTGACCTCACCAACTGTTCACCACTGGCAATCCACGCCTGAGGGATAACATATACCCCCTCCAGCACCTTCCTCTACTAAAATTACAGCAGGAACGCAAGGAGTCCAATTCAATCCGTCTTCAGTATCCAGTCACTAAACAGCGAATCCGCAAGTCCGACAGCTATAATTGTTTCACTCTCTCCATTACAACTGACAAGCACCTCTGCACCCGGATCTTTTCCTTGAACCTTTTTTCCGTAACGAACAACAAGTGCGGCAGCATTTTCCAAAACAGTTTTCTCCGGCCCCCCTCCCTGCTTCGGGTTTTTCGGTCTGCGAAGCAGGGCGGCAGGTCCTGGACGATCAGGCATATACAGCAGGGTATCACCCTCTTCAGCAAACCCCTCTATGATGGTATTTTCCTTTTCATTACGCCCGACAATCAGCCAGTGCTCACCGGGCAGCACAAACTGCCTGCCCACGAGGAGCAGACGAATATCCGTCACAGCGATCTCATTTGCCTTAATTACAAATTCATCGTTATAAATCCTGGCAATCCGTTTACTGAGAATGGGGTCTGCCAGAATACAGCCGCCGGCAGGTGCAGGAAAATCCGTGATACCGTAATCGGCAGCAAGCTTAATCTGCCTGGATCTGCCCCGACCACTGAAATCAAGAAGACTCTCACGATCAATCAACCCTTCGGTTTCCGCCAGGGTCGGCGTCATAAGTTTTGCAGAAAGGGGGCGCAGCAGAAGACCATGATTGTCAGAATCACGTTCAATCACCCGCAGCGTGTCACGGCGCTGGGACATGGGTCTTTGTCCAAGTACCTCGCCGCTTATGATAAAAGACGCCCCATATTCGTCCAGTAACTCTTTTGCCCGGGTACACATAAGAATTTTACAGTCAATGCAGGGATTGAAATTTTTCCCGAACCCATGGGAAGGATCATGGAGGAGATCCAGATAGTTGTCACTGAGATCGTAGAGAATGACTTCCAGACCATATTTATCCCGCACCTCCTGTTGATACCCCTCCTGATCTGCCAGTAACTCATAATCAAAAAACGGTGTCACGAACTTCACGCAGATAACCCGTATTCCAAGAGAGGCAACCAGACGTGCCGCAAGTATGGAATCGAGCCCGCCGGAGAAAAGTGCCAGTGCCGTGATTTCTTTCATAGCACTCCCTTTCCATTTTCAAGGAGTTTTCCTGCCCAGGCTCTTGTCTGTTCGGTAACCGATTCCCCTGCCAGCATTCTGCTCACCTCATGCAGGCGGTTTTCATCATCGAGCAGACAAATATTTGACTGGGTGCGTCCGTCTTCCACACCTTTTGCCACAAGGAAATGGGTGGTTCCCCGTGCTGCAATCTGCGGCAGATGAGTAATACAGATCACCTGATGATGCCCGGCAAGTTCCTGAATTTTCCGGGCTACAGCCTCAGCAGCCTCCCCGCCTATTCCGGCATCGACCTCATCAAAGATAACCGTCTCAACCATATCTTTTTTAGCAAGCAGACATTTAAAGGCGAGCATCAGACGAGATAATTCACCGCCTGATGCTACTTTTGCAAGAGGCCGTGATGGTTCTCCGGGGTTTGCTGAAAAGAAGAATTCTACCCTGTCCCATCCCGAAACTGACATGGCTTCTATATCACAATCATGGTCGGTAAAACGAACGTCCAGACCAGACTGATTAAAAGCAAGGGTGGTCAACTCTTTTTCCATTGTCTGTTCAAGATTTTCGGCAGTACTTTGCCGCTTTTCAGACAATAATGCAGCAAGACTGCACAACTCTTTTTCAAGCTGCCCAAGCTCTCTTTCTTTTTCCAGGATTTCCTGGTCAAGGTCTTCGATCTGCTGCAGCTGCTCTTCAGCGTCACGGCAGAAAACAATCACATCCTCGAGAGTCGCACCATATTTTCGTTTCAGGGTCTGCAGGTCGTTAAGTCGTTCGTTTACACTGTCCAGGCGATAAGGATCCGTATTTAACGAATCCCTATAATTGCGTAATTTGATCACAATATCCTCAGCCTGAAAACTGTATCCGGCAAGTTCTGCTGCAAGTTCCTCCACATCAGCGTCAAGCTCTGCAGCCTGTGCCATATCCATCCGTATCTGTGTTAAACCATCGAGGAGTGACCCTGCAAACAGACTGTGAACATTCTTGCTGATTGTAATTAATGCCTCTGCACTTTTTAGCTTTTTCTTTTCAGCGGCAAGTGTTTCATCTTCTCCTGGAATGGGATCAATGTCCCGAATCTCTTTTACCTGATACTGCAGGAAATCCTTCCGCTGCTCCTTTTCCCTATCCTTCTCCTGCAGATCCTGTAGCACTGCACGGGCTTCTTTCCAGATGCTGAACTTTTCACCAAACTGCAGGCGAAGCTCCCATGTTTCACCAATGGTATCCAGAAAATCCAGATGAAAATGAGGCTGCAGAAGCTGCTGATGATCATGCTGAGAAGCGACATTTAAAAGATTCATACCAAGTTCTGCAGCCATTTTCACTGTTGCCGGAGAACCATTTATGTACATGCGGCTTCGCCCCCTGCTGCTTATCACGCGTTTCAGAACAAGCGTTCCATCGTGGTCCACTCCCTGCTTCTCAAGAGCAGCAAGCAGAGACAGATTCCCGGGCGCGATTTCAAACAGAGCCTCAACAACACAGCCCTCTTCGCCGCTGCGAATCCAGTCAAAAGAGGCACGCCCACCGGTGAGAAGGTGAATCGCCCGTAACATGATTGACTTTCCAGCACCTGTCTCTCCTGTCATCACAACCAGGCCATGAGCTTCGCTGTTATCACAAAAGTCCAGATGGAGCTGCTCTATCAGGGCAAGGTTGTTTATCTTCAGTTCACAGAGCATCTCTATATTTCACACATATACACATTTTTTCTTCCAGCCTTGACGGGGGCAGTAAACAAAGGTAAACATGATTACCACTAAAGCTCAGGTAAATGCAAAATGGAACTGTAGGAGCTCGCCCCTGCGAGCGATTTTCCAGGTCTGGCAACACCTTGAATCGCTC
>JANTGG010000095.1 GCA_024763035.1 Desulfocapsa sp. | reverse complement strand
TTTACAACCTTATAGAAAATGTGGGAAAAGTTGATACTGCGGTTCTCGTCACCGGTGAATCAGGAACCGGTAAAGAACTGGCAGCAGAGGCACTGCATGCCGAAAGCATGCGGCATGACCAACCATTGGTGAAAGTTGACTGTGCAGCGATGCCGGAAGAGCTTCTTGAGAGTGAACTTTTCGGGCATGTAAAGGGTGCATTTACAGGTGCGAACCGGGATAGACCCGGCAGACTTATCCAGGCTGACAAGGGAACTATTTTCCTGGATGAAATAGGTGATATCTCACCCCGCATGCAACTTCGGCTCCTGCGTTTTCTGCAGGAAAAGACATTCACTCCCGTTGGACAGGATACATCCATTGCTGTGGACGTACGCATTATTGCCGCCACAAATGTCAACTTTACAGAAAAAGTCAAAAACGGCAGTTTTCGTGAAGACCTCTACTATCGCCTAAAAGTTGTAGAGATCAAACTTCCCCCCCTGCGGGAACGAAAGGGCGGCATTCCTATCCTGACCCACCACTTTCTTTCCATGTTTCGAAAAAAACTCAAGCGCAACATTCATGGCATTTCCGATCAGGCCATCGAAGTCCTGTCTCGCTATTCCTGGCCTGGAAATGTTCGGGAACTCCGTCATGTGATTGAGAGGGCATGCGTTCTTTGCGAAGGACCCACCATTTCCGTCGAACACTTTCCCGATGAGATTCAACAACCCGCTGAGACAACCAGAGCTGTATCTCCCGGCACTTCCCTGATCAGTTCCTCTTCACTTCCCCCCTATATAAGTGAAGAAGATGAGATTATAGAAATATTAAAACGTGCCCGCGGCAACAAATCAAAGGCAGCAAGAATGCTCAATATTGACCGCTCCACCCTTTATCGCAAAATGCAACGGTTTGGCATAGCCAGCGATATCGCCACCACAAAACACCCCTAAACTGTCTCTTACCTGTTGCACGAAACAGCAATGCAACAACTTGCCACAACAATGCAACACATATTTCCCTCACTACACCCTGCCTGCTTTTTCCCACCCCCTAACCTGCTCAGCACATATTAGTCTTGTAATTCAAACTCGTTACAATCGACACAAAATAAACACAGCCTTCAGTTTCAATTTTGGCACGCTGTGTGCAATAAGGGATGCGGAAAGACAAAAATCAGTAAAACAAATGATACAACAACCACATAAGGGGAGTAACAAAATGAAAAACACAGCAAGTATCACCAGACAAAAAACTGTTGCAGTAGAAAATGTCAGCTCTGAACTGAACAAAGTCAGCGCAGTTACGGTTGGAATCGCTTCCGGTCTTATCGGTTGCTGGGCAGTTGCCTGTCTTGCAGTAGGAATGATCAGCAGTGGCGGACCGGTAGCCCTTGTCTCAAACTACATGAAAGCTTTTATTGGATAATTTTCCACTCAAATAACGAAAATACAACCAGGAGCCCAGCATGAACACTTCACAAACTAAAAGCAACGCAATATCCAAGCCAGAAGCAGCAGCCAGTGCGGAAATTTCCAAAGTAGGTATCAGCGCCATCGGGATAACAGCTGGTATCATCGGATGCTGGGCCATCGCGTGTCTCTTTAGTGCCACAATTAGCAGTGGTCCTGCTGGACTGATCAGTAACTTAATTCAGGCAATCACCGGCTAGCCTTGAGCCTTACGCCTGATACAGCCGAGGAAAGACCATGGAAGAAAAAGCAATAGCGAAAGAACAGATCAAGGAAACCACAACTGTCCACGAGATCGCCCATGTAGACAGCGAGCTTTACAAAGTCGGCATGTACACAACCGCCGCATTTGCTGCCATCGTCGGCGGATGGGGGCTGATCTGTCTATCAAGTGCAGTATTAAAAGAAGGCAGCCCTGTTCAGATGTTCAAAAGTCTGTTCCAGGCAATCACCGGAATGTGATTTCAAAAACCAGGCAACTTTTATCAATCAATATAAATTAAGGGGAAATACCATGAGCAACGCAGAAACCAAACAAAACGTAAAAACCAGCGTCCACGAAACCGTTAATACTGACAGTGAATTATACAAAGTCGGTGCCATTGTAACCGCATCCTTTGCAGGTATCGTCGGGATCTGGGCGGTGGTCTGTCTCTCCAGTGCATTTATGGCCACCGGCGGTCCCATCGCTCTGGTCAAAAGCCTCTTCGGTTCCATCACAGGAACCATGTAGCAAATAATCATCAGCTGCGGATGGCTTTCCCGTCTGCGTTGTCACATATCAGCCAGGGGGATTCTATCTCTCTGGCTTTTTTTATCTCAAAAGGATACAACAGCAAAAAGGTGTATTTTTTTCTTTGTTGTTTCTTTTTTTTGGTACCGGTACCCCTATGGCAATTCTTATCAGAAATCTTTTTATCTTTTTTCTTTTTACCGTCATCCTTGGCGGCTCTTATGGTCTTTGGAAACTCGAACATCAGCTTCGCCAGGTAACCTATTCGGAATTTCGGCACTGTCTGAACAATCACGACATTGTCGAAACTACCTTCAAGGGAAACCAGGTGATTGTGGAACATGCCGCCGGTGACAAATATATCACCAATGTCCCCAATCCTGAGAAACTGATTTCAGAACTTCAGGACAAAGACATCCGTATTATTTTTGAAAAGGATCGATCCGAACTCATATTTCAGTCAACAGTTATTGTCTATATCATACTCCTGCTGCTGACTGTGGTTATTTCCCTCAGTAAGAAACGAAAACTGGAAGAAGATGAGAACAAGTTCGCCTCAGACAAACTTATTCTCCCCGACTCCGGGCATAAGCTTGTAACTTTTGACGATGTGGCAGGAATCCCCGAGGCCCTGGAAGAACTGCAGGAGGTAGTCAACTTCCTGAAAGATCCCGGACAGTTTGAAAAGATTGGAGCGGTCAGCCCCAAAGGTATACTTCTACAGGGACCTCCCGGTACCGGTAAGACACTCCTGGCAAGAGCGATAGCTGGAGAAGCCCATGTGCCCTTCTACAGTTTCAGCGGTTCCGACTTTGTTGAAATGTTTGTTGGTGTCGGCGCTTCCAGAGTGCGTGACATTTTCAAAGAGGCAAAAAACAATGCCCCTTGTATTATTTTCATTGATGAGATTGATGCCGTTGGCGGTTCCCGTGCAGGAGGGTCTTCTGCTAGCGGCCAAGACGAACGCAGCCAGACGTTGAACGCCCTTCTTGTTGAAATGGATGGTTTTTCCACTTCCGATACCATTGTTGTGCTCGCTGCAACCAATCGCCCGGACATTCTTGATCCCGCCCTGAAACGGCCGGGAAGATTTGACCGCCAGGTGAATATCCTTCCTCCTGATCTCAATGGTCGCAAACGGATTCTTGGAGTTCACGGACAGAAAGTTGCCCTCACACCTGATATTGATATCAATAAAATAGCCCATATGGTTCCGGGATTTACCGGTGCGGAACTTGCAAACCTTGTCAATGAAGCCGCCCTTATGGCCGCCCGTGCAGGAAAGGAATGTGTCGATTTCCAGGATTTTGAACTGGCACGCGATCGTATTATGATGGGGGTTGAGCGTAAGGGAATGATCCTCTCTGAAAAAGACAGGATGGTTCTCGCCTTTCATGAAGCCGGACATGCAATTATTGCCAAAAGTATTCCCCATGCTGATCCCATCCATAAAATTACCATTATTCCCAGGGGACAGTCTCTGGGACAGACGCAGCAGCTATCGGTTGGAGACCGAAGCAGCTACAGCTTCGATTACTTAAAAAGCAGAATTACAATACTTATGGGAGGAAGGGCCGCTGAAGAACTCGCCTTTCAACGCAAGACCACAGGAGCCCAGGGCGATATTATGCAGGCAACTGAAATTGCCACCAGCATGATCTGCAAATGGGGAATGAGTGACATAATCGGTCCCCAGGCCATGATTATTGACAATGACGGTTTTTTGGGAAACGCATCCCATCGTGTTGAAATGAGTGACCAGACATCACTGCTCATCGATAAAGAGATCAAAAACCTCCTGGACAACGCCTACGCCGAAGCTGTGGCAATGCTCAGTGAGAAATTCTACCTCCTGAAACAGCTTGCAAACATCCTGCTCGAAGTGGAAACCCTTGATGAGGAAGAATTTGATATCATCCTTGCCTGTCATTTCACCGAAAAGATAGAGGCCGGGATAAAAGCAACCCATAACTGTCGGGATTGTGTTGCAGCCGACACCTGTATTCACTCAAGGATAAAAAAATAGTTCATGCACTCACTGAAAAAAATCAGCTACCTGGCATTTGTGGGAATGGCAGTTCTTCTGTTTTTTGTTATTTTCCTGAGTATCAGGCAGATGCAGATGACAGAACGCTATAACACAATTATCCGTCAGAGTGAAGAGGTGCTCTTTCAATTTGCCACCATACGGGAAGAAATCACCACCGCCCTCATTGAAAACGACTGGACAAAGAGTTCCACTGCCGCCAAACAGCTGAAAAATCTTAACTCGGCACTGGCAAGACTTCAGGAAAATCCTTTGATTCCCGGAGAATACCGGCTTGACATGGCAAAACAGATAGACCTCACTTCTCTTGCAATTTCCTCCAAAGAGGTGCTTGCTGCCAACGACAAAATGCAGCACAGCCTGCTTCTGCAAAAGAAGATGAGAAACCTCGCAGACTATCTGATGAAATTTGACCGCATAGTTGTCAGTCAGATGCGTGCCAAAGTCGTTCGGTTCCAAACCATTATGATAGGGGCAATGGGAGCTGTCATCTGTATGATCAGCTTTTCCCTTATCCTCCTGTACAAGAAGACAGTACTGCCCCTGCTCAGCCTTGCCAGGCAAAGCAAAGATGAGAATATATTCGAAAATGGTTTCAGTTACTCGCCTAAGGCATGCGTGGAAGTTGCAGATTTTACAGATTCTGTGAACATCCTCCTTCACAAATGCAGCGAAATCCCTGCCGACGATATTGACAGGGCTCAATATTTCAAAGAGTTGGCAGGAATTATCAACGAAAGTACCAATCTTTCAAATGGAATTATCAATTACTCCCAGCTGCTCCTTGATGCCTACCAGGAAATCGAAGCCGGGCAAGAAGAAATGAAAATCCTGCACAACATTATTGAAGCGGCAGAACGTATCGCTGAAATCAACCGGGAGATGCAGCAAACCACATAGTGTGCAAATGTTTTTTACGTCCACCAGAGGAATACCACAATGTTACAATTGCATTTAATAGTGAAGCAATTCCACGAATATTTTTCTCTTCATATTTATCCAATTTGTATTATGTGCAATCCTTAACTCTTTTCTTAACTGATGGCTTTTTTGTGTTTTTTCTTGACAGATATCAAGGTTGCCATTAAAGCATCACGTCAATATTTACAAAATACGACAACGTATTATACGACAAGGTGTCAGAAGATTGTCCGAGAGTAAACATTTTCGATAACATTACGTATAGTTGGCAAAACAGATTCAGGATCACTGCTGGTATCTGAATGTGAGTTAGCCAAGCATATCAGACCGTTAGAGAACTTGCTATTTTCGGACAGTCTCCTGGAAAAGTTCATGGAAACTCACCTGTTGTTTTAGGAGTTCATCTATAACATTCAGGCTGGACGCAGATTCACAGAGTGAAAGGCTCACCACTTATCTGACCCCCCGGACTGAAAACAATCTGCAGGAGCATAACAATGATCAAGTATTCTGTACTAACAGTAAGCTGCGCCGCACTTACTGCCTCTCTGCTCCTTGCCGGCAATGGACTGGCAGGAGACGAGTACGATGTGAGAGCGCTGGGACCGAAAAACAGCATTGTCTGGCAAACGCCAATCAAGGCAGTTTTTGACCACAAGGTTCATACCGGTGATGTTGGAATTGAATGTTCCACCTGCCATGATGACATTTTTTCCATGCAGCGGGGAACAGCCGTAAATTCCAGAAAATTCACCATGAAGGCCATGAGTGAAGGTCAATTCTGTGGCGTCTGCCATAACGGAGACGACGCCTTCGCAACCGACACCAACTGCATGGCATGTCATAGTGCCGGAGAAGATCCTATTGTCTGGAACGAACCGGTAAAGGCATCTTTCAGTCATTCAAAACATGTTGAAGAGATGGAACTGTCCTGCGGCGACTGTCACAGCGGGGCTTTTTCCATGAAGGTTGGCTCTTCGAGTAAAAATGGTGATTTCACCATGGCATCTTTCAAAGAAGGGAAATACTGCGGTTCCTGTCACAACGGAGATGATGCTTTTGACTCTTCTACCCAGTGTGAATCCTGCCACTTTCCTCCCACTGAAAAAATCGTATTCTCATCTCCTGTTAAATCAGTTGTCTTCGACCATAACATTCACGTGAAGAAAGAAGAACTTCCATGCGAATCCTGCCATAAAGACGTGTTTATCATGAAGCAGGGTACTGTTGCCGACAACGAACTGAGTGTTTCAGAAGACCCGGATGTTAAACGTAAGCATCTCGTTGACCTTCACTCAAAATACTGTGGAACCTGCCATGATTCCTCCCAGGCTTTTGGCTATCTCACTCGATGTACTGTTTGTCACATTGGTGTAAAAGGGTTCGACCAGATGAACGGCGGCGGTAAAAAAGAAAGTGGGCACGGAAGCGGTCATTAAGTTATTCCACCACCGCTGCAATTGCCTGTGATAGAACACTTAAAACTGCAGTCTGACTAAGACTGGAAAAACACTTAGGATACGTACTGCAAGCATGCGGTACCAAAATATTTTATCATTCCTTTACATATAACAAGTAGAGAGGAGAGAAGATGACTGGAAGAATGGTTAACATTTCAAAACGATGGGGATTTCACGGCGTCGAAGCCTTGAAGAACGCAAGCCCATTATACAAACTTGCTATGGCTATGTTTGCCACCTTAGCTCTTGCAGGTGCTGCTGTAGGCCTTCACGGCTTATTTGTCGGCTACCACCATGTTTATGGTGTAACGAAACAGATTCCCTGGGGACTCCTTATCTCCACCTATATTTTCTGTGTTGTTACATCCACCGGACTCTGTATTATTTCTTCCATCGGTCATGTTTTCGGTGGAGAGGCGTTTATGCCCATTGCAAAACGGGCAGTATTCATGTCCATCATGTTTATGCTCGGCGGGTTCTGCATCATTTTCTTTGATATTGAAAACCCCTTCAGAATGGCAATCTGGAACGTTATTTCACCCAACTTCTCCTCCAACATGTGGTGGATGGGAACCCTGTACGGTGCATACCTTGTCTTCATGGTTATTGAGTATTACTTTCTGCTCGAACAGAACCATACCCTTTCCCGCCTGATGGGATTCTTCGGACTTGTCGTAGGTATTGCCGCCCATAGTAACCTGGGTGGTATTTTTGGTATGCTGCATGGTCGCCCCTTCTGGTACGGTCCTTATCTGCCCATCTATTTTATTTTCTCTGCCGCCATGTCCGGCGGTTGTGCCATCCTCTTCTTCACCACCCTGGGATGGAAAATCAACCCGGAAATTATGAACCAGCGTATGGAACGTGCTGTAAAAGCTGTGACTCAGGTTACCATTTTCCTCATCTCCGTTATTATCTTTTTCACCATCTGGAAAATTGTTACCGGTATGGTTTCTGAAGGAAAACATCTTATAATCATGTCTTTCCTCACCGGCGATTACGCGATTAATTTCTGGGTATTTGAGATTTTCCTGGGTATGTTCCTGCCTCTGTATCTTCTCATTCGCTCCCGCGGCAACAACTTCAATCTCATTATGACTGCAACCGGTCTTATGATGATTGGTATCTTCTTCATGCGTTACGACATCGTTATCCCCGGTCAGATGGAATCCGTTTACCATTCCCTAGGCGTTGTGGAAGCAGCTGAACTGTTGAAGTATGTACCGTCCTTTCATGAAATCATGGCATCCATTTTCGGGATCTCCTTTATCGGCTTTATTTATCTTGCCGGTGAGAAGATGCTCAACGGTCATCAGCTTGAGAAACACGAGATCGTACCTGAAGGCGGTTATATCTGTCCTGGTTGTGGTGCTATTCACTTTATGGAAGAAGGTGAAAGCGAAGAAGAGGCAATGAAACGTCACCACAGGATCTGGTAATCAACAGAACATGTCACTTCTGCAGAGCAAGTATCTGCAGAAGGGGCATTACTTATACTTGCTGACCAAAAGAACACTTGAAAGGATACTATCGATATGAAATTTCCTAAATTAAGTTTAGATTCACTCAAAAACGAGGGTACCGAATCAGTTACCAGTCATGAGAGACGCAACTTCATGAAACTCGGACTTGCCATCACCGGTGTATACGCAGGAGGTAAAATCCTCTCGCTCTCTTCCCTCGTAGGTACTGCCAACGCATCAGAAGGGGGTGCGGAAATCGTTAAAAAATATCCCTACAATCCCCATTACAGTATGGTCATTCGTCAGTCACTCTGTATTGATTGTGAAAAATGCGTGGAGGCGTGTAATAAAACAAACAATGTTCCGGAATATGGTTACAGAACCCGTATCTTGACCAAAAGATACAGCGGAGCACTGGATAAACAGGTTGAATTCATCCCAGTACTCTGCAATCACTGTAATGATGCTCCCTGCGTCAGAGCCTGCCCCACTGTCGCAACCTTTAAAGATCCCATCACCGGAATCGTACGCATGGATTCCAAAAGATGTATCGGCTGTAAAACCTGTATGCTGGCCTGTCCTTATGATGCCAGATATTTCAGTGCAGAGAGACATGCCATCGACAAATGTGACTTCTGCTGGGAAGAGCGGTTGTCAAAAGGCGAGAAACTTACCGCCTGTTCTGCATCCTGCCCCACCGGTGCACGGACCTTCGGCAACCTGACCGACCCCGAGAATATTGTCTACAAACTTGTTCATCAACTCGAAGAGCAGGTCTGGGTCTTACGCCCTGCAGATGATACCAAGCCCAATATTTTTTACATGAAAGGCAATATGCTCTCTGTGGATAACATCTTAAAAGAGCAGAAGTTCAAGTATTACGATCCCACAAAGGTTTGATCCGACAGGTCTCTTGCAGACCTGCGTTATAAGGCGTCACGGGAATATTCCTGTGACGCCTTTTTTTCTGTAGTCCAGCATCCGCTTTTATAAAGGGAGTGAACAAGCGTATCTGGAGCCCTTAGCCCGCACTTATCAGTTTTATTCTGCAGGCTAACCCTACACACATTGTTCTCCAACCACAGCCATTTCGAAAAAATCGCCGCAATGTGTCACAGGAACCAGATCAGCCCGGCAATTTCAGAGTGAACACGGTTCCTTCTTCCTCAGAAGTAACAAAACTGATTTTGCCGCGAAGAATCCCTTCACCAAACAGCTTCATGGAGTAGGTTCCTATTCCACGCCCTGCCCCATTCTTGGTACTGAAATTACGCTGAAAGATTCTTCTCGCCACATCGGGATCAATGCATCTGTTATTTCTGACATGAAAGCTGACAAAACCGGAAACATTATCCACCCACAACTGCACCGTATCACCTGCATCAGATGCCTCAAGGGCATTTATGAGCATATTGCTAAGGATACGCAGCAACAGGGAAAAATCCACATGAACTATGACAGCCGGTGGTTTATCCGGGAACTGAATCAGCTTCCCTTTCGCTGCACTGTGGTTGCTGAAACAGGTTTTCAGTTCCTCCACAACCTGCGTGACCGATACATCCTGCCACTGTGGTCGATAGACACCAGCTCCGCTTTGCAGAAGACATTTTTGAATATCGATTTCATTTTTCAGACGCAGGCTGGATTTATGGAGGATATCGGTAAGTTTTGAGTGATCCTTTTCATGACAGAGCATCTCACTGGTCCCTAACAATCCGACCATAATATTGTTAATATCGTGAAAGAATGTTCTCTCAAGGGCAGCCCTCTGCTGTTCTGCACTGATATCTTTTAAAAACAGAAGGAGAAAAACTACACCGTCAATTTCAATGGGCTTAGCCCTCACAGAGAGAGCAATATCAATAATTTCCCCGCCCTTGCGAACAGTGAGCGCACAAAGTCGTTCCACCGGGGCATTCTCCTTAAGACTGGAAACTATCGCAACCGCCGCTCCACAGGTAGAGCAGTACCTGCTGGTCCCGCAGCCACCTGACTCTTCATAGGCATGGGTGCAGTCTATTGCTTCGCCGGGTCGCAGTCCAAGGATTGAAGCAGGATCCGTTACACCAAGGATCTTTAAAAAGGAATCATTTGCAGCTATAATCTGACGATTTTCATCGAGAATGGCAAGGAGCCCCCCGATGGATTGCAGGAGCCCGGACATAACAGGACTTTTGCTGACAAGTTCAATCTCACTGACGAGCTTTTCTTTTGGCGTTCGTTCAGCAGGAGCAAAGTACGTATCCATGATGTATACACCTGAGCAGGAGGAAGAGTATGAAATATTTTATCACATCCACCTGTTATTTGTCCACGCCAGCCATACATTTGTTTCCTTATGGATATAAATGACCTATTGTCTGTAATACAACACAGGACATTATTGAATATCTCCGGTCAGGGAATATATTGATCTACTGCCTGGCACCTGATACATTCAAGGTACCTGCGAAGGCAGCTTCTACAAATTCATAATCAGGCTGATCAGAAGATTTTCAGCAGACTCTGCCCCGACAGACCAATCCCTGCCTTTAGCACCTTTTCCGGCAAAGGGCTGCAGCAGTATCACTGTTTTTCAAAGAACATGCTGTTTATTTTTTTACTTCCGCCGGACAAAAACCACAGGATACTGGTTTACAGATCATAAACAGGGTAATATGTACAGATTGCCTGTAACTGTTCCCGAAATATTTCGCCGCCTCTGCTGAAAAACAATCGGGACACTTTATACGGAACTATCCCAAATAATAGACTTCAGTCCAAGGAAAGTACAGCCATGTTCACGACACAGCCGGTATTACCCCGCTCTTATTCATTCGCTCTCCCCGCAATACTTCTTTTCTGTCTCCTCGTCCCTCCTTTTTTACAAGTCAGTGATGCCTTCGCCAAAATGCTCTATGTCCAGCCAAGCTCCGAGGTGGTTGTCAGAAGGGGGCAGGGAACGGATTTCAAGATTATAGCCATGGTAAAAAGTGGAACAAACGTGGTTCTGCTCGAAGAGGGCACTGACTATTCACGGGTTCGCCTGCCCAACAACAAAGAAGGATGGATGCTGACACGTTTTTTAAGTGAACAACCTCCCCTGCAGCAGGTCGTCGATTCACTGCGCAGTGAAGCGCAAGAACTTACCCGGAGTCGCAATGAGGCTGTGCAGAAATTTGAGGAAATAGCATCCGTACTCTCCACAACTGAAAAAGAACTTCAAGCCATTATTGCCGAACGTGACCAGGCTCTTACAGATTTTCAGGAATTGCAGGAAAGTACCGCTGACACCATGAAAATAAAGCAGTTACAGCAAAAGACTGCCCAGGAAAACAAGACCATCCTGCAAAAGCTCAGCGAAGTGGAATCCAGAAACCGGAACCTTGAAAAGGACTCTACCGTCAAATGGTTTCTGGCAGGTGGTGGTGTGCTCCTTCTCGGGATGCTCATTGGTGCCTCATCCAACAAATCACGCAGGAAAAAATCTTCCCTGTACTGATCTGTCTCTTCAGGGGATATCAAAAATCACGGCCTTTTTCCACAA
>JANTGG010000094.1 GCA_024763035.1 Desulfocapsa sp. | reverse complement strand
TTAGATACCAGCAGACCGCCCGGAATAATTCTTCCCCTGAGAGGACATATACATCAGCTGTGATCTCTGATGCAAGTTCTTTAAAAAGAGGTTCCGGAGCTTTTCGCTGGAGCGTTTGCGTGGGGATGGCAAAGTAGAAAGTGAACAACAGCACAGAAAAAGAGAGTCCGAAACCGATGAGTTTCTTTTGCCCTGATTTGCTTGTATAGCTGACAGCAAGAAAAGCAAGCATGATTCCAAGACTGCCTGTAAGCAACAGCCATTTATGCAATTGTGTATAAATTCGCAGATGCTCAGGTCCAGACAGTTGCAGAGCCGGGACAGCAATGAAGACAAGAAGCACAAGTACGAAGAATGTTGCAATCCCCCATTGCATATAGTCTCTCTTCTTTTTTTCAATATCTATCCACCGGAGAATGGCAACTGTAAAAAGAACGGATATTGCAGGGAAACAGGGCAGGATGTAGGTGATCAGTTTTCCGCTTGAGACAGAAAAAAAGAGCAGGGGAAAGAGGAGCCAGCAAAGACAAAATATCAGCAGTCTTCTTTGCACACCCGTTACGCGTTCGCCATGCAAGGCACCGGAAAAAGCAGCAGGCAGCAGGAATGACCAGGGAATAAAAAGGACCGGCAGGGCAGCAATAAAGTACCAGAAGGGTTGGGAGTGCTGTGCGTTATCTGCAAGAAAGCGGTGGACATGTTCATACCAGAAAAAATAGTTCCAGAAATCCGGTTCCCGCAGGTGAATAAGTAATGCCCAAGGGGAACTGACAAGGAAGGCACCGAGCACCGGAAAAATCAGCATTCGCGGTATGTCTCGTATACGTTTTTGCAGGAGAAGATACGGTCCTGCAGCAAGAACAGGTATGGCAAAAGCAAGAAAGCCCTTGGTAAGGAAGGCACAGCCTGCAGCTAATCCGGCTGCCAGGAGAAGCGTTCTTTCTTTTGAGGATGATGGCTCGGCTTCTGTGGCTTTAAAAAAGAGGACAAGGGTAGCAGTAAGAAAAAGAGCAAGCAGGGTATCGAGGATGGCAAGTGTACCAAGAGCTGCAACGATCAGAGTGGTGAGATAGACAAAAGGGGCAAGCAGCGCTGTTGTACTCTTTTTTGGGCAACTGTTATTGCAAAGGGAATAAATAAGAACGGCGGTCAGCAATACGGCAAGGGCTGATGGAAAACGCACCGCAAAATTATTCTCACCAAAGACAGTAAGCGATAGTGCACTTAACCAGTACCCCATAACCGGTTTTTCAAAATAACGAACGCCATTAAGCCGGGGAACGATCCAGTCACCGCTCTCTACCATTTCTCTTGGGATCTCCGCATACCGTGTTTCATCGGGGATAAAAAGAGGATGCCCCTGCAGCGGCAGCAGATAGAGGACAGCAAAGAGAAGGAGGAGCAATCCGGCGGAAAGTTTACTGGTCATTCTCTTATTGCTCCTGGCTGCCCTGACAGGAGAGCCAACCTTCCCGTCCTTTAATCGTCTGCCGGGTAATCGATGCTGAAGGAAGATCGCTTCTGTTCATTTGCAGGATTTGTTGAAGAGAACGAAAACGAATATTTAGTTTTTCTGCCTCCCGTAAGAAATCAGAAAAGAGCTGTTTACAGCTGATTCCCTCGGCTTCTGCATGGATAGTCAGCACATTCAGACTGTTCGGCTGAATGCAGGAAAGAAGGTACTCATTATAATTGGCGTCAGTAATACCATCTCTACCAATCACTTCATCATAGGTTGGCAGTGTCACAGGAATCTGCGGTTGCTGGAGTCTTTGACCGTCTACTTCGGGGATAAAGATGGAAGTACCACGGCAATCAGAATTATAGGAAAAATCCAGTTGTTCTTTAGCGAGAAGCACGGTGTCGGTGCATCGCCATCCGGGAACGGCAGAACAAAGAACCGGTTTTCCAAGAATGTCTTCAAGCATGGTTTTTGCTTTTTCCAGTTCAGGAAGAATGGTCTGCTTTTCAGACATGGAAACAACCTTTGTCTGCCAGCGATGATGATCCCAGGCATGGACTCCTGTTTCATGGCCGGCTTTGGCGGCACTGCGAATGGTATCAGCACAGTGCTTACCGATAAGAGATCCAGGCCACATAGTACCGCGCAGAAGGATATCCAGACCATACAGTCCAACAGCATTGCTACGCAGCATTTTTATAAGAAATGCAGGACGCAGCAGCCTCCAGAGATGCCTGCCCATATTATCCGGACCAACCGAAAAGAAAAAAGTGGCATCAATCTGGTGCCTGGCAAGAATCTGCAGCAGAGCAGGGACACCCAGTCGTGTGCCTCGCATGGTATCCACGTCAATACGCAGACCGACAATCGTTGCTTCGGACATGTTTTCTACTTTTCCACTTCCTGCTGCAGAAAATAGTCCAGGGTCTCTTCGACAGACTGCTCAAGGGGAACGGTGGGCTGCCATCCCAGTAACTTTTTGGAGAGCTTGATAGAGGGACGCCTGTGCTGCACATCTTCATAACCGGAACCGTAAAAAGCACGGCTCTCAACCCTGCGAATCCCGGCAAGGGGAGGAAACTTACTGCGAAGCGGATGCTTTTCGAACTTTTCGGTGAGCAGTGTTGCCAGTTCTTCGATGCTTGCCTCATTGTCCGGATTTCCGATATTGAAAATCCGGCTGTCACAGCAGTTGTCTTTATTTTCAATAATCTGATAGAGGCATTCAATTCCGTCTTTAATATCAGTGAAACAGCGCTTCTGTTTGCCGCCGTCAACAAGATTAATGGGAGTGCCCTCAACAAGATTTAAAATAAGCTGGGTGATAACCCGGGAACTGCCCACCCGTGCTGACTCAAGATTATCCAGACGGGGGCCGACCCAGTTAAAGGGACGAATAAGGGTAAACTTCAGTCCTTCTTTTGCTCCGTACGCCCAGATAACACGGTCGAGTAACTGCTTACTGCAGGAATATATCCAGCGCTGCTTCCGGATGGGACCAAGCACCAGCTGTGACTGCTCTTCATCGAACTCATCCTCCTGACACATGCCATACACTTCCGAGGTGGATGGAAAGATAATCCGTTTGCCATATTTGGCACAGTAGCGGACGATGCGCAGATTTTCCTCAAAATCCAGCTGAAAAACCCTTAGGGGATTGCGGACATATTCCGCCGGAGTGGCAATGGCAACAAGGGGCAGGATGATATCGCATTTCCGCACATGGTACTCTATCCATTCCCGGTGAATGGATATATCGCCTTCACTGAAATGAAAACCGGGACGTCCGAGAAGACGACCGATGGACGTCTTGCCAAGGTCCATGGCATGCACCTCGTATCTTCCTGAATCAAGGAGTTTTTCACTGAGATGGTTACCAATGAATCCGTCGGCACCAAGGATGAGGACATGTTTTTTCCGCTGTTGTTCACTGGTAAGTGCACGTTTTTTCCCAAAATACATACCGGGCGCAAGACTTAATTCACGGCCAAGCTGTTCGCCGCTGACAAAAAGACCGCCTTTCATCTGCCCGGATTTGATCTCTACAGCACCTTCTCCGCAGTTAATCACCATGGGTTCTTCAGAAAGAACGGTACCCGGTTTTTTCTCTTTGTCTCCGTCCACCGGAATGACAGACCAGAAAAGGGCTTTGCGGTTGCCGAGATAACTGAAAGCTCCCGGATAGGGGCGGGAGACTGCACGCACAAGATTATGTACCTGTTCTGCGCTGACAGACCAGTCAATCTCACCATCTGCCGGTTTGCGTCCGCCGAAATAGGTGGCAAGGGAATGATCCTGGGGGATGCGTTCAACAGATCCCTTAAGAATTGCAGGTAAGGCCTTATCCTGATGTAATAGTTCGGCAGCGGCACTGTTTAACTTTCCATGCAGAGTGAGGGCAGTATCTTCGGAGGTGATGGCAAACTCCTGTTGGGCTACAATATCTCCGTTGTCCGGCTGCGGAGTCATGTAGTGGAGGGTAACACCCGTTCGTGTCTCACCGTTTACCAGCACCCAGTTGGCAGGACAGCGTCCCCTGTATTTGGGAAGCAGGGAACCGTGCAGATTCAGACAGCCGTGTTTGGGAATTTCAAGGATCTTCGAACCGACCATGGAGCGATAGTAAAAAGAAAAGATGATGTCAGGTTGAAGCTCGCGTATCCGTTCGACCCAGAGCGGGTGATTTATATTGTCCGGGGCAAAAACCTGAAGATTGTTGGCTGCAGCCATCTCGGCAACCGAATCGAACCAGAGATTTTCGTCAGGATCGTCCTGATGGGTAAAGACCGCCTGGATATCGAAACCCTGTTCCAGCAGGGCGGAAATTCCGGTGCAGCCGATATTATGATAGGCAAGGACAACTGTTTTCATGAATTCCTTCCTTTGTAGAAGTTATGATACGATCAAACATGTTTAGCACTGAAGCTTGCCCCTGCAAACGATTCACGCTGTTGCCGGACCCGAAAAATCGCTCGCAGGGGCGAGCTCCTACAGTCCATTTTTGCATTTACCCAAGCCCCACATCAAATCCGGATGAACTGTGCTTTGATGGGAATGACAATATGAAATGAATGCAGGTCGAAACATTACTTTTTTCCTTGTATTCCAGGAGAGTTCCCAACAATCTCCTGGATAAAAAACCGGGGTCTTGCCCGTACATCCTGATAAATCCGACCAATATATTCCCCAAGCAGCCCAAGGGCAATAAATTGTGCTCCAATAAAGATATAGAGAAGGGCAAAAAGAGTAAAGACTCCCTGGGCCGCCCATTCCGTCCCCATGGCAAAACGCATCACCATGAGGAAAACACCAAAAAGCGTGCCGCTGATCGCTATGGTTGTACCAAGAAATGAGAGAAGACGCAGGGGAAAAGTGGACATGGAGGTGAGCAGGTCAAACTGGAGAGATATCAGTTTTAAAAAGGAGTATTTGGAGTCCCCTTGAGTCCGGGCCTCATGTTGAACTGGTATTTCACTGGTAGAACCTGCAAAACTGTTGGCGAGGATGGGAATAAAGGTTGAATGTTCATGGCACTGAAGCATAGCATCCACGACATTTCTTCGGTAGGCACGAAGCATGCAGCCGTAATCATTCATCCTCACCCCGGTTGCCCTGCGAACCATGGAATTAACAAGACTTGAGGAAAACTTTCGAAAAAAACTGTCCCGGCGGTTCATGCGGATCGTTCCCACAACATCGATGCCCTTATCCGTTTCCTGCAGGAGCTTGGGGATCTCTTCCGGAGGATTCTGCAGATCGGCATCAAGTGTGACAACAATCTCCCCGCAACTCTCTGTAAGCCCTGCAACAACCGCTGCATGCTGACCATAATTACGGTTGAGCAATATCCCGACTATCTGACCCGGATGTTTTTCCGCTGCCCGGGAGATCATGGCCGGCGAGGCATCACTGCTGCCGTCATCCACCAGAACAATTTCAAAGATTCGTTTTGTCTGCAGACACACCTCAAGACATCTGCGAATCAGTTCATCGAGATTTTCAGCTTCATTAAAAACGGGAATGACAAGGGAAAGCCCGATTTCTGTGGTGGTTTTCATTGATTCAGTACCTCTTTTACAGCAGAGACAACATCTTCTACATCACCCATGGTCATACCGGGAAAAAGGGGGAGGGAACATATTCGCCTGGAGTTCCATTCGGTTTCAACCAGTGTGCCGGCTGCCTGCCTGTATTTTTTTCTATAGAACTGCTGCTCATGGACAGCGCGAAAATGCAGACCTGTGCCTATGTTCAGCTCTTTTAACTTTTCCATAAAAGTGTCGCGACTCATTGCACTGGAATCAGTGTCCAGACGAATAATAAACAGATGCCAGGCATGACGACTGGTACATGCAGGCACAGTTAAGGGATGAACCTGTGGAACCGACGATAAGAGCTGCAGGTAGTGATTGGCAAGTTCCGTCCGTTTTTCTATAAATCCGTCAAGTCTTTCCAGTTGTCCAAGACCGAGAACAGCAGAGATATCGGTCATATTGTATTTGAATCCCGGCTGCAGAACCTCAGCCTGTGGGGATCTGCCCTGCTGGTTTCTGTCATGGGCATCAACACCCAGGCCATGAAACTTGAGCTGCCGGATTTTCTGCAGCAGAACATCATCGTCCGAACAGAACATCCCGCCTTCGCCGGTGGTCATGTTCTTGATGGGATGGAATGAAAATATTGAGCTGCCTTCCGCACCAATGCGGCTCCCGTTGTATTCCGTTCCGGCTGCATGGGCAGCATCTTCCACCAGGGGAATGGAACGGGAGGCTGCAAGATCACGCAGGGGCTGCATATCCACTGCTGCCCCTGCAAAATGAACAGGTACTATGAGTTTTGTTTTATCATTTAAATGGGGCTCAATCAACCCGGCACTGGTCATAAGCGTGTCCCGGTCGATATCGACAAACACAGGTGTTGCTCCTGTAAGTTCAATCATATTGACTGTGGAAACCCAGGTCATCGAAGGAGTGATCACCTCATCCCCCGGTCCGACATCAAGGGCTTTGAGCAATAGGTGCATGCCCGCCGTTGCAGAAGTGAGCGCTATGCCGCTTTTGCATCCGCAATATCTGCCAAAGTCTTCTTCAAACTGCGTAGCTTTGGCTCCGGTGGTTATCCAGCCGCTTCTCAGGACACTGTCGACACCGGCAATTTCATCTTCACTGATGGATGGTTGTGAAAAAGGTAAAAACTCTTTTCGCATTTTTGTTCCTTTTTGAGTATGAGTTGGTGGCTATATAACAACAAAAAGTGAAGAATTCATGAAGATAATTTCTCTTTACTTCGCAAAAAAAATAATCGGGTATACCAGGAACGTCAAAAACTACCGTTTATTACCATAAAAAAGGAATCGTATGAACAAATATCTTCCGCTTATTCTGGCAGGTGTCATGCTCAATGCCCTTGCCCAGCTTACTTTGAAACAGGGCATGCGTACCATAGGTCATTTCAGTTTCAGCATGGACAACCTGTTGCGAATGGCAACAACCATCGGATTTAATCCTTATGTGCTCACCGGACTCTGCTGCTATGTGGTAAGTGTGGTGATCTGGCTGCTGGTCCTTTCCCGTGTGGAGGTGAGTTTTGCCTATCCACTGCTGTCTGTGGGATATATAGTGACTGCACTTGCGGGATGGCTGCTGTTTGACGAGTCCATGAATCTTCTTCGCTGGTCGGGAATTGGAGTTATCTGTTTTGGGGTATGGCTGATTACACAGACAGCGTGAAATCAGCTGAGGAGATTACCTGTACAAACAGTGCAGGAGCGGACCGTTACTGCGGCTTTTGCTGACTGTTTTTTGTGCACCCGCTCTGATTATGTTGTCCATGTAGCTGCCTGCCTGCAGAAACGCAGCGGCGGGAGAATTGTCCAGACAGAGATAAGAGGAAAATGCAGTGGCATAGGTACAGCCGGTGCCGTGCAGATTCACATTGTTTATCCGTCTGCGTTTTGATTCTGTAACCGTGCCGTCCTGCTCTACAAAACAATCGGTAATCTCTTTGCTGCCCTGTTGCAGGTGCCCGCCTTTAACAATGATTCCCTTCATGGCAGGAAACTCCGACAAGAGCCGAGCGGCACAGGTAACGGCTTCGGGCAGGGTTGTAAGGGGTTTTCCGGTGAACTGCTCGAGTTCCATTCTGTTTGGCGTCAAATAACTGATATGTTTTAAAAGTCTTGATTTTAGAAGCCCAGCCCCATCTGTTTTAAAAAAATCCTCACCCGTTGATGCCGCAAGAACCGGATCAAGCACCACGTCTCCTTCAAATATATCAAGCAGTCCTTCAAGAATATTTATGATCTCTGTTGTGCCGGTCATACCTATCTTGATATGACTGACAGCATGATCCGTCATCACCGCCATAATCTGTTCTTTTACAAATGATGCTGCCAAAGGCTGTATCATTTGCACTCCACCTGCGTTTTGGACGGTCAGGCAGGTAATTGCCGCTGCCCCGTACACACCAATAGATGTGGCGGTCTTCAAATCTGCCTGGATTCCTGCTCCACCGCTAGGGTCTGAACCGGCTATGGAGAGGAGTGTTGGAAGGGGAGTTGTCTGCATGATTGTTTAATGAAATCCTTATTTAACCGTCTCTATTTGGAGACTATTGCGAAATACTATAAAATACAATACTATTGACTGATCTTCAATATTGAAAGCCAAAACCAACTTCATCCAATACGACAAACAATGGTTTCATCTTCCGACGATTACGACGAAAGTAAGGTCAAAACCCTTAGCTCACTTGAGCATATCAGGAAGCGTCCCGGTATGTACATCGGCAGGTTGGGTTCAGGTGCTCATCCCGACGACGGTATCTATATTCTTTTGAAGGAAGTTATAGATAATGCAGTTGATGAATTCATCATGGGTGCTGGAAAAAAAATTGATGTGTCTATTTCCGAAGAGGGCAGGGTAACCGTTCGTGATTTTGGGCGCGGCATCCCCCTTGGCAAGATTGTAGACTGTGTTTCCAGAATTAATACCGGTGCAAAATATTCCACAGATGTTTTTCAGTTCTCGGTTGGTCTTAACGGAGTGGGCACAAAGGCGGTTAACGCCATGTCTGACTTCTTCCGTGTTACCGCCTTTCGGGAGGGCAAATACGCCACCGCCACCTTTGCCGGGGGCGTCCTTGAATCTGAAGACAAGGGAAAAACCGATGAACCCAACGGCACGTTGATCGAGTTCCTGCCGGATCACAATCTCTTTCCGGATTTCAAGTTTGATCTTGAGTATGTTGAAAAAAGACTGTGGCGATATGTGTATTTGAATGCCGGGCTCAAGATCTATTTTGAAAAAAAATGCTACTTCTCTAAAAATGGATTGCTGGATCTGCTCGATAAAGAAATCGGTGGGCAGCATATTTACGACCCCATTTACTATCAGGACAACACCCTGGAATTTGCTTTCTCTCACAGCGAAGGCTATAGCGACACATATTACAGCTTTGTAAACGGTACCTACACAAGCGAAGGCGGAACCCACCTCTCTGCCTTCCGTGAAGGGCTCCTTAAGGGAGTGAACGAGTTTTCCAGCAAGAAATTCACCGGTCCTGATGTTCGTGACGGAATTGTGGGTACGCTTGCCGTAAAAATTGTCGAACCTGTCTTTGAATCTCAGACCAAGAACAAGCTCGGCAACACCGATATTCGTGCCTGGATAGTCAACAAGGTGAAAGATTATGTTGTCAGTGCCCTGTACAAAGACACTGAACTTGCTGAAAAGCTCATGGGCAAGGTGCAGAGGAATCAAAAGGTCAGAAAAGAACTGCAGAGTGTTCGCAAGGAGGCGAAAGCAAAGGCAAGAAAAGTTGCACTGAAAATTCCTCAGTTAAAAGACTGCAAACACCATCCTACCCGCAAGAAACCGTCTCCTAAAGGCAAGGAAAATATGATCTTTATCACGGAGGGACAATCTGCGGCGGGTTCCATCGTCTCCTCACGTGACCCCATGACCCAGGCGGTCTTCTCCTTAAAGGGCAAGCCCATGAATGTCCTTGGGCAAAAGCTTGCTCTTCTCTACAAAAATGAGGAAATGTATTCCCTCATGCGTTCGTTAAATATTGAAGATTCCATTGCAGATCTTCGTTTTGACAAAGTAATCCTTGCAACAGACGCAGATGTCGACGGGCTTCATATTCGTAATCTTTTGCTCACCTTTTTCCTCCACTACTTTGAACCATTGGTGAAACTTGGTCATGTCTACATTCTTGAGACGCCCATCTTCAGGGTACGCACAAAACGCGAGACCCTCTATTGCTACTCGGAGGAAGAACGTGATAATGCGGCTAAAAAGCTGCGGGAAAAGGGAAAAGTAAAGAAAAATATTGAGACCACCCGCTTTAAAGGACTGGGGGAGATATCTCCTAAAGAGTTTAAGCAATTTATTGGTCCAGACATTATTCTTAGAAAGGTGGACATGGGATCAGTTAGCGAAATGTCTGAAATACTCTCCTTTTATATGGGAAAAAACACACCAGAACGGAAATCATATATTATGGAACATCTGCTTTAGTACCTTACAGATAATTTTCTTGTTTTTTTCACAAGAAAATTTCTATTAAGGTACTTATGCCGGCTTACCGTTCATCACCGGTGTTAAGGCGACATGTTCACATACTTTATAGTGACTACCATCAAAGTACAGTTAATCTGGATTGGATGTGGGAGCTTGCTCCTGCGAGCGATTCAAGGTATTGCCAGACCTGGGAAATCGCTCGCAGGGGCGAGCTCCTACAGTTCCATTTTGCATTTACCTGAGCGTCAGTGCTAAGCATGTACTTTATTTGACTCAATCATCAGCCAACACAAAAACGTGGATTCACAGTACGGAAAACTTCGCAAACTCTTTGATCAGAATTTCCTGGAATACACCTCCTATGTTATTAAGGAACGTGCAATCCCCGATATCAATGACGGATTAAAACCTGTTCAGAGACGTATCCTGCAGACCCTTATCAATATGGATGACGGTCGCTTTCATAAGGTTGCAAATGTTGTCGGGGCAACGATGAAACTGCACCCCCATGGTGACCAGTCCATCTTTGCAGCCCTTGTCAATCTTGCCAACAAAGGTTTTCTTATCGACCGACAGGGCAACTACGGCAATATCTTCACAGGCGATCAGGCATCTGCTCCGCGATATATCGAATGTCGACTGACACCGCTTGCCCGGGAGGTGATGTTCAATAAAGATCTCACCGAATTTGTCGAATCCTATGACGGACGAATGCAGGAACCCGTTACCCTGCCGGCCAAAGTCCCCATGCTGCTTATGCAGGGTGTGGAGGGAATCGCCGTCGGCATGGCGACCAAGATAATGCCCCACAACTTCTGCGAACTTCTGGAAGCCCAGAAAAAGATCCTGCAGGGGGAGGAAGTCACCCTCTACCCGGATTTCCTGCAGGGAGGGATGGTTGATGTCTCACAGTACAACCATGGGAATGGCAAAATTCGCTGCCGGGCGAAAATGGAAGAACTGAACGAAAAGACCATTGTTATTAAAGAGATCCCCTACACCACCACCACCCAGTCCCTGATTGACTCAGTCGAGAAAGCTGCCAAAACCGGTAAGATAAAGATCACCTCCATAAATGACTACACCGCAGAAGAGGTTGAAGTTGAGGTGAAACTTGCCCGGGGCACATATGCAAAAGATACCATTAAAGCCCTGTATGCCTTCAGTGACTGTGAAGTTTCCATCAGTCCCAATCTGACCATCGTTCAAAACGGTGTCCCGCGGACCTCAACGGTGGAAGAAGTTCTTCAATATAATACAGAGAAACTGCTCGCTGATCTTAAAAAGGAACTTCTTATCGATCGTGGTCGGCTTGAAGATAAACTGCACGCCCGTCTTCTTGAACAGATCTTTATCGAAGAGCGGCTTTACAAAACCATCGAGGAAGAAACCAGTTACAAGGCCGTGATTGCAAGTGTTGATAAGGCCCTTGTGCCTTTTCTAAAAGAGATAAAAAGAAAGGTTGTGAAAGAGGATATCGAACGGCTGCTTGAGATTCGAATTAAACGAATTTCCCGCTACGATATCAATAAACAGCAGAAAGAGATCAAAGCCATTCGCTCAGAGATCCGGAAGATCAACAAGTATCTGAAAAACATGGTGGAATACACCACCCATTACATCGATTCCCTTTTGGAAAAATACGGAAGAAATTATCCCCGACTGACTGAGCTCAAAGAATTTACGGAAGTAAGTGTCAGAAAGGTCGCTCTTTCTAATCTCACCATCGGGTACGACAGGGCGGAAGGGTTTCTTGGGCATCAGATTAAAGCGACTGATGACAAAAAAGATTTTTCCTTTCCCTGCTCGGAATACGACCGGTTGTTACTGATTTATGATACTGGGATGTATAAGGTTGTGCAGGTTCCCGACAAACTCT
>JANTGG010000093.1 GCA_024763035.1 Desulfocapsa sp. | reverse complement strand
GTGGACTCGATTTTACCGGATTCCAGGATCATCATATCCAGGAATTTAAGATTTTTTTCTTCTGTGGTGCGTTTGGCAAGGAGTCTGGCAATGCCGCCGATGGTTGTTATCGGATTGCGGATGGCGTGTACCAATTGGGCGGACATGTGTCCCACTGCCGAGTATCGTTCGGCTTCTATCAGGAGATCCTTGCTCTTGTCGAGCTCCCGGGTGACGCTCTCCAGTTCTTCTATCTTGCTGAGCATATCCTGGTTGAGATGGCTGTACTCGATGGCAAGACTTGCCTGGGCGGCAAAGATCTCCAGGGAATTGATATCGTCGGCAGTGATGGGGTTTTCGGTAATGTAATTGTCGGCGATGATAATGCCCAGTGATTTGTTGGGGGAGAAGAGCGGGGTGGCAATAAAATCATTACCTTTCAGGGTCTCCAGGAGCGCTTCTGCAATGGGCTCACCGTTCGCCTTTCCATCCTGCACATGAATTGTTGTCCGCTGGTCACATGCCTGGATAAGCACATGGGTTTTGTCTGCAGCAGGAATGATAACCTTCCGGACAAGCTCGTTGATCGCGCTGTCACTGTCCATACTGAAGTGTTTGACTTCATCCAGGATATCACTCAGGTGCAGGTTTTTTTGCTTGATCTCATCCCAGACACGTCCGGCATCGGCTCTGCTTGAGGGACCAAGTGCCATTTTTCCCTGCAGTTCTGTATGTTTTTTGTTAAAGAGTAGGAGGAAGGCACGGTTGAACTTCAGCCCTTCTTCTGCCGTGATACCCACCAGAATTGAGCGCAGGATGGCGTCCAGTTCTATGGTGTTGAGGTAGGCACTGTTCATCTTCAGGTTGAGCTGGTGCAGAAACTGAGTCCGGTAGTTGGTCAGTTCCAGCTGCTTCTGATAGATTCGATTGTTAAGTGTCAGGCGGCGTTTCTGCAGAGTGCTTCTGACGGCGAGTTTGAATTCATCAAGAGGTACCGGTTTTGCCAGATAATCATCTGCTCCCTGACGAAGGCAGTTCAGGGCACAGTCAAGATCGGTGGTACCGGTGAGCATGATGATTCCCATGTCTGGGTATTTATGTACGATTTCTGTAAGGATTTCGGTACCGTCTTTGTCAGGTAGACCGATGTCGAGCAGGGTCAGGGCAACGGTGTTGTTTTCGAGGACATCATTCAGTTCGGTTGCGTTGCTTGCCGTATGCACGGTGAAACCTTCTTCCGAGAGAAGCATCTGGAAGATCAGAAGGATCTCGGGGGAATCATCAACAATGGCAACAGATTCGCCGGGACTGAGATATTCGCTCAGGGCAAAGGAGTTGCTGCTGTCGGGTGCGGTGGTTAGTTCAACCATAGGTGAGGGCTGTTGTTTGTGACATTGCGTACTGTTGACTCAGGATATGAACACAAGTTGATTGTACAGGTCTGACTGAAAAAGAAAAGTAAAATTCGTATGGGCTGTTGAGAAAAATTGTTACGGATTTGTTCAAGGGAGACGGTTAATTGAAAGATGCAGTAAGTGACAGTGAACTCAAAAAAGTGATTGGTGATTTCCTGGAGATGGGCCATGTGGAAAACATCTATGAAATGTTTAAACGAGAGCCCCTGTATTATGAGTGGATTGGGGAAATTCTCAATGACGAACGCTTTAATGTTCGCCTGGGGATCTCTGTACTTTTTGAAGAGCTGAAAGAAAAATTTCCCCGTGACATGGCACTTGCCGTTCCTTCTTTAGAGCATGAAATGAAAAACGGACCAGCGTTTGTGAGGGGGGAGGTGGTGTCCGTTTTGGGGGTTATAGGGACAGAAGAGGCGATTGATATCATCAGGCAGGCACTGCAGGATTCTTCACCGCAGGTGGTTGAGGTGGCAAAGGATGTCCTGGAGGAACTGCAGTGAAAGAGATCTTTGCAGATGGCGGCAAACTCTCCCGGAAGCTGAAAGCCTTTGAAGCACGTGACGGACAGCTGCAGATGGCTGATGCGGTGGCGGACATTCTCCAAAAAGGGGCGGACAATGCAGGCGGCAGGGCGGAGATCCTTCTTGTGGAAGCGGAGACAGGCATTGGTAAAACCCTCGCCTACCTGGTGCCGGCACTCCTTTCCGGACAGCGGGTTGTTGTCTCCACAGCCACAATTAATCTTCAGGATCAGATATTGAAAAAGGAGATCCCCCTCCTTGAAAAAGTTTTTTCAGAAAAAATTCCGGCTCTGTGCATAAAAGGCAGGCAGAATTATCTCTGTCACTACCGCTGGTTCCAGTATCGCAGCAACCCTCAGCTCTCCTTTGTAAAAGATGAGGATGGCGACAGGATTGAGGACTGGCTGCAGAACACGGAAACAGGAGACCGGGCGGAGCTTTCCTGGCTGCCCGACCGTTCACCTCTTTGGCCGCAGATATCTGCCCAGTCCAATCAGTGTATGGGCAGTGATTGTCCGGAATTTCAGCTCTGTTTTGTAAACCGCCTGCGCAAACAGGCAGCTTCTGTTCGGCTGCTTATTGTGAACCATCATCTGTTCTTTTCTGATCTTGCCCTGCGGGAAGCAGGTTTTGGTGAAATTCTTCCCCGTTATCAGTCTGTTATCTTTGATGAAGCACATCATCTGGAAAATGTGGCAAGCAGTTTTTTCGGCAAACATTTCAGCCAGTATCAGCTCCTTGATCTTTTAGGGGATCTGGAACGACAGGTAAAAACAAATCCGGCACTGGCAAGTGGAGATCGTCTTGTCAGTTACGGACGCGGTCTGAAAAAGCGTCTTGAATCCTTTGCAGCTCTTTTTCCTGTGACTAGGGGCAGATTTCCCCTCTCCCCTTTGCGGGAAAAAACTGCTCACTGGCAGGAGGAGGTGGATAAACTTTCTGCCGGACTCGAAGAACTCGCAGACCGCTGCCGCAAGCAGTCAGTCAATGGTGAAATATGGAACCTGTTCAGCAGTCGGGCAGAGGCACTGCAGGTCAATCTTCAACATATTGCCGGAACGACGCAGATGGAGGCGAGCGAGTATATACACTGGTACGAGCGGCGAGAACGTACCATCAGCCTGTCTGCGACCCCGATTAATGTGGCGGATGAACTTGAGAAAAACCTCTACCATTCGGTTCAGTCCTGTGTCATGACGTCTGCGACACTCACCACCGGCGGTGATTTTACCTATGTGCGGGAGCGTCTGGGGCTTGATGGTGCTGATATAGCTCTTTGTTTTCATTCCCCCTTTGACTATCAGGGCAGAACCCTGTTATATGTACCCGAAAATGGTTTCCCGGAGGCCAATGCGGCGAACTACAGTACACTGTTTTGCCAGCGTGTCCATGACCTGCTGCACCTCAGCCGGGGGAGGGCACTTGTTCTCTTTACAAGTTTTAGAGCAATGGACATTTTGGCTGATTACCTCGAAGAAAGATTGCCGTATCCGGTACTGGTTCAGGGGAGTGCCTCCCGGCAGGCGCTTCTGGAACAGTTTCGCAGGAACACCGATTCGGTTTTACTGGCGGTTGCCAGTTTCTGGGAAGGGGTGGATGTGGCAGGAGAATCCCTCAGCTGCCTTATCATCGACAAACTGCCCTTTGAAGTGCCCAGTGATCCGGTGATCCAGTCCCGGATGAAGGCCATTGAGGCAAATGGCGGAAAACCATTTTTTCAGTTTCAGGTGCCCCGTGCCATTTTAAGTCTCAGACAGGGGGTGGGGCGTCTGATGCGTTCCGCCACTGATAGGGGAGTTATCGGGATCATGGATATTCGGTTGTTCTCAAAGGGATACGGGCGAATGTTTCGTGCGAGTCTGCCTGACTCACCTGTTGTCAGGAGTCTTTCCGAGATAGAAGAATTTTTTGCAGACAGTGATACCTAACACCGGTGATGAACGGTAAGCCGGCACTCTTTTCAGTACCCCCTTGAGGGGTGTAAGTGCCTTGTTGCTGTCATTACCATTCGAGGTTTAGGGTCATTTATTTTCTTGTTTTTTATTACAGCTTTTCAGCAGTAAAGCACTAAGAGGGTTGTCGTAATGGAATCAGCAACACAGGCAGAGAGAAGCAAACAACAGCTGATGGCGGCAATAGCTCCTGAGGTTGAAAAGATTGAACAGGTGATGCGGCATGATCTGCAGGAGACCCTCGCAGGTGCCGATCCCCTTCTTGTTGAAATTCTTGACTATGGAATCTTTAACGGTGGTAAACGCTTGCGTCCCCTTCTGGTGGTCCTCGCTTCCCGCCTGTGCGGTTTTAGCTCAGATTCTATTTACGGGCTGGCAATTGCTTTTGAATACCTTCATGCCGCAACGCTGTTTCACGATGATGTGATTGATCGTGCCGATATGCGGCGGGGAAAGCCTTCTGTAAACAAACAGTTTGGGGAGGTTGCTGCTATCTTAGGCGGTGATTTCCTTCACTCCCGTTCCATGCTGCTTGTTGGGAAGTATGTTGGTGCCCGGGGGCTTACGATTTTCTGCAATGCTACCAATGCCATGGTGGACGGTGAGTTCCTGCAGCTTCGAAATGCCAGAAACAGCAATCTTTCCATTGACGATTATTACAGTGTGGTTCGGGGAAAAACGGCTCTTCTTCTTGCCGCCACCTGTGAAATAGGGGCACTTGCCGCCGGGGCAACTTCCAGGCAGCAGGAGGTCCTGCAGCAGTATGGGCTGGGACTGGGAACGGCTTTCCAGATTATTGACGATCTCCTGGATTATCAAGGAGATGCCGGCAAAACCGGTAAGGCGGTGGGGAATGATTTTCAGGAAGAAAAGATGACTCTTCCCCTTATTCTTGCGTTGCAAAATGCCGGAGATGAGGAGAGAAAACGGCTGCTGTTTCTGCTTGAAGACGAAGAGGCACGAAAAAACGGTTTTGAGGAGGCCTCGGCGTTGATAGCAAAAAACAACGGTTTTTCTCTCAGCCGCAGTCAGGCTGAAGAGCTGGTGGCGGATGCTCTTGCGGGGCTGGAGAGTTTTTCCGATGCTTCGTCACTTCCGTTTGTTACTATTTTGCATGCCCTGGCAAGCTATGTGTTGAGTCGTGAGAAATAATAATCGGGATTGCGAGTCGCCGGGGGACGTCCTCTTTTTTACGGTGTTTCTGTAGAATCCGGCAATATATAAAGTGATTACCATCAAAGCACAGTTTCGTTTTGTCCTTACCTGAGCTTCAGTGCTAATCATGCTATACAATGAGAACGGGAAAACAATAGAGTAATTGTTATGAGTCCAGCACGAAAAACCAGACGCAAAAAAAAGGCAGCTCCACGCCGGAAAAAGAAAAAAGACAGCAGAATTTTTCTTGCCAGGCTGTTTTCCTTCCTGCTGCTGCTTGGCCTGCTGCTCTTTTCCATGGGAGCTGCCGGATATGTTATCTTTTTTAGAACGGCAGTGGCGCACGGCATGTCAGATATGAGCGGATCGTCAGAGATCACCTTTGAAGAACCCTATAGCAATATCCCTGAACAGCCGGCAGATATTCCGGAACCGGATAATTCCAGTCTGCCCATGGTGGCAATTATTATAGACGACATGGGCTATAACAAGACCATCGGGCAAGATTTACTCAATCTGCACTTGAATCTGACCTTCTCTTTTCTGGCGGCTTCTCCCCATTGTCGGGAACTGGAAGAGGCAGCATTTCAAAAGGGCAGGGTGATAATGCTTCACCTGCCGATGCAGCCGAAGGGAAAGAGTTGGGATCCGGGACCTGGAGCACTGCTTCTTGGTCAGGATACAGCCGAACAGAAACGCTTGTTTTACAAAAACCTGAGCGGTGTGCCCCATGCCGTGGGTGTGAATAACCACATGGGTTCACTGTATACGGAAAACAGGGAAGCCATGGACGGCGTGATGCGTCTTATCCGAAAAGAGGGGCTGTTTTTTATAGACAGCTTCACAACGGCAAAAAGTGAAGGTCTGACGGCGGCCCGTGCAGCAGGAATCCGTACGGCGCGCCGACATGTATTCCTTGACAATATCCATTCTGCAGACAAGGTATGTCAGCAGCTGGAACAGCTGGTACGGCGTGCCGAAAAAGATGGGTGGGCGATAGGGATAGGACATCCCAACGAAGCAACCCTCAGTGCCTTGACCGGCTGTCCCGGAAAGGTGCTGGAGCGTGTTCATCTGGTGAGTGCACAGGAGCTGCTGCTGAAGAAATAAAAAAAAGGTATGCGGTACGGACGGCGGTGTGCGGTATGCGGTATGCGGTGTGCGGTAAAAAACAAAAGACCGCAAACCGCGAACCGCGAACCGCAAACCGCTCCCCGTTCCCTCAGTGTTTAAACGAGCGCTGTCCCGTAAACATCATGGCTACTTTCGGGTCGGCTTCGTTGCAGGCGTTGATTACGTCGAAGTCCCGCATGGAGCCGCCTGCCTGCAGGATGGCTGTGCATCCCTGATCGATTCCCACATCCGCACCGTCCCGGAAGGGGAAGAACGCGTCTGATATCATTACTGATCCCGGCAGGTTGGCACGATCTTCCTTCACCTTTGCATCAATCGCTTCCTTTTCGGCCATATCCCGTTTCCCCTGGGAAATTTCGAGACAGAGGTCAGCGTAGGGGATCTTGTGCTCGTCAAAGCACAGGATATCAGCGTATTTGATATACGCCTTATGGACTGCAATTTCTGCAACACCCACACGATCTTGCTCGCCGGTGCCGATTCCCACAGTACAGCCGTCTTTGATATAGAGTACTGAGTTTGAGGTGACTCCGTGTTCGACGGCCCAGCCGAAGATCATATCGTCAATTTCCTGCTGGGTGGGCTCCCTTTCACATTTGTAATCCACGCCTTTTCTGGTGGCTGCAGCGGGTTGCAGGTCGTTGATGGAGCGGATGGAGTTCACTGCAGACTGCTGGGCAATAATACCGCCGTCGATAAGGCTCTTGAAATCCACAAAACGGAATTTTTCGAAGTCTGCCAGGCGGTCAATGCTCTTCATCTGAATAACCCGCAGATTTTTTCGTGCTGCCAGGATCTCCAGACTGCCCTCTTCAAAATCAGGGGCGCAGACAACTTCAAGGTAATTTTCTGCCATCATTTTCGCTGTTTCATTGTCAACAGCCTTGCTCATAATGACAGCCCCTCCAAAAGCGGCTATGCGGTCACAGCGATTTGCCTTATTGTAGGCTTCCGCAAGGGTGCTGCCGATTGCGGCACCGCAGGGGTTGTTGTGTTTGAGAATAACTGCGGCGGGTTTATCCACCATATATTTGATGATATTCAGCCCGTTATCAACATCTGTGAGGTTGATCTTTCCTGGATGCTTGCCAACCTGCAGCATATCTTCAGCAGTGATGGCGGAGACGAGACCGTTGCCGGGTTCGATAAAGCTGCACTTGCCAAGGCTGAGATTGCCGTTCACAAGCTCATAGAGGGCTGCTTCCTGGTCAGGGTTCTCACCATAGCGGATGCCGCGTTCATCAATGGATCCGTCTTCCATCTTGATGCCCCAGGTGCGTTTGCGATATACCAGTTTCTGGTCACCAAAGGAGATGGTCATATCCATGGGAAAACTGTCCCCAAGGATGTTCGTGTACATTTTTTTCAGATCACTCATAGTTCGTACTCCGTGTCAGTTGAAAATAGTAATAATGGTAATAATGAAACAACAGGAAATTGGAAGCAGATCACTGTTCCAGTAGATCCGTCAGCTGTCCGATTGGTATTGTCTATATCATTCCAGTCTGGAATTCACAGTCCCAGTCTTTATAGACTGGGTCAAAACCCTTTTCACGAATAGCGGCGCATACCTCTTCCAGGGATCGATGGTCGCCGACACTGAACTGTTCTCCTTCGTGATCTGCGTCTCCGTATCCGCCGGGAGCAGTGCAGGATCCGGCAGAGTAACGGGTGGGGCCAAGACCCAGCATGCCGTTCCGGTATCTGGCTTCTTCCCTGGTGGAGACAATAAGTCCCACATCGGGATCAAAGAGCCGCAGGGCAAAAATCAGTTGACTGAGATTCTGTTCGGAAACAATCTGCAGCGGTTCAAATTCACCGGTGGCAGGGCGCATGCGCGGGAAGGAAACGGTGAAGGCGGTGGACCAGAATTCCTTCCGCAGCCAGGCAAGATGGTTTCCGATTGCAAGTCCTTCTGCACGCCAGTCGGAAAGCCCGAGAAGCGCCCCTATGCCGACTTCGCGCATCCCTGCTTCTGCCACTCGGGCAGGAGTTTCCAGCCGGTAGTCATAGTCGCTCTTTTTGCCGGCAAGGTGCACCTGCTTATACATATCCCTGTCGTATGTTTCCTGATAGACGGCTACAGCTGTGATCCCTGCAAGAAAGAGGCGGTGATAATGCTCTGTGGACATGGGCTGAATCTCGATGGAGACGGCTGCAAATTTGTCACGCAGCCGAAGGGTAATGGCCTCCATGTATTCAACATCCACAGCACTTTCAGCCTCGCCGGAGACAAGGAGAATATGCTGAAAGCCGCGATCGTGAAGGATCATTGCTTCCCTTTCTGCTTCATCCAGGGTGAGACATTTCCGTTTGATCAGGTTATCTGCAGAAAATCCGCAATAGACACAGCGGTTGGTGCAGTAGTTGGAAAGATAGATGGGTGCATAGAGCTGGGTGGTTTTCCCGAAACGGTTTCTGGTGATCTCCGAGGACTGCATGGCCATCTGCTGCAGATAGGGTTCTGCAGCGGGCGAGATCAGGGCGGCAAGCTGATCTTGCGTTACGCGTGATGAGGAAAGGGCGGCCTCCACATCAGCAGATGTCTTGGCAGCTATCTGTTTACTCAGTTGCTTGAAATCGGGTGCGTGGAACATCTTATGCTAGGAACCCCAGGTCAGTGGAAAGTTTTCCGGTTTCGGGTGAAGAGGCACTTGCCTCTTTATTTGCTGCACCCAGACCGGCTTTAAAGGCGTCTCTTCCGGCTTCCACGCCTTTTGCAAATGCCGCTGCCATGGCTACCGGGTCGGATGCCACAGAGATTGCAGTGTTTACAAGCACTGCATCTGCCCCCATTTCCATAGCGTAGGCGGCATGGGAAGGAGCACCGATACCGGCATCGACAACCACCGGCACGCGTGCCTGCTCAATGATGATCTCCACCATGGCGTCGGTTAATACTCCCTGGTTGGTGCCGATGGGGGAACCAAGGGGCATAACAGCTGCAGCTCCGGCGTCCTGGAGTTTCAGGGCAAGGATGGGGTCGGCATTCATGTAGGGCAGAACGATAAAGCCGTCTTTGACCAGTTCTTCAGTGGCAATAAGGGTTTCCACCGGATCCGGGAGAAGGGTGCGCGGATCGGGAGTGACCTCGAGTTTTAACCAGGATGTTCCTGAGGCGGCACGGGCAAGTTTTGCCAGACGGATGGCCTCTTTTGCGTCACGTGCTCCGGAGGTATTTGGCAGGAAGGTATATTCCCGCTGTCCAAGTGTACTCATAATGTCATCATCGGGGTTCTCAAGGTCGACCCGGCGCAGGGCAACGGTGATCATCTGACATTTCGATGCCTCAATGGCATCAGCCATTACAGCGGATGATGAAAACTTCCCTGTCCCAAGAAAAAGTCTGGAACGAAACTCTGTTCCTGCAATGGTCAGCATGTCAGCCGCCTCCTACAAAGCGTATTATTTCAACCTGGTCATTTTCTGCAAGTTCTGCCGCAGTATATGCCTCCGGCTGGAGTATTTCGTGGTTGTGTTCGACAACAACAGATTCCGGAGTCAGCTTGAGGCTTGCAAGCAGCTCAAGTACGGTGGACCCATCGGTGCATTCTTTCTCTTGTCCGTTAAGCAGTATGTTCATCACGTCGTCTTTCTTCTTCGCCTACAATAAGGCGCAAAACCTGGTTAGCCTGATGGTGTGCGGCAATTCCCACACGTGGAGCCATAAGTCCCTGTCCGGGACGGGCTTCGGAAATATCATCCCCGACCATATAAATACCCGGCTGCAGCATTTTTGTGACAATGCTGTTGTTTGACGCATAACCGGCCATACCGGATGAACCGATATAGGAGACCTTCGTCATCCTGGTGAGGACGGAACGAAGGGTGGCAGCCTTCATCTGAGAAGAGTCAAAACATTCAACCAGTACGTCCACATCATGGAAAAATGACGGCAGACTGTTTTCGGTCAGTTCCTCTTCGATAAGTTCGAGGGTCAGAAACGGGTTCATGCGCAGGAGATTCTCTCGAAGAGCCCTGGTTTTCAGCATCCCGATCTGGTCGGTGAAATATTGCTGTCTGTTCAGATTGCTCGGTTCCACCACATCATAATCGGATAGAAGCATCTTGCCAATACCGATTTTTGCAAGGGCGGCGGCAACCGCGGAGCCTAAGCCTCCAAGACCAAGAACAGCAACCCTTGCCTTCCTGATTTTCTCCTGAATACCGGGGGTGTGGCGGGCTGTGAGCATTGCCTGGAATTCTTCCGGGGCAGGAGTTTCTCCTTTTTTGATAAAGACACACCTGTCTCCGTCAGACACGGTGGTTAGACGATCTGCAGGGTATCCGTTTACGATAAAGATATCGGAGTCCGGTTTAAACTTTTCGGCGAGTTCTGCAATACTGTGCTCACCGGAAAGGGAAACCTGCTGTTCATTGATGTGAATCATTCAACGGAGGGAATAGAAACTCAGCAGGTGTGACTGTGTGGAAGGATGATAGCGTTGGCAGGAGCATTGCCGTCGACCAGACAGCTATAGGCACCCACCGTCACATTTTTTCCAATGGATGAGTTATGCAGGATGGCACCATTTCCGATGGTGCTTCCTTTACCAATGTGAGAGTTGCCCGTGATCTCCACACCGGGATGGAGAGTTACATCCTGGTTGATGGATACTGTGGGGGCAATCTGTATGGTGCCGGGTGATATCATACTTACACCGGCTGCCATAAGCTCTTTATTTCTTCGTAACTGCAGCTCATGATGTGCTTGGGAAAGTTCGTAGCGGGAGTTGACACCAAGGACATCTTTTGCTTCGGAATTGACAAATTTCTGGACCAAAAGTCCTTCCTCAACGGCAAGGGTGACAATGTCGGTGAGATAGACTTCGCCCTGACTGTTATCGGTGCCGATTTTTTTGAGATTGTTAAAAAGAAACTTGGAATCGACACAGTAGATTCCGGCGTTGATTTCCTGTATTTGTTTCTGATCACTTGTGGCATCTTTTTCTTCAACAATGGCACGAACGCATTCATTTTCATCGGAGATAATCCGGCCGTAATGGGTAGGGTCGTCAAGGATGGTGCTCATCACGGTGAGTACCGCTTGTGACGACTGGTGTTTATGAAACATATCCGCGAGGGTTTCAGACCGGATCAGGGGAGTGTCTCCGCAGAGTATCATTACTGCTCCGCTGTTTTCAGCAAGAAGATGCTCGGCACAGAGTACGGCATGGCCGGTTCCAAGCTGCTCTTCCTGAATTGCAAACTCAACCGGAAAAGAGTGTAAACTTTTTTCCACAACATGTCGTTGATGACCGATAACAGCAACTGTTTTATCAGGATGCAGAGGTCCAACAGCACGCAGCACATGATGTACCATGGGAGCATAAAAAACCTCATGCAGTACCTTGGCGGTATCAGATTTCATCCGTGTGCCTTTTCCGGCGGCAAGAATAACAACAGAGAGTGATTGAGTGTCTGACATATGGTTTCCTGTACAGGTAGAGGGAAGTGACGGAATGGAATGGTGAAGATTATCCAAAAACGACTGGGCTGTCAAGATGTAGTAGGATGCGGTTTGAGGTGTGCGGAATGCGGTTTGAGGTGAAAGACTGCCAAGGTTTTTCGTTGACCTAAGAGCCATGTGCTCTGTTTGGCAGAAAAACAGGAAAAAGAAAAAAAAGGCTCTAACCGGAAATCCGGTTAGAGCCTTTTGTAAAGAAAATCGGCAGTGTCCTACTCTCCCACACAGTCACCCATGCAGTACCAT
>JANTGG010000092.1 GCA_024763035.1 Desulfocapsa sp. | reverse complement strand
ATGGTCACCCATCTCGACAACCTTCCTTCCCCGGTCTTTTCTGTTGATCCCCGGTTTCTGGTAACCTACATCAACCCGATTGCTGCAAAAATGGCAGGACTCAGTGTAGAGCAATGCATTGGACATAAATGTGCGGATCTTTTCAACACCGCCGTCTGCAACACCGAGCAGTGCCCCATGCGTGCTGCCATGGAGCAGGATCGGATTATCCATGGCAAGACCACCATCTCCCACAGCAATGAACTGAAACATATCAAATACACTTCAGTATCCTTTCACAACCCGGATGGATCCGTGAGCGGCGGACTGGAAAGTTTTACAGATATCACGGAACTGCAGGAGACACTTGCCAGAAGTGAAAAGCGGAACCGGATGCGTGCCGCCCAGGTCACCATCGGCAATCAGATGCGGGGGGAAGTGGACGAGAAAACCCTGTGCGAAACGCTGCTCAGTCAGCTGGCCCAACATATCTCTTTTCAGATAGGAGCAGTCTATCTGAGCCGGCAGGGTGACGTCCTGCACCTGGCCGCCAGTTATGCCGGTTTCAACGCCATATCTCCAGCGTCCTCATTTCGTTATGGAGAGGGGATTACAGGACAGACTGCCGTTGAGAAACAGCCTATCATTATCACC
Organism: Desulfocapsa sp.; assembly: GCA_024763035.1. GTDB lineage: Bacteria > Desulfobacterota > Desulfobulbia > Desulfobulbales > Desulfocapsaceae > Desulfocapsa. Next base: position 11,643 of record JANTGG010000092.1, on the reverse strand, counting down.
AATGTTCCGGACGGCTACTTCCCGGTATCATCTGCTTCCGGAAAAGGCGTCCCCGGCTTCATTCTCGCTCAGCCCATTCTCTTTGAAGATCATGTCCTCGGAGTTATTGAACTGGGTTCATTCAACGAATTTGCCGATTTCGACCTTGAATTACTCAACCGCGTCCTTGAAAATGGTGCCATTGCCATCAATATGGCCCAATCCCGGCAACGGGTCAACATTCTCCTGGAGCAGACAAAACAACAGACCGCGGAACTGCAGTCCCAGCGGGAAGAACTGCAGGCGAGTAATGAGGAGCTGCGGGAACAGACAGAGATTCTGCAGAAATCCGAACACAAACTGCAGCAGCAGGCGGAAGAACTGCAGTCCCAGAGGGAAGAGCTGCAGGTTACCAACGAAGAACTCGCCCAAAGGACCCGCAACCTTGAAAAGCAGCAGAAGAAGATCAAAAAGAAAAATGAAATCCTCGCCCTTCGCCGCAACCAGCTGCTGGAGAAAACCAGACAGCTGGAGACATCAAGCAGATATAAATCTGAATTTCTTGCCAATATGTCCCATGAACTGCGGACACCACTCAACTCCATCCTGATCCTCTCCCAGCTCTTTGCAACAAATAAGGAGAAGAACCTCAACCAGAAACAGGTGGAATTTGCCCAGACAATCAACCGCTCCGGTACGGAACTGCTCAACCTGATAAACGAAGTGCTCGACCTTGCCAAAATAGAGGCACGCCGGGTTCAGCTGGATATCTCGCCTTTTAATCTGCAGAATTTCATCCGGGACATGGAGCAGCTGTTCACGCCCATTGCTGACAACCAAAACATCGGATTTACAACATCAACAGCCGACGACGTTCCGGACACCATTACTACAGATGCTCAGAAACTGCTGCATATTGTAAAAAACCTCCTCTCAAACGGAATCAAGTTCACAGAAGTGGGAGAAGTGCAGCTCCGCATCACGCGTCCACCTGCAGACATGGATTGCGGTTCCCTTGACCCGCAGCAGTCCATCTGCATCACCGTCACTGATACCGGGATCGGCATCGTCCCGGAAAAGCTCGAGACCATCTTCGAAGCATTCCAGCAGCTTGATGGCTCAATCAGCCGCAAATACGGAGGAACCGGGCTTGGTCTCTCCATTGCCAAGGAATACGCAGGTCTGCTTGGCGGGGAGATCTATCCAAGCAGTGTGTCCGGCGAAGGGTCACAGTTTACCCTGCTGCTTCCGGAAAAACTGACACCAAAAGAGGAGGAATCAGAACCAGCCTCTTCCCCGTCCCGAAAAGCAACTGTATCATCCCCTGTCCCTCCCCCTCCGACAACAGCAGAAACAGAGGAGCAGACAGACTTTGTCCCCGACGACAGAAGAAGACTTTCCGCCGCTGACAAGGTGCTGCTTATCATTGAAGACGATCCTGCATTTGCCAGGGTGTTAAGTGATCTTGCCCATGAACGAGGCTTCAAATGTATCCTGGCAGATGATGGTGAGAGTGGACTCTACTATGCCGACTTCTATCAGCCGGGTGCAATTATTCTGGACATTGGACTCCCCGGCATGGATGGATGGCAGGTACTGGACAAGCTGAAGAAAAACGCCAAAACCAGTCATATCCCTGTACACTTCATGTCTGCCCTGGACCAGTCCGGAGAGGCACGAAAAAAAGGAGCCGTGGGATATCTGACTAAACCGGTGAGTGTGGAGAAAGTTCATGAAGCCTTGGAGATGTTCGAAAAATCCTTTTCCTCAACTGTAAAAAAGCTCCTGATCGTTGAAGATCACAACGATCAGCGAATGAGTATGGAAGCGTTAATCAGTGATCCGGGTATTGAAATCAGCGGGGTGGCAACCGGTAACGAGGCGTGGCAGCTCCTGCAGGAAACCTCCTTCGACTGCATGATTCTTGATCTTGGTCTGCAGGACATGGAAGGCTTCAAACTGCTGGAAATGATCAACAGGAATGAACGGCTGCAGAACCTCCCCGTCATCATCTACACCGGCAGAAAACTCAGTGCCGAAGAAGAGAAGCAACTGCGGCGGTACAGCGACTCCATCATCATCAAGGGGGTGCAGTCTCCGGAACGATTACTGGCAGAAACAACCCTGTTCCTGCATCAGGTGGAGGAGGATCTTCCTCCGGAAAAACAGCAGACTCTTGCCGCCTTTCACAACCGTGAGGACATATTCAGCAATCAGAAGATACTGGTTGTAGATGATGATATGCGTAATGTCTTCGCCCTTTCCAGTGTCCTTGAAGAAAAGGGTATGGAAGTTGTTGCCGCTGAAAACGGTATCAAGGCACTGGAAATGATTGATGCCCACCCCGATGTATCCCTGATTCTGATGGATATTATGATGCCCGAAATGGATGGTTTTGAAGCAATTTCCCGGATCAGAAACCGTGCGGCACACCAAAACACTCCCATCATCGCCCTTACCGCCAAGGCCATGCAGGGTGACCGCTTAAAGTGCATCGAAGCAGGGGCCAATGATTATCTGGCAAAACCCGTGGATGTGGAAAGGCTGCTGTCGATGCTGCGTGTATGGATGTGCCGGTAACAAAGAGATGTGCTGTGACGAGTAGACGCGAAACAGAAAAAATCGAGATTCAACTGCTACTGGAAGCCATCTTCCTGCGCTACGGATACGATTTTCGTCAATATTCCAAAGCCCATATCAGACGCCGGATACGTCGCCACCTGGAACTGTCGAATATGGAGAACATCTCCGCCATGCAGCACCGTCTGCTCACGGATTATGACTTTTTCCAGATGCTCCTGTATGATCTCTCCATCAATATCACAGAGATGTTTCGCAACCCCTCTTTCTATCTGGTAATACGGAAGCATGTCGTCCCTGTTCTGGCAACCCATCCCTTCATAAAAATATGGCATGCGGGGTGTGCAACAGGTGAAGAACTCTACTCCATGGCAATACTCTTAAAAGAAGAGGGGCTTTTTTCCAGACTGCAGTTCTACGGAACGGATTTTAATGATCTTGTCCTCCAGAAAGCAAAAGAAGGGATTATTCCGGCAAAGGCAATACAGGAATATACCAGGAACTACCAGCAAAGTGGAGGGACACACTCCTTCTCGGACTATTACACGGCACGTTACGAACGGGCGCTCCTTGCAGCAGAGCTGAAAAAGAAGATGCTCTTTGCCAATCACAACCTTGTTGTGGATCAGGTGTTCGGAGAGATGCAGATGATTGTCTGTCGGAATGTCCTTATCTACTTCGGTAAAGAACTGCAGGACAGGGTGATCCGCCTCTTTTACGACAGCCTTTGCCGCGGCGGGATTCTCTGCCTGGGCAGCAGGGAGAGTCTCCGTTTTTCCAGCCTGCACGACAGCTTCAAACAGCTGGTGGAAACAGAACAGATTTATCAAAAAAAGTATTAAACCTGACTCAAAAAAACCGGCAAAAATAATGGCACAACACCATACACCCCATCCCCAAAAGACGCATTACCAGGCAATTGCCATGGGTGTTTCATTTGGCGGACTCCACTCCCTGCAGACTATCCTGCCGAAGCTGCCTGCTACTTTTCCCGTTCCGATCATGGCGGTACAGCACCACGATCCAAATGGCGACGATTTTCTCGCCCGCCACTTAAACAGCCTGTGTGCTGTACGGGTGAAGGTTGCAGAAGAAAAAGAAACAGCAACAGCCGGTACGGTGTACCTTGCTCCCGCCAACTATCATCTGCTGGTGGAAGACGATCACACGCTCTCCCTCTCCAGTGACGAAAAGGTGAATTTTTCCCGCCCAAGTATCGATGTCCTCTTTGAAAGCTGTGCAGATGTGTACGGCGAGTCCCTCATCGGGGTCATCCTCACCGGTGCCAACAGCGACGGCAGCAAGGGGATGCAGATGATCAAGGAAGTTGGAGGACTGTCAGTTGTGCAGGACCCGCAAACCGCCGAAGCTGCGACCATGCCGGAAAGTGCCATCGCCGCAACTGAAATTGACCACATTCTCCCCCTTACAGAAATAGCCGCCTTCCTGCTGACAATCGTGAATCCGGCAGCCAAAAATACTTCAAAAACAAATACGAGTTGTGATACACTCTAAAGTATGGAGCTGAAACCAACCGTCCTCATAGTTGATGATCGTCCGGAAAACCTCATAAGTCTTGAGGCCATGCTGGAAGAGCTTGATATCAACATCATCCCGGCATCATCCGGCAAGGAGGCTCTTGCCCTCCTCCTGCACGAAGATATTGCCCTCACACTGCTTGATGTGCAGATGCCCAATATGGACGGTTTTGAAGTCGCCGAGCTGATGCGCTCCAGTAACAAGACCAAAGAAATCCCCATTATCTTTATCACCGCAATCAACACCAACCAAAACCATATTTTCCGCGGTTACGACTCCGGTGCTGTGGATTATATCTGTAAACCAATCAGTGAGCCGAGGATACTGCTGAGCAAGGTTAAAGTCTTCTGCGAGTTGCACCTTGCGAAAAGAAAGGCAGAAGAATCTCTACTGCTTACCCGGAAAAGTGAGGCCCACTGGCAGCGAACCTTCGATGCCATCAGCGATATGGTGATCATCCAGGACACCGAATTCAAAATGCTGAAGGTCAATCAGGCAACTCTGGATTTTTTCAAAATCAGTGCCGATCAAATCGTGGGCAAAAAATGTTTCGATCTCTTTTGCCCCAACGAGGATTTATGCAGCAACTGTCCTATCCAGTCCATCAAGAAGGATCTGCTCCCCAGGAGTGTGGAAATGACCCTCGGTCCCCACCACAAAAACTACCAGGTAACAATCTCCCCCATAATCGATAGCGACCGGATCTTTCACGGGGTTGTCCACATCGTCCGGGATATCAGCGAGCAGAAGCAACTGGAATCCCAACTCCGGCAGGCACAGAAGATGGAAGCCATCGGAACACTTGCCGGCGGCATAGCCCATGATTTCAATAATATCCTCACTCCCATTGTCGGCTACGCCAATCTCCTCCATGTCCAGGCAAGCGATGATATCCGCTTAAAGCAGGGGCTTGAGACCATTATGGAGGCGGCAGGGCGTGCCACTGAGCTTGTTAAACAGATCCTCTCTTTCAGCCGCAGGCAGGAGCAGGAGATGCTTCCTCTCACCGTACAGCCCATTGTCAAAGAGGTTCTGAAACTGCTCCACTCCACTCTGCCGGCAACCATCGAATTGCAGCAGGATATCGATATGGAATGCGGTCAAATCCTGGCGGACCCCACCCAGATTCATCAACTGCTGATGAATCTCTGCACCAACAGCAGTTATGCCATGAGCGGACACGGCGGCACATTGAAAGTCTCCGTCCACTGCTTCGCTCTTTCTGAAAATGATCAGACCCAATTCCCCCACCTGCTACCGGGTGAGCATATCTGTATTGAAGTCAGTGATACCGGATGTGGCATGCCGCCGGAGCTGCAGAAACGGATTTTCGAACCCTATTTCACCACCAAGGTGAAGGGACAGGGAACTGGCATGGGATTATCTGTGGTTCACAACATTATCATGAGCCATGATGGAGATATTCACGTTGCCAGTAAAGAAGGGGAAGGAACGACGTTTCGTGTGCTGCTGCCCGTTATCAAGAAAAGTAACCGCAACAGGCAGGATCATGGGGCAGACATGCTTGCGAAGGGTACTGAGCATGTATTGCTGGTCGATGATGAAACAGGCGTGCGTGAAGTCCACACCGAGATGCTCTTATCTCTGGGGTATCAGGTCACAAGTGCCTCAGACGGCAGACAGGCGATTGATATTTTTCGGGCTGCCCCCGACACCTTTGACATTCTCTTTACAGATATGACCATGCCGGGTCTCACCGGAGATGTACTTGCCCGGGAAGTCCTGACACTCCGCCCGGAACTGCCGGTGATTATCTGTACCGGATTCAGTGAACTTCTCGATGCCAAGCAGGCAAAAAAACTGGGGATCAGCTCCTTTCTCTACAAACCGGTAACCCTCGCCAATATGGCTCGCACCGTACAAAAAGCACTGACGGGGAAATAAAGAAAAGCAGCACACTTGAAGAGAGAACCCGCTCCCAGACCAGCCACCACAAAAACACCACATACCGCATACCGCAAACCGCACACCGCACACCGCACACCGCATACCGCATACCGCAAACCGCCTACAGTCAGTCTGAAAATATCTTACGAATAGTTTCCAGCAGGACATCAGTATCCACAGGTTTACTCAAAAATCCTGCAAATCCCTCCTCCGCACATTTATCTTCATCCATTTTACTGCTGAAACCCGTGTAAATGATAACGGGCATATCCGGACGCAGCTGCAATATCTCCCTGCCCAGTTTATCGCCGGTCATATGCGGCATGGTCATATCGGTAATCACCAGATCAAACTGATCCGGATCGTCCCTGTATGCCGCAAGAGCCTCCAGACTGTCGGAAAAAGTCGTCACCTTGTAGCCGCGAAAACGAAGAATCCCCGAGTAGACATCCAGAATGTCCACTTCATCATCGACAAGCAGGATATGCTCACTGCCTGTCTGCTCGTTCTGCCCACCTTCCAGAATCTGTACCTGATGCTCCTCTATTTCTGTCAGCATGGCAAAGGTGAGCGTAAAGCGCGTCCCCTGCCCCGGCTCACTCCAGACGCTGATATGTCCGTCATGCTCCTGCACGATACCGTGCACCACAGCAAGCCCCAGCCCCGTGCCGGAACTGGCTGACTTTGTGGTGAAATAGGGTTCAAATATCATGCTTTTGGTCTGTGCATCCATCCCCGATCCGGTATCGCTCACCTCTATCTGCAGATACTTGTCACTCTTTCCCCTGATATCCATGTCCGGGGGCAATTCGTCACTGCTGATTTCCGAGACTTTTATGCACAGTACCCCACCGCTGTCGGACATCGCCTGGGAAGCGTTGGTGCAGAGATTCATAAGCACCTGATGAATCTTGGTTGCACTGGCCTCCACCAGTCCTTCGGATTCAATCTCCACCTGGATTTCGATGGTTGCGGGGAGTGAGGCACGCAGCAATTTCACAACCTCCTGCACCATAAGAGAAAGCTGGACAGGATGTTTAACATGTTTCCCTTTTCGGGAGATGGAAAGAATCTGCTGCACCAGATCTCTGGCACGATTTGCCGCCTCTTCCCCTGACTGCAGATAGGTCTGCAGCTTTTCTTTATTGTCAGGATTCAGCTGTGCCAGCTGCAGGTTGCCGATAATTGCTGTCAGGATATTGTTAAAGTCATGGGCAATCCCACCAGCGAGGGTTCCGATGGACTCCATCTTCTGAGCCTGCTGCAGTTCTTCTTCTATTTTTTTTCTTTCTGTGAGTTCGGTGGCAAGACCGATGAGAAACTTTTCCCCTTCCTGCTCAAAGAGACTACCAGTCATCAGATAAGGAACACTTTCCCCTGTCAGTGAGAGCATGTTGACTTCAAAAATAACCTGTTCCCCGGTACGAAAAAGTTCCTCAATGGACTTTGTAAAATGCTCCCTGTCCTGCTCTGCCACCCTGTTTATGATATTTTTCTCTTCCACTCCTGCAGGGTCCGCCCCTACTCTCTCCTCATAGAGATGATTGTAGCGAATGGGTGTCATATCCTGAGTGTAGACGACAAAAATACCCGGCAGGGAATTGATAATAACATTCAGAAACTGTTTTTGCCGGAACAGCGTCTTTTCGATTCGTTTCCGTGTCGCCATCCCGTCGTGAATACGTTTACGCATCCCATTCAAGGAAGAAACGATACGATCGAGTTCATCGGGATTTCCACCACTTCTGCCGGACCGGTCAAGGACGAGTTTCTGGTCAAGACTCTCCAGACTGAGCGTTTCCGTATACTGAATAATGCGATTGATATGGCGGTTAAAAAGATAGAAAAAGAGACCGAGGATGAATCCCCCGGTAATGAACAACACCAGGATTTCAAAGAGCAGGGTAATAAAACCCTGTTTAAAAAGGAGCTGCCGGACAGATTGTACGGGAGCATAAATAATTACACTGCCAAGATAAAGACTTTTCCCGTTACTTATTTTGCTGACAGAGAACTCTTTTGTCAGCACCCTGATCTTTTCATCCGGGAGCTTCCCGGTCTGATAGCGGACTCCGTCATCGGTCTCAAGGACAACAGCCGTCACATCCGGATGATTGAAAATAGACTCCAGCTGGATTTCAATAGCCTGCTCATTGAGACTCCAGATATTGTTGGCAAGGGTATCGACCTGGCTGACCTGAAGCTTATCAAGATTCGCATTTATCTTCGCTATCTGATTGGTATAGAGAAACCAGAACTGCAGAACCGAAAGCAGTATCATCAACAGCAGAAAAAAGCCGGAGACATAACAGATGATTTTGGTCAACAGCGGATATTTTATGATACGCTTGCTTTTCATCACCTATTTTCTGTTAGTTATCCTTCTACCAAAATCATTGCAGCTGCCGTAAAATCTCTTCAAAACTGAAATTGTAATGGTCAAGGTCTGGATTCAAAACCCGGGAAAAACGGGTAAAATCAATTTTACCCCATTGGCTGTCGGAAAAGTATTTCATAAACAGATCCGCATTTTCTTGTGTAAGAGTGTACATTTCCGTTTTTTCCATTTCGCCAAGAAAATCTTTGCCGAAATGGTAATCATGGATCATCACCAACAGCCAGGCTATCTCTGCAAAATGCCCGCCGACTATGGAACACAGTTCCCCGGACTGTACCTTGCGAATGCCTTCCTCTATGTAGTCAATACCGCTGATAAAAACATTCTTACCAGGCACCATCCCCGCAGTCCTGGCAGCAGCTGCTGCCCCCACCGCCATATCACTGTTTGCAGACCATATTGCACCAACCTTAATACCGGAATGTGCCTGGTATCTGGCAAAAAGACCTTCGACGATATATTCCGCCCTGTCCTGTTTCCAGTAAGCGGGAATCATCTGCAGAAGTACGGCATCAGGATATTCGGTAAGTGCCTTTTTCAGCCCCCTCACCCGTTCTTCATTAAAAGAGGTTTTAAACACTCCTGCCAATCCAAAAATATAAAGTTTGCCGTCACTGCTGTACAGATTCGCCCGGTCGGCACAGTCAAGAATTGACCGTGCCACCTGATAACCGGCTCCAAAATCATCAATTCGCCGCTGCCCGATCCAGGAGAGATAACGACTTCTCGGTGTCCCGATTCGTTTTTTCTCATCGGCGGTAAGATCACCGAAAAGAAGAGTCTTTACCCTCGCACGGTCAGCGATAGCGATGGATTTACCACCGACATTCTTCTCACCAACAACGATCAGATAATCGGGTTTGTCCGGTCGTGCTGTCACCTCTGCGGCAAGATCCACCGCCCGGATATGATCACGGTTGGAATAGAGCACTTCCAGATCAATATTCAGATCTTCTGCAGCTGCCTTCGCCATACCGGTCATATTTCCCCAGAACACTTCCTTTTCTGAGGCAACACTTATAAAAGTAACCCTAATCGGTTCATTCTCAGCGGCAACACTCCCTGAAAACAGAAGATGGGCAACTGAAAAAATCGTAAAAACCGTAGCGACATGAAGTAAAAAGATACGCATATTTGATGCTATCATATCAAATATTCTTTTAAAAGATGCATTGCTGTTTTTTTCAGAGACTTTTCCCATTCCCACATTGTTCCTTTATCCTTATATATTTTTCTGTTATTGTTAAGACTGTTGCTTACCAATAATCATCCAAGGAGAATCGTATGGAATACTCTTCTGAAGTAAAAAACATGTGCTCCCTGACCCAGGGCTGCAATCACGGTCCTTCGCCCATCCCCCAGGAGGGCGGCTGGACACAGGCAAGGGAAATAAAAGACATCCGCGGTCTTACCCATGGCGTGGGCTGGTGTGCCCCCCATCAGGGAGCCTGCAAACTGACCCTGAATATCAAGGACGGTATCATTGAAGAGGCACTGATTGAGACCATCGGCTGCACCGGAATGACCCATTCCGCCGCCATGGCCGCTGAGATCCTGCCCGGAAAAACCATCCTCGAAGCCATGAACACTGATCTTGTCTGCGATGCAATCAATGTTGCCATGCGCGAGCTTTTTCAGCAAATTGCTTACGGTCGCAGCCAGACCGCTTTCTCAGAAGGCGGACTGCCCGTGGGTGCAGGACTTGAAGATCTTGGCAAGGGCATGCGTTCTGTTACTGCAAGCACCTATGGCACAAAACTGAAAGGTCCCCGCTATCTCGAAGTGACTGAAGGCTACGTCCTGCAACTTGGTCTCGACAAGAACGACGAGATTATCGGCTATAAATTTGTACATCTCGGGCGCATGATGGATGAAATCAGAAAAGGTGTCGATGCCAATGAGGCCGTGGAAAATGCAACAGGTACCTACGGACGCTTTGCCGAGGCTGTAAAAACTATTGATCCCCGTGAGGAATGAGGAGAACGGTCATGTCACTATTTGAAAGTTACGACAGGCGGATCAATCAGATCACTCCTGTACTGAAAAAATATGGAATAAACGATCTTGAAGACGCCAAAAAGATCTGCGACGACTACGGCGTTGATGTCTACACAATCGTCAAGGAGATCCAGCCCATCTGCTTCGAGAATGCCTGCTGGGCCTATACGGTGGGAGCTGCCATTGCCATAAAAAAGGGGGAAACCAAAGCCGTGGACATTGCGGTTTCTTTAGGAGAAGGGCTGCAGAGCTTCTGTATCCCCGGATCTGTTGCCGACAGCAGAAAGGTTGGTATCGGACACGGCAACCTTGCCTCCATGCTCCTTCGGGAAGAAACGAAGTGTTTTGCATTTCTCGCCGGTCATGAATCCTTTGCCGCTGCCGAAGGTGCAATCGGACTTGCAAAATCGGCAAACCACGTGCGTAAAGAGCCTCTACGTGTCATCCTGAACGGTCTCGGGAAAGATGCATCTCATATCATTTCCCGCATCAACGGTTTCACCAGCGTGGAGACCCGGTTCGACTATGCGACATCAAAACTTGAAGTTATAAAGGAAAACAGATTCTCAGAAGGGGAACGTGGAGAAGTTCGCTGCTACGGGGCAGATGATGTGCGTGAAGGAGTCGCCATCAATCACCTTGAAGGAGTCGATATTTCCATCACCGGCAATTCCACCAACCCCACCCGTTTTCAGCATCCGGTGGCAGGAACATATAAAAAAGAGTGCAACCAGCAGGGAAAGAATTACTTTTCTGTGGCATCCGGTGGAGGTACGGGACGGACACTGCATCCGGACAATATGGGAGCAGGTCCCGCATCCTACGGCATGACCGACACCATGGGTCGCATGCACTCAGATGCCCAATTTGCCGGTTCTTCTTCAGTGCCTGCCCATGTGGAAATGATGGGTCTGATCGGTATGGGGAACAACCCGATGGTTGGCGCGTCAGTGGCAGTGGCTGTTGCCTTGCAGGAAGCAAGCTGAGAAACCAGGCAACAGCTGAATCTTTACAGGAGGTGCAGCAAATGCTGCACCTCCCTCCTGCAGCTTTCCACTTCCCCCGATCTGTAAAAAGAGAACAACGGTACCAGAACAGGCATTGGATTCATTCCCTGCAAGGCTGGAACACGTCAACAAACTCCGCCTCTATCGGCCAGCGCATTCCAGAACAGCAGCTATCCTGGCACTGGCAAAACCGTCCCCGTAAGGATTCCGGGTTGTGCTCATCTTCCGGTAATA
>JANTGG010000091.1 GCA_024763035.1 Desulfocapsa sp. | reverse complement strand
ACGTGACTGTTCAGAGTGCCTTAGATTCGTTCATTCTTGCCTTCGAAGCGTACTGGTGTTACTCGAGAAGGCTAGAATGGGCGAAGATGAGGTGCTCAGAATAGTTACAAAAAACAAGAAAATATCCTGCAAGTTACTGATGGGCAGCTTCATCACAGATCATTCAATCACTTCAAAGCCAATCTTTGTAATGGCATCTTTCACCACCGTTATATCCACATCTCCATCGTAGCTTGCCTGCTTTTTTTCAAGATCCACAGTTACATTTGAAATCCCTGAAATACCCTCTAAAGCTTTTTTAGTCGATGCCACACAGTGTTGGCAGCTCATACCGCTAATAGCGACTATCGTCATTGTCTTTCTCCTGAAGTAAAATAACTCATTAAAACCAGAATCGTATCCCGACCACAAACCTGAAGTCATCAGCGTCTTCGCCCTCTTCACGGGCGTAGTCTGCTGTATCCCCATAGAGGTGGCTCCAGTTTACACCGATATAGGGTGCAAACTCACGGCGGATCTCATAGCGCAGACGTAATCCCAGTTCAGTATCAGCAAGTCCCGAACCGATCCCCACTTCGGGATCGTCTTTGCCGTAAAAATTCACTTCCGCCTCGGGAACCAGGATCAGCCGCTGGGTAAGCATGAATTCATATTCAAGCTGCAGTCTTGCTGCGGTGCGACCGTTTTCTCCTACAAAGAGGGCAGCATCTACATCAAAATAATAAGGGGCAAGTCCCTTTATGCCAAAAGCGAACCAGTCGAGATCAGGTGTCGGACGAATATCACGCCTCCAGCCTGCCTGCAGATCCCAGAATGGCGAAATAGCACGACTATACAGGATCTGCAACTCTGTTTCTTCAACCCGGCCGTCAACATATTCACCATCTGTTTTGATCCAGAGTTTATTCAGGTCTTTACCCAACCATCCTTCAGCATCCCAGACAAGGGGAGTGTCGCCATCTCCCGCCCGTATTTCAAACTGGTCAACGGTCAGCATGGTCAGCAGGGGATCGTCATTCATTCCGCCGCCATGGGCCGTGGTAGTGAGCATGAGTGTTGCCGCAATAAAGAATATATATTTTTTCATATCTTGTCTCCTTAACTCACAACCACTTTACGAAACATGGCCAGCATATGGTAGAGCAGGTGGCAATGGTAGGCCCATTCCCCCCTGGCATCAGCGGTCACCAGATAACTGATCTTTGCCCCCGGCTGGACAATGACCGTGTGTTTTCTCGGAATCCGTTTTCCATCACCGGTTTCCAGGTCACTCCACATTCCATGGAGGTGCATGGGGTGATTCATCATTGTATCATTAACAAAAGTGATACGCAGCCGTTCACCGTATTTGAAGTGCAGAGGCTCGGCATCCGCATATTTAATACCGTTAATTGACCACATATAGCGGGCCATGTTGCCAGTCAGATGCAGCTGGATTTCCCGCTCCGGGTCACGAGGATCCGGGGTGGGATACAGGTTTCTGAGATCAGCGTAGGTGAGTACACGCCGACCATTGTTTCGCAAACCTACCCCGGGATCATCGAGTCGGAACTGGGGGCTGGCAGCTCTTGCATCAACATGGGGGCCAAACTCTGTTTTTGCATGAACGATTTCAGCCTTGCTGCCATGGCCTGGGGTACCACTCATATCCATGGCCATTTGCTGCCTGGAACCACCCATGCCCGGCATGTTGTGCATACTGTGCGCCATGGTGTCCGTCTCTTTCGTGTCATCCTCCATACTGCCCATGTCCATACCGCTCATACTGCTCATATCCATTCCCATGTCCTGATGGGTCAACAGGGGATAAGGATCCATTTCCGGAACATCGGCGGTGAGAGCCGGATCCGGAGTTAAAGTCCCCCGGGCATAGCCGGTGCGATCCATTGCCTGGGCGAAAATAGAGTAGGCACGATCATCTTTTGGCTCTACAATTACATCGTAGGTTTCCGCCACGCCGATGCGAAATTCATCCACGGATACCGGTTCGATATTTTGACCGTCGGCTGCAACCACTGTCATCTTGAGTCCTGGAATGCAGACATCGAAAAAGCTCATGGCAGAACCATTGATAATTCGCAGCCGCACCTTTTCGCCACGTTTAAAGAGGCCTGTCCAACCACCTGCGGGAGTTTTCCCGTTCATCAAAAAGGTGTAGGTGTAGCCTGTTACATCTGAGAGATCACGATCACTCATTCGCATTTTGTTCCACATGCTCCGATCTGTCCACGTCTGGGCAACCCCCTTTTTCCGAATATCCTGAATCAGATCATCCGTTGTGCGCTCGGAAAAGTTATAATAGCCGCTTACTTTTTTTAATTTGGCATAGATATCCGACGGCTCTTCATCTGACCAGTCGGAGAGCATAACCACATATTCACGATCATAGCTGATCGGATCCGGTGTTGCAGGATCAATAATAATGGATCCGTAATGTCCGGTCTGCTCCTGGAATCCAGAATGGCTGTGATACCAGAAGGTGCCGCTCTGTTTGACCTGAAACTGATAGCGAAAGGTGCTGCCGGGCGCAATACCGTTAAAACTGATATCGGGCACCCCATCCATTTCGGTTGGCAGAATAATGCCATGCCAGTGGATGGAACTCGATTCTGCCAGGTTGTTGGTCACATCAAGGGTTATTCTGTCGCCTTCCTTCCAGCGCAAAATCGGCCCGGGTACAGAACCGTTGACGGCTGTGGCAATACGATCTTTCCCAGTGAAGTTCACGGGCTGCGGCCCGATGGCCAGTTTAAAATGTTTTCCCCTGAGCGTTGGTTGTGCAGAAGGAGAGGCAACCGCTGCCAAAAGCTGTTCCGGAAACCCTCCCAGTCCGAGCAGAGCACCACCCATGGCAATCCCCTTGACAAACCTCCGACGCGGCAGATTGATTTCATCTATATACATCGCATTGTCTCCTTGGTTTTCAATAAACCGGGAAAGTACCTTGACAGTATTCTCCCGGCCTGCTGCATTTACTGTTGATATTAATTTTGATGGTTCTGAAAGGTCTTGGCCTTTTTTTATTGTAATTCTCCTTGTATTTATATCATGCAGACAACAGGTCTGCCCCTGTTTATTCTTTCTCTGCTTCGGATCGAAGCGCTTCCTTACAGTGCGGACAATACTGCCAGTGGTTGTCAACGATATGATGACACCGGCGGCAGTGGCTTTTGAGCTCCTGACCGCATTCCGGACATCGCAGATAGACTGCTTCCACCGGACTTTGACATCCGGAGCATCTCAGTTGCTGTTTCCTGCGCCGGTGATTCAGCAGAAAAAGAAGCGTTACGACAGCAGCTGCAATCACCAGCAGCCAAAACAGCCAGCTATGGTAGAGATAGCGACCATGCCATGTGTATCCCCAGGTACAGTTCATCATTTTCTCTCTTAAACCTCGTATCAGCTTATCACTTTAAACTGTCCCATCATGCCGTCATCTTCATGTTCCAGCAGGTGGCAGTGGTACATATAGACACCGGTGTAGTCACGAAAGCGGCTGATGATGCGTACCGTCTCTCCCGGCATAATCAGCACGGTATCTTTTCGCCCCTGTTCATGGGGTGGTGTCTGTCCGTTTCTGGATAGAATCTGAAACTGTACATCATGGAGGTGCATGGAATGGGGCATACTCATCATCATGACCGACTGATTTGTTATCTCCCAGATCTCCGTGGAGCTCAGTTTGACCTGCTCGTCAATCCGGTTGATATCCATTTTTTTGCCATTAATGGTGAGTCGTCTGCCCATCATTCCCATACCCATTCTGCCCCCGCCCATGGCCATGGTTTCCATGGTAAATCCACGAATAATAGAGGCCTCTGATTCAGGTATTCTGTCCAGGGGACGGAGGTCTGAAGGGAGAGCAGCGTTGCTTTCAGCGGGGCTGCCAACTTTGATGCGCATGGCCTCAAACCTGCTGCCCTTCATCTGATCCACCAATAGAATCAGTTCCTCCTCTACTGCGGCACCCCCTAAATCGAGAATAATCTCTGCCCGTTCTCCCGCCGATAGAACAATGGAGTTCATGGCCACAGGGTGCTCAAGGAATCCGCCGTCAGAGGCAATAACCTTAAAAGTCCGCTGATCTTTAAAGGCAATCCGGTAGATGGATGAGTTGGAGCCGTTGAGCAATCGCAGCCGAAGCAACCCGGCATGGACAGAAAGGGACGGCCGCAGAGCGCCGTTCACCAGCATATGGTTGCCGATTACCCCGTTCATCACATCGTGCATGTTCTGCGTATAGGCGAACTGACCGTTGCTGAAAAAACGTCGATCCTGGATGACCAGTGGAATATCATCAACTCCGTAGTTCTTCGGAATATCCAGGCTGTCGGAAAATTCATCTTCGATATAAAAGAGTCCTGCCAGTCCGTTGTATACCTGTTCCCCGGTGAGTCCCATGGCGTGAGGATGATACCAGAGGGTGGCCGCCTCCTGCCGTATGGTAAATTCCGGTTTCCATGTGCTTCCATCTGCAATGGGCTGCCGTGGTCCGCCGTCCCATTGGGCAGGGACATGGAGGCCATGCCAGTGCAG
Source organism: Desulfocapsa sp. (assembly GCA_024763035.1). GTDB lineage: Bacteria > Desulfobacterota > Desulfobulbia > Desulfobulbales > Desulfocapsaceae > Desulfocapsa. Next base: position 7,805 of record JANTGG010000091.1, on the reverse strand, counting down.
AGTTGTGGTTTGGCCCAGACTGTTCTTCGCACTCATACTAAAGCGCTGACCATTTCTCACCCGAATGGTGGGGCCAAGAAAATTCCCGTTATAGCCAAAGGTTGATGTAGGTTTGCCTGGGAAAAAGTCCATTACCCCCCGTTGCGCCTCCATGGCAAACCGGGCTGTCTTTCCACTCTTATCGAGATTTTCAAGAAGTGGTGGGATGGGCAGCGGTGTTATGGGTACACGGTTTGATGCATGGGCTTTACTCAACAATGGCTCTCGCCCAAAAAGAGAAAGACCATAGGGAGCAGCACCGGCAAGTACCAGCGCCGCAAGGCTGCTTTTTAATACTGTTCGTCTTTTCATTATTTTCTCCATACAGACTTGGTTTTCAGCTGAGCTCTGTCTTCATGCGCCGGTACTCATCTTCGTCAATTTCTCCCCTGGCATAACGCTCTTTTAATGTGTCAAGATTGGAGGAGGGATTTCCCTTTTTCCCTGAGAATAGTGCGCCAAAAAGTTTTATCAACAGATAGATAATCAACCCCCAAAAGAGCAGGGTAACAATCCATCCAAAGGGGCCGGGGAAAAAAGCCCCAGGCCCGCATACCCAGTTGCCGTACTGTCCGAATCCGGAACCAAATCCATTGTGCATCATTGTGTATCTCCTTTATGTAAGTTTAGTGCCTTACTGCTGGAAAGCTGTAATAAAAAACGAGAAAATAAATGACCTTAAACCTTGAATGGTAACGACAGCAACAAGGCACTTATGCCGGCTTACCGTTCATCACCGGTGTTAGACTGCTATTGCTGATAGATATATCATATACCTAAGCATTTTCTGTGCCAGCTTCAAAAATCAAAGCGTATATTCCGTAAGGTACTGGTAACATGTGCATTCACACCAACAATATTCAGAGCCACCCAGCTGCAAATGATAAACCGCCAGCAACCTGTCTAAAAACAAGACGTTTTCATACGCACCCCATGGCCTGTTGTCCAAAATTAAGACACCACCAAGACGTGATTTTTCTCAATCTCCGCACATAATGTAGAATAACCAACTGATATTAAACTCGATTTCAAGTAAAGATCCTGACCACAATTTAAAATGGCACGGTTGGTGCATTCATGATGGCAAGCTAAGGCAATCAAGCAATAGCAACCCTCTACACAGGAGAAACACCATGAAACGAATCGCACTCATCGCCCTCGCAAGTATCGCCCTTTTCGCAACTGATGCTTCCGCTCACCAGAGTAATAATTGGGGAAACAACCATATGCGTACACAGCAAGCCGGTTACAGCTATGCAAACTGCCCCATGGGTGGCAATATGATCAGAGGAAATCAGGGAATGATGCATAACTATCACGGGATGATGAACTCAACCCAAACCCCTTCAGCCCAGTCGCCAGATACGAATTGGAGAGCAAACCCCTCCTATCAAGGCCAAACAGGTAGCAATGGAGCAAACAGCAACTAACCAACATGATTGGCCCCAAATTAGCCAGCCACAATGACGCATGAAACTTCTTTGATGGGCTTCTTAAGAAGTTGCTCAAAAATGGACTTTTATATAAATGATCCCCGATATATCGGGAACAGGACGGGGAGGATAGGCAATAGCTTATCTTCCCTTTTGTTGTTTCTCTGTATTTTTACCAAGTTCACTGTTAATGTGGAATGTGAGGAGAGATACATTAACTCATTCCATACACCATAATCAGGATATTATGTTCACCCTTCCAGGCAAATCATCTTTCCGCATATCCAAACCCATTTTTGTTATTCTTCTCACTACGGTGGGCCTTGCTGCGTTCCTTGCAATAAACACCATGCGCAACCAGAGCCGGGAACAAAAAATCATGGAAGGTTTTTTGCTTGATGAGGGCCTCACTCTTATCCGCAGTTTTGAGGCAGGCGCACGTACCACCATGATGCATGACATGATGGGCACTGAACCACCTATCCAAACCCTGATCACGGAGACCGCCAAGACAAAACGAATCGCCTATATCGTTATCACCACAGAAAAAGGGCAGGTTATTGCAAAAGGCGGAGAGCATCAATTAGCCTCTGAATCAGATCTTCTGGCTCAGCTTTTGGCAAAAAGAGAACCGGTAACCATACTCCATGATACCGATGCGAAAGAAGCAATTTTTGAGGTGATGTCCATCTTCCAGAGCCTGCCATCTGCTCAGCCGCGTATGATGAGGATGGGCCATGGTGGCTGGAACAATAAATCTGCAAATACGAAACTTCTTGAAGAAGGCCGAGCCATCATCCACCTCGGCCTGCGAACCGACGAGTTCCTTGCTGCCCGGCAACAGGATTTCACCCATTCTCTCTATATGGGAGGACTGCTCCTTTTCCTTGGCAGTGGTGGCCTCTATTTTCTTTTTCTCTATCAGGGGATGCTGGTTACCCGAATGACCCTTGCCAATATGAAACTTTACACCAGAAACATTATCGAATCCATGCCGGATGGCCTCATCACTCTGGATGCAGATGGATATGTGGCCTCATGCAATCCCAAGGCATACGAGTTCAGTGGTGTGGATATGAATAGTCAGGATACAACACGGCCGGAAGAACTTTTTCATAACTGGCCCATACATTCCCTGGAAATGGATGCGGGAAATTCTTCTTTTCCCTATACTTTCAGTCATCCTGAAGAAGGTGAGATCCCCGTTGAAATCAGCGCCTCCCCTCTCCTAGATGAAAATGACAACAAGACGGGCGCGGTGCTTCTCCTTCGTGATCTTCGTGAAATCAGATCCATGGAGACACAACTTGCCAGATCTAAACATTTGGCATCCCTTGGCCGAATGGCTGCGGGCATCGCCCATGAAATTCGCACCCCCCTTGGTACCCTGCGTGGCTTTGCCCAGTATTTTGGCAGTAAGGCAGGGGACGCAACGGCTAAAGAGTATTCGGGACTGATGGTGGGGGAGGTGGATAGACTGAATGCTATTATCTCTTCCCTGCTCCAGTTTTCCCGGCCGCGTGAGCCGGAATGTGAGCCGCTTAGTATTTCAGATCTCCTCGCCAAGGCAGGAAAACTCATGGAGCATGACTTTTCCCAAAATGAGATTTTGCTGCAACTGGATATTGACTGCCAGGCCACCATGGCGGCAGATGCTGATCTTCTGTTGCAGGTGCTGCTTAATCTGCTGAACAATGCAATTGATGCCAGCAAAAAAGGCGACAGCGTGGGTTTATCCTGCACATATTCACCTGAAGAAGATTCACTACTTATTGCAGTTCGTGATGCAGGAATCGGTATGAACCAGGAAGAACGTGAAAAAATGTTTGACCCCTTCTTCACCACCAGAAAAGCTGGAACAGGGCTTGGTCTTGCCATCAGCCACCAGATTGTAGAACAGCATCAGGGTAGCTTTGCTGTTCAATCAGAGCCAGGTAAAGGCACTGAAATTACAATTGTATTCCCAAGACAAACGGATCCCCACACACCAAAAGAGCTACGCGATGAAAAAAATACTCATAGTTGATGATGACACGGCCCATCGAGTGATGCTGAAGGTTAACCTACTGGAAGCAGGATATGAAATACTTGAAGCTGATGACGGTGATGAGGTACTCCCTGTGCTGCTGGAACAGGAGGTGGATCTTATCCTCATGGATTTACGAATGCAGCGTATGGATGGCATGGAGGCCATCAAACTGTTGCAGAAGGCGGGCCGTCCTGAACCGATTGTGGTGATCACCGCATTTTCTTCCGTGGAGTCTGCCGTGGAAGCCATGAAATATGGCGCCATGGATTATGTAACCAAGCCTGTGGATATCCACAGTCTGAAGCTCACTGTTGAAAAAGCCCTGAATTTTGAGGCGCTGCGGGGAGAAAATGAGGAGCTTAAAAAGCGTCTCGGTGAACAGTTTGATTTTCAAAATATCATCGGCCGCAGTCCGGCCATGGAACAGGTATTTGAAACCCTCTCCCTGGTTGCACCTTCTGACGCCACAGTGCTGATCAACGGTGAATCCGGTACTGGAAAAGAATTGATTGCCGGCTCTTTGCATCACAACAGTAAGCGCAAAGAACAGCCATTTATTAAGCTCAATTGCGCAGCTTTAAATGAGAACCTCTTGGAATCCGAACTGTTTGGCCACGAAAAAGGCGCCTTTACCGGGGCCGACACTCGGCGTACAGGACGCTTTGAACAGGCAGACCGGGGGACACTGTTTCTTGATGAAATTGGAGATATGTCCGCCCAGACACAGGCCAAGATTCTGCGAATTCTCCAGGAAGGTGAGCTCGAACGTTTAGGAGGCGGTGAAACCATTAAGGTAGATGTGCGTCTTGTGGCTGCTACCCACAGAGATCTGAAGGCAATGGTGGAAGAGGGGACTTTCCGTCAGGATCTGTTTTTTCGCCTCTCGGTTGTGCCAATCGAACTGCCACCGCTGCGCCAGCGAACAGAAGATATCCCGGCACTGGCGGATTTTTTCCTGAAACGGTACGCAACGAATAATCAGAAAGATATCAAAGGGTTTCATCCCCAGGCCCTGATGCTGCTTGCCAGGTATGAGTGGCCCGGAAATATCAGAGAGCTTGAAAACAGTATTGAACGGGCGGTTATCCTCTGCCTGGGAGAACAGATCACCCCCAAAGAGCTGCCCCCTCAGATGCTGCCTGATGGTTTTAAAACGCTGGAGTCATTGGGAAATAGGCAGGGTGGCCCATCCCTTAAAGATGTGGAACGGGAGGCCATCCGTACGACCCTAAAACAGACCGATGGCAACAAATCAAAGACCGCAAGGATCCTTGGGGTTGCCCGACAGACCCTTCTTAACAAGATTAAGGAATATGATCTATGAAACCAAGTAACCACCATCCCGGCGCACCGGGAAAACGAAGGATGATATAAATGTAAAAAAGTGCTTATAGTGAATATAAAAAATTACAAATACAGCGGCTGTATTATCCTACCTGCACCAAATGACCAGTGCAATTGTCGCTGTATTTACAGGGAACGGGTTGAGACTGCACAAGAACACGCCTTGTCACAGAGGGAAAATGAACAGTTGTCTGCTGCTGCGAAACAGATCCTGTGCAGCTTCATCCCCTGCTAATCAATGGTTACGAAAGAGAAGCAATGAATACTCCCATGACCATCCCGCCCATGACCAAACCGGTGCCGGAAGTGGCGGGGCAGTTTGTCAGGCAGCGTTTCTGTACTGGAGAGGGGATTTTCCTGTCCACCGTTTAAAAGAACGTGAAAACGTTGAAAGTTCTGCAAAACCCAGGAGAAACGCTAACTCCGTAAGGTCGGTCTCCCTGTTTTTCACATAGTCTTTTGCTATCTGCATTCGCGTGCTGTTCAGCACTTTTAAAAAGCTGGTGCCTTCTTCCTTCAGCAGACGCTGCAGTTTCCGCGGACTGTATCCGAGTTTTGTTGCTACTTCCTCAACCGTTACATTACCGGACGGTAGCTGTTTGGTTATGAGTTTTCGTATCTGTACGACAAGAGAGTTTTGCTGCAGTGTCCTGAGATACTTTTCCATGATCTGATCATTGAAATCAGCAAGCTCCTCGTTATTTCCCGGAAGCACTACATCGGCTTTGTCGAGGTGAATTTCAAAGGACGGCTGGTTGGCATCGAAATGAACGGGACCCTGGAAAAATTCGAAGTATTTTCCACTGCATTTGGGTTCTGAGTGGGAAAAATGAACAGCAACCGCTTGCAGAGTATGCTGGAAGTTAATTCGCAATACACTGAAAATCCAGGCAATGGCAGCATCTTCTTTGGCAACGGTATAATCGTTTTCATCCTGTGGTTTAAATCTGAAGACCAGGCTGTTGTTTCGTTTGTTCTCGTAAAGCTCTCCAAAGTCAATATCAGAAAGAACCCTATGGTATCGCAGTAGTCTCTCAAGTGTTATGCGCAGACTTTTGCTGACAAGCATCGCATAACCAAGGGTGCCGAAATGAGAAGGGTGCCAGCATGTTCCTGCGGTCAGACCAAAGCAGGGGTCCTGGATACGGTTTTCCATCTCCTTCCAGAGGGCATTTACCTTAATGATGGGGTAGCGCTCGCCCGGTTGATGCATAAGGGCAGGGTTGAGGCCAACAGAGTGAAAAACTTCTTCAGGGTCAAGGGAATACAGTTCGAGCATATTCCATAGAACCAACTCTACACTTGCAAGCTTGGTTAAATACATTCCCTGTTTCCTGTCTGTTTTTTTATAGGTCTGTCGTGAAAAGTAAAAACTTACAAAAACAATATATCATTTCTTCTAATATGTCGCAAATTGACAAAATAATGTCGTGAAGTGCCAAGCTGAGAGGTCGGATGTTCTTTATATTTATCACTGTACTTCAAATATTAACCCAGGAGGACAGTACAGGATGACTATACCGAAGACCCATGATACCATCGACACAATACCAAACACCCTTCCAGTCTTTGATCTGGTTGGAGAATTATTGACTCTCACCCTCTCCAAGTATGACATAGAGGTCATTGTTGACTTATCAAGTTTTATATATAGCAGCAGGGAGGGATTGGAAACAACGGGGCTTTTAAAAACAACCATTGATGCAGAAGATACTGCTTTTAGAGACGAACAACTGGAAATCACTTTGTCTGGTTCTGTTGTGAATCAGTTGGGGCGTAAAGAGGATTTCACCTTATTTTTTTCATTGCTTCTTGATGAAAGTAAAGAAAATCTTAGATATTCCGAAAAACTTAAAAATATTGAATCCAATACCCTCTATATACATTTTGGTCGAAAAGCGGAACAACTCAATGATACGGTTTTTCAGCTGAAAATGTACAGACCCATGTCAGAGTATGACCCAAATATCTTTGGAAAGGGAAAAGGATTTCTTGTCTTTGATAGGGATCGCTCAGGTAGACACAACTAAAAAATAGCAGTTAAGGTCTTTTCCCAACAAAAAACGTTGCACAATCGTGCTGAATATTGCATATCTGTCACACCATCTAGGTTCTCAGGTCGGGATGTGGCTCAGTCTGGTAGAGCACGTCGTTCGGGACGACGGGGTCGGAGGTTCAAATCCTCTCATCCCGACCATTTTTTTCTCTTCATTCAGATAGTTTTTTCCAAAGCAGGATGTCAAAAACCCAGGGACTGATAGCTGTTTTCACCGGGAACGGTAAAGGTAAGACAACTTCCGCACTCGGTCTGGCCTTCAGGGCTCTTGGGCATGGTCAGAAAGTCTGTGTTATTCAGTTTATAAAGGGCAGCTGGAAATACGGAGAGATTAATGCTGCTGAGCGCTTCAGTGATCTCCTGGATTTTCATGTGATGGGACGCGGGTTTACCTGGAAGTCTGATGACCTTGACAAAGATAGGGAGGCAGCCCGCAAAGCGTGGAAGTTTGCAGCAGATGTAATTCGTGAAGACAACTATTCACTGGTCATTCTTGATGAACTCACCTATCTTCCGCATTACAAGATGATTGAAGAAACCGAAATCCTTTCCGTATTAAAAAACAAGCCTGGTCATCAGCATGTGGTTATCACCGGTCGTTATGCCTCTGACAGACTTATCGAGCTTGCAGATCTTGTCACGGAGATGAAGGAAATCAAACACCCTTTTCAAAGAGGGATTAAAGCTCAGAAGGGATTTGAGTTTTAATTACATTGCATTATTACTTACGGAACTCAAGTAACTGCATGATTGCTCGCAGGTGCAATTCCTGCAATACTACAGATTGACCCTGTTTTTTTCTTCAATCTTCCCCCTAAAACATCCTCCTGTCCATCCATTTTCCCGGCATCTGTTGACACGTTAAAGTGAGCTGAGTATTGTGCAGAAAGAAAAGAATCCTCTT
>JANTGG010000090.1 GCA_024763035.1 Desulfocapsa sp. | reverse complement strand
CGCATTTATCGGATCACCGTGGACATAAGCATAAAGATTAATCCCCCCATCAAGCCCAATAGGATCAGCAGAGATATACCGCCCGGTGGCGGGATCATAAAATCTGTGCCAGTTATAGTGGAAAATTTATCAAAAAAGTAAAACACTTAAAGGGGAAAATCCTTGAACTTAGCAGAAATAGCAAAAAAAAGTGCTCAACTAAACCGCTAACATTACGCACCCATTTCCCGGATAGGGCTGTATCGTTATGATGCTGTATTTTCCTTCCTCTAAGCAAGCACCGTACCAGATACGTCTTTTGGGAATCATAGAAGAAAATATTATAAAATAAACTGACTGAGATCCCTATCTTCCACCACATCCTGCAGCTGCTCTTTCACATAATCGGCTGTCACGGTGAAGCTTTCCCCGTCCCGAGCATCAGCATCAAAAGAAAGCTGATCCAGCATTCGCTCCATCACTGTGTGTAAGCGTCTTGCCCCAATTTCCTCGGTTTTATCATTGACCTCAACGGCAATGGCGGCAAGTTCTTCCACGGCATCTGCTTCAAAACTAAGTTCCACTCCTTCAGTCGCCATCATGGCGACATATTGTTTCACAAGAGCACTCTCCGGCTCGGTAAGAATGCGAACGAATTCCTCCTTGCCAAGAGAACTCAACTCCACCCGAATAGGAAACCTGCCCTGCAGTTCCGGAATAAGATCTGACGGTTTACACAGGTGAAAAGCACCACTTGCAATAAAGAGAATATGATCGGTCTTCACCATGCCGTGCTTGGTAGTGACCGTTGAGCCTTCAACAATCGGCAGGAGATCACGCTGCACGCCCTCACGCGACACTTCCGGCCCTTGCCCGCCGGAGCTTCTTGAGGCAACCTTATCAATCTCGTCAAGAAAGATAATGCCGGATTCTTCGGTGCGCTGCAGAGCATCCGCAATCACCTTATCCATATCCACCAGCCGTTCCATCTCTTCCTGAGTAATGGCCTCCATGGCCTCCGGGATAGTAATTTTGCGTTTCTTTTTCTTTTTGGGAAATATCTTACTGAAGGCATCCTGCAGATTGGACTGCATATCCTCCATTCCCGATGTGGTCATAATCTCCACCATGGGAGCTGATCGGGTTTCTTCAAGATCCAGTTCCACTTCCCGGTCATCGAGTTTTCCGTTTCTCAGCATATCCCGGAATTTTTCTCTGGTGGAGTTCTCTGCATCCTCCGTCTCTACCGGGAGTCGCTCCGCAGAATCACTTTTAACTGTGAATCCCGGAGAATTTTCCTGCCATTTCTCATGTTGAGGAGGAGCTGAGGGAGGCGGCAGGAGGATATCGAGGATGCGTTCCTCGGCATTTGCGGCTGCGAGCCCTTCAAGACGCTCCTTTTCTTCCTTTTTCACCATATTGACTGCGATCTCCACAAGATCACGGATCATCGATTCAACGTCCCGCCCGACATACCCCACTTCAGTAAATTTTGACGCCTCAACCTTAAAAAACGGCGATTGGGCAAGGGTGGCAAGACGTCTTGCAATCTCGGTTTTGCCCACCCCTGTGGGACCTATCATAATGATATTTTTAGGTGCTATCTCCTCACGCAGAGGGGATGGAACCTGCTGCCGCCGCCACCTGTTCCGCAGAGCGATGGCAACGGAACGTTTGGCGTCAGCCTGACCGACGATATATTTATCAAGTTCAGCTACAATTTCTTTGGGCGTTAATGACTGTATGGTACTCATATTTTCTCAATTACTATGGAATGATTGGTAAAGACACAAATATCTGCCGCAATTCCCATGGACGTGCGGCAGATTTCTTCGGCATCAAGGTCGCTGTTTTCAACAAGGGCCAGAGCAGCCGCCTGGGCATAGGGCCCACCGGAACCGATGGCAAGCACATTGTTATCCGGCTCAATCACATCTCCTGTTCCTGAAAGCAGCAGCGAATAGTCCTTATCTACAGCAACGAGCATGGCTTCCAGACGCCGCAGCATCTTATCTGTTCGCCACTCCTTGGCAAGCTCCACAGCCGCCCGCATCAGGTTGCCCTTGTACTGCTCAAGCTTTTTTTCGAGGAGATCAAAAAGCGTAAAGGCATCTGCCGTGGCTCCTGCAAAGCCGGTGATAACCTGATCGTGGTAGAGCCGCCTCACCTTCCTGGCGTTATGCTTCATCACAGTGTTGCCTAAAGAGACCTGACCGTCTCCTGCAACCGCAACCATTCCCTTATGGCGTACAGCCAGTATTGTTGTCGATCGTACTTTCATAATTTCCTTTATTAAGATGGTATTTCCAGGAGATCTATCTGGCATTTGGATGTGCCCGGTCATACACTTCTGTGAGATGATCCAGGGTCAAATGCGTATATCTCTGAGTCGTTGAAAGGCTGGCATGCCCGAGCAGTTCCTGCACAGAACGTAAATCCGCTCCCATTTCCAGGAGATGGGTGGCAAATGAATGCCTGAGAGCATGGGGAGTCACCGTCTGCGGAATCCCGGCACGCTCCCCGTATTTTTTTACCAGACGCTCAACACTCCTTGTGGTGAGACGTCCACCATGAGTATTTAAAAACAGAGCCTTGTTTTCCGGATTGTGTCCACGCTTTACCCGTTCAAGAGTCAACTGCTCCCGGGCAGGCAGCCAGGCACGAACAGCTTCGAGGGCAGGTCGTCCAACAGGCACCAGTCGCTCCTTGCGACCTTTGCCCGTCACCTTAAGCATTTCAGATTCAAAATCAAGGTTTTCCATATTTCTTGAGACCAGTTCCGCCACCCGCATCCCCGTGGAGTAAAGAAGTTCTATAATTGCACGATCTCGTATCATAAATCTATCATTTTCAGCGGGTGCATCAAGGAGGGAAAACATTTCGTCAACGGTGAGAAAAACGGGCATATGCTTTCTTGCCTTCGGACCGCAAATTCCTGTGACAGGGTCATGGTCAATACTCCCCTCCTTGAGAAGAAACCTGAAAAAAGACCTGAGAGCAGAGAGCTTCCTGCCCACAGTTGCTGCACTGCACTGTCCATGCAGCCCTGCGACAAACCTGCGGACATCACTGTCTTGTATGGACTCCACATCTTCTGTGGCAAGACTTTCGGAAAATGCCTCCAGATCACGCCCATACCCCTCAATGGTATGAGAAGAATATCCCTTTTCCACTTCCAGCCAGTTTAAAAAAGAAGCTGTATGTGTGTGTACAGTGCTCATGAGTTAGAATCCCGGAAGCTCTATTTTGTTCTCGACTTCTCATTGTTCAGTGAATATATAGGAAGCTATGGTAGAGGGCTCGACCATTACGCTACCACACTATGAAAAATAAAAAATTGAAAATTTTCACCCGAGATAATCACTCAAATGGCAAAAAGAACATTTGAAAATGCGCTGACGAAGCTTGAGCAGATCACCGAGGAACTCGAAACCGGTGATCTCAGCCTGGAAAAGAGTCTGAAAAAATTTGACGAAGGGATCGGTCTGGTGGAATTCTGCAATACGACATTAACCGAGGCAAAGGCAAAGGTTGAGCTGCTCCTTGAAAAAAACGGTGAACTGACCGAAAGCCATTTCGACGAGTTGGATCATGGAGATCAAAAGTTATCTGAATGAACAAAGGCAGCTGGTTGAAAGCTCCTTTGACAGTTATATTCCTGCTGCCGAAGGTGTTTTTTCCGACCACCTGCAGGCTATGCGTTACTCCCTCTTTGCCGGGGGAAAACGTGTGCGCCCCATTCTCTGCCTGGCAGCGGCACGAGCAGTCGGCAATGCCATTCCGGATGAAGATATTCTCCCGGTTGCCTGTGCCCTTGAATGCATCCATACTTATTCGCTGATCCACGACGATCTGCCCGCAATGGATGATGATGAGCTGCGCAGGGGAAAGCCCACAAACCATGTTATCTATGGGGAAGCCGGAGCCATCCTTGCAGGAGACGGACTTCTGACCCTTGCCTTTGACATCCTCTGTAATACCGGATACGGAAAGCTTGATACCGAAAAAAGACTCCGTATTAGCCATGTCATCGCAAGAGCCGCCGGATCGCTTGGTATGGTCGGTGGTCAGGCCCTTGACATTGCCAACGAAAACACGACCTTTCCCTTTGAGACCCTGCAGGCTATCCACAGAAGCAAAACCGGTGCCCTTATCACCGCCTCTGTACTCGCCGGAGCAATAGCAGCAGGAGCAGATGAGGCACAACTTGATGGCTTAACGCAATACGGAGACCAGACAGGGCTCGCCTTTCAGATTGTGGATGATCTCTTAAACGCCACATCCACAACAGAACAGCTGGGTAAAGCGGCAGGGAGTGACGAAGAACACGGCAAAGCAACCTACCCTGCCTATTTCGGGCTGGAAGAAACCAGAAACAAGGCAAAACTTGCCGTGGAAGAGGCAAAAAAAGGGCTGAAGAGCTTTGGTGATGATGCCAGACCGCTTCGCCTTCTTGCCGACTATATATACACCCGTTCACACTGAACACTCGCAGACAGTATGCCTGACTGCAGAAAAAGAAGTCCTGTTCACCACCTGAAGGACAACCATTATGCTGACAACAGAAACTCCAACAATCAGTTCCACACATCTTGAGGATATCCATTCCCCGAAAGATCTCCGTGAGTTAAGTCTTCCAGAATTAGATATCATCGCAGAAGATCTGCGGAAAACCATAATAGACACGGTATCCGAAACAGGCGGTCACCTTGCCCCAAGCCTTGGTGTGGTTGAACTCACCCTCGCCCTGCATTATGTCTTTAACACCCCGGAAGATAAACTGGTGTGGGATGTGGGCCATCAGACCTATGCCCACAAACTTCTCACCGGCAGACAGGAGAGATTTCATACCCTGCGTCAGTACAAGGGCTTAAGCGGTTTTCCAAAATTTTCAGAAAGCGAGTACGACGCCTTTGAAACCGGTCATTCATCCACCTCAATCTCCGCTGCCCTCGGCATCACTGCCGCCAAAGGCCTGAAAGGTGATAAAAACCGTGTTATCGCCGTGATCGGAGACGGTTCCATGACCGCCGGCATGGCCTTTGAAGCACTGAATCAGGCAGGGCATCTGGACAAAGATCTCATCGTCATTCTCAATGACAACGAGATGTCCATCTCGGAGAACGTGGGTGCCATGTCCAGTTTCCTCTCCAGACAGCTCACCTCAAAAACAGTCCGCCGTCTGCGCAAGCATATTTCAACCCGGCTCAAGGAGCTGCAGGGCGTGGGGGATCGTTTTTTAAATGTCCTGAAAAAGAGTGAAGAAAACATCAAAAGCTTCTTCACCCCCGCCATGCTCTTTGAGGCTCTGAAATTCTACTATATCGGTCCCATCTCCGGACATGAGCTCGAAGACCTTATCCCCACCCTTGAAAACATTCGTGATAATGTTGATGGTCCGGTGCTTGTCCATGTTATCACCCAAAAAGGAAAAGGATACGAGCCCGCCGAAAAGAATCCCGGTAACTATCACGGTGTTGGACCGTTTGACATTGCAACCGGCGTACCTGCCCCATCAAGCAGCCCGATAAGCTACACGGAGGTGTTCGGCAGTACCATCTGTAAGCTTGCCCGCACGAACAACGCAATCACTGCCATTTCTGCCGCCATGCCCGCAGGGACTGGACTGACATCCTTTGCCAAAGAGTTCCCTGACCGTTTTTTTGATGTGGGTATTGCAGAACAGCATGCGGTAACATTTGCAGCAGGGCTTGCCAGCGAAAAGATGCGACCGGTGGTCGCCATCTACTCCTCCTTCTTCCAGCGGGCGCTCGACCAGATAATCCACGATGTCTGCATTCCCAATCTGCCGGTGACCCTTGCCATCGACCGTGGCGGAGTGGTGGGAGACGACGGTCCCACCCACCACGGGGTATTCGACATCTCATTCTTACGTTTTGTACCAAATCTCACGTACATGGCACCAAAAGATGAGAATGAACTGCAACACATGCTCTACACCGCTGTCTCCCTGCCCGGCCCCGCAGCCATCCGTTACCCGCGTGGTTCGGGAGAAGATGTTGATCTCGATCAGCTGCTGCAGATTCTTGAGCCGGGAAAAGGGGAAGTGCTGAGAGAAGGCAACGATATCCTCCTGCTGCCCATCGGCAACAGAGTACACCCGGCATTACGGGCTGCAGAAGGATTGGCTAAAGTGGGCATCGAGGCGACTGTGATCAATCCGCGCTTTATCAAACCGCTTGATAAGGATCTTATATGTCACTGGGCTGAAAAAACCGGAAAAGTAGTCACTGTGGAAGACAACGTCCTGCACGGCGGATTTGGCAGTCTTGTCCTTGAGCTGTTATCAGAAAGCGGTCTCTACAGTGTAAAAACGCGACTGCTCGGCTACCGGGATCATTTTATTGAACACGGTCCGCAAAAGACTTTGTGGAAAAATGCCCACCTGGACTCCCCGGCTATCATCAAGGCCGCCATGGAACTGAGCAAAGAATAACGACCTGCGTTCAGGCAGACTCAAGCAGTTGACTGATTCGGCTGTGAACGGCAACCACGGCAGTATCCACTTTCAGAATTCGCTGCCCCATGGAAAACGGCAGCATTCCGGCAGCAGTCAGCCTCTCGATCTCAAAATCCACCCAGCCGCCTTCCGGACCGATGCCATAAAGCGTCCTCCCGGAACACGTTTTCATACTCGTTACAAGCCGGTTTTCCGTTTGGGGATGGGCAAGCAGCATATTACAATATCGGGGCGCAAGCTCAGGGAGAATATCTTCAACGAAGGGACGAAACTGTCTGTGCACGCGCACTGCAGGCAGACGCGTATCAACTGCCTGCTCCAGCCCCCGTATCAGATAGCTGCGACATTCCTGTTCGGAAAGAATCGAGGCATCCCAGAAGCTCTTTTCCACCCTGTTGGCATTTACCAGATGGATTGTCCCCACTCCCAGTGCCGTCACCTGACTGAAAATCCGTTTCAGCATAATTGGTCTTGGCAGGGCAAGGAGCAAATCAATCTGCGGAACAGAGCGGGGCGTGTTTTCCAGTTCCACCTGCAGCCTGACCTCAAAAGGATACTTTGCAACCACAGCAAGGACCTTCGCCCTGCCCATTTGCGCATCAACAATCCCGATCCGCAGGCTCTCTCCCACTTCACTTTTTAACACTTTTACGATATGTTTGGCACGATGATCCCGCAGTACAACAGTTTTATCTGTCAGTTCAGCGGGTTCTAGAAGAATAATATTCATAGTGGTTAAAAGATGGTTTGAGTTACGGAATACCCTGCCGGAAGATATCGCAGCCCCCCCTGCGACCGATTGCAATTTCCCAAGCGGATAACCTGGGATCTCCCCGGATTTATCATATATACACAACAGGAATTGTGATAGAATACTTTCACCTTCAAATCAAAACAAGAATTTATGACACTACTCTACAACATCCTGCAGCTGATTCTCCTGCCCGTTCTCATAGTCCCTGCCACCCTGATTGTGCTGTGCATTCCCAAATACCGGATGCGCAGTCTGCAACGCCTGGGCATTGGCTTAGCAGCGATTCCCGATACAAACAAAAACAAAAACGAAAAGAGAATCTGGATACACGCGCTCTCTGTGGGGGAGGTAAGCTCCGCCCTCCCCCTTGTCGCCGGCATACGAAAAGAACTGCCGGATATCCGGATCGTTTTTTCCGCATCGTCACGGGCGGGTGCGGCAACTGCCAAAAAGCTCCTCGCTGATGAAATCGATTACTTTATCCCCTTTCCCTTCGATATTCTTCCGGTAATCAAGCATTTTCTAAAAAGGATACAACCGGACTGTTTTATTCTGGTGGAGACAGACTTCTGGCCGAACTTCCTCTCGGCCCTGCAGACAAAAAACATTCCTTCCCTGCTAGTAAATGGACGCATTTCCGTAAAATCCATGCGTTCCTACAGACGTTTCTCCTTCTTTTTCAGACCGGTGTTCAACACGTTCCATACCCTGTCCATGCAGACGGAGCATGATCGGCAAAGCCTGATAAACCTTGGCATAGATGACAGAAAGGTACAAACCCTTGGAAACCTGAAATACGACAACGCCCTTTTTTCATCATCGAAACGAAATCTCCCCCTTCCCTTCACCCTGCCGGACAATATATTGCTCATCACGGCTGGCTCAACCCACAAAGGGGAAGAGGAAATAGTTCTTCAGAGCTATCGTGAGCTGCAGAAAACGTTTCCCAACCTGTACATTGTCATTGCCCCCCGAAATATAGAAAGGGGCAGAGCAATTCAGGCTCTTGCGCAAACATTGGGGCTGCAGGGCAACCTGCGCAGCCAGATCAATGCCGGAGGACGGGATCTTTTTATCCTCGATGTGATCGGCGAACTGAACACGGTATACAGCCATTGCCAGATAGCCTTTGTGGGGGGCAGCCTGGTGCCCCGGGGAGGTCACAACCCCATTGAACCCGCTGTTTTTGCTGTGCCTGTTATCTGCGGTGAACACATGGAGGATTTTTCCGAGATTACCGACAAACTGCTGCAGACAGGCGGCGCATTCAGCGTCAGGAACGCCACCGATCTTTCCGACACCCTTCTCCGCCTACTCGGTGACGAGCCGGCTCGAAATGCCGCAGGAGATGCTGCCATGACATGTATCCGTGAGCAACAGGGAGTGATTCACCGTCACATAAAACTTCTCAAGCAACTCTTGTGAAACACCTCTCCCCACTTCTTCAGCATTACCTTCTTATCAGCCTGACCATTGCCTTTGCGGCGGGTATCTGGCTGTACTGGCTCATTCCCGTCCCACTTCTCTTTGCAGTCCAACTCTCTGCCCTACTTTTGTGTCTGACCCTTTTCTGTTACAGACAGGGACAGAAAAGACTTCCGCTAACACACACAGCTCTCCTCTTCTGTGCTGCAATCCTTGGTCTCACCCACGCGTCTTTCTGCAACACCCTGTCCCTGCAAAATACCCATATCCGGACACGTATCAGCTCGGAAACCGATGTTGTCCTGACTGGTACCTTACACAAGACTATCCAGTTTAACGGTGAGAAAAGTACACTACTGCTCCAGGCACACCATATACGCCGTAAGTCCGAAACAGATTTCACCCCGGTACACGGGCTTGTGCAGCTGCACATAAAGGAAAATTTACAAAAAGACTTCACTCCGGGAACAGAACTGATCATCCGTGCGCAGCTCACACCACCCTACCGCTACTCCAACCCCGGCAGTTTTGACTATCCCGCATTTCTTGCTGCCAGAAACATCTATATTACCGGCAGGATCAGATCAGTCAACCACGTGTCCACGCTGCAGACAACCCCCTCATGGCTCCACAATGCCGTCTACTTCCCGGAAAACATACGCAGCAGGCTGCAGAACCTTATCAACACATCCGTTTCTCCGGAACACGCAGGGATCTACAAAGCTCTGCTCATAGGCGACAGATCAGGTGTTTCCCCTGCTACTCTTGAAAATTTCAAGGCGTCAGGCTGTCTCCATATTCTGGCTATCTCGGGTTTGCATATGTCTCTTCTTGCCGCCACTCTTTTCTTTTGCTGCTATTGGTCGGCAAAACGATCCGAATGGCTCATGCTCCATTTTTCCGCAAAAAAACTGGCCCTCATTATCACCATCCCGCCGCTCTGCGGCTACGCTCTTATAGCAGGGGCACAGACACCGGTTCTTCGTTCACTGATTATGGTGCTGGTCTTTATTCTGGCATTTTGCAGCAACCGGAAGCACTCCCCCTTTACTACCCTTTCTTTTGCCGCCCTGCTTATTCTGCTGTTGAACCCCCTCAGCCTGTTTACAGTTTCCTTTCAACTTTCATTTGCGGCAGTAGCTTCCCTGATTCTTATTCTTCCGCATCTTAAAACAATAGCAGCTACAGAACAGGATTCCAAAACAGGCGGAAAACAAATGATCTCCCGCATTTCTCACTGGATCTGTGCCGCCTTTTTCATCTCCATGGCTGCAACCATCGGTACAGCCCCTCTGCTTATCCACGCATTCCATCGCATCTCAACGGTCGGTCCTCTGGCAAACTTACTTGTCGAGCCCCTCCTCTGCTTCTGGAGCCTTCCCCTGGGGCTCCTTGCCGCTCCACTCTCCCTTATCAGCCCCCGGGCAGCAACACAGCTCCTGCAAATTGGTGAATATGGTGTCTCCGGGGCAGTTATGGCTGCAGATTTCTTTAGTTCTTTCAGTTTTACAACACTCTGGTTTGCCACCCCTTCCATCATTGTGATTTTTCTCTATTATGCAGCTCTCTCCCTCTTCTTCACCGATATCTCTAGAAAAAAGTCCCTGTCTATCTTCCTCGCCACCTGCCTTCTTTTCTTTTTTCCATGGCAGATGGCTGCAGACCGACTACAGGAGAGTTCCGAGATCACCTTCCTTGACGTGGGTCAGGGAAGTTCGACATTTCTTGCCCTGCCAGGGGGGCAGAAGCTTATCATAGACGGCGGCGGAAATGCCTCTCCACGATTCAATGCGGGCAGACAGATCATAGCTCCCTACCTGTGGCAGCGCGGAATCACCGCAATTGACGCCATTGTCATCACCCATCCGGATTCCGATCATTATAACGGCATCCCCTTTCTGCTCAAACGATTTCACCCGAAAACGCTCTGGATTAATGGAGAAAGCGGACACAACCAGGAATATGAGGACCTGCTGAAACTGGCGCAGAAACTTGGAACAGACGTGCGGACTGCCGACAGGGGAATAAACATCCTGCAAAGAGAAGATATACGGCTTACAAACCTTGGCAACCCATACATGGAGGGAGACCATCAGTTACAACCCAAGACTCTCAGCTCAAATGACACCAGCCTGATACTCCGCTTTCAGTCCACCGGGCTCTCCTGCCTTTTCCCGGGCGACATCAGCAGACGCGTTGAACATGTTCTTGTTCTTACAAACAAACCATTGCAGACACGTTTCCTGCTCTCTCCTCATCACGGCTCAAAGACTTCCAATTCCGAAGAATTCCTGCGAGCCGTTGCCCCGCAGCAGATTATCGTATCCGCAGGACGCTTTCACCCCCGAACCTTCCCCTCGACTCAACTCCGGCAATATTGTCAAAAGGCGGGAATCCCCCTGCTCACCACGGCAGAAAACGGAGCGATCAGCATCCGGCAGCACAATGGAAAGGTCTCGATTACAACAGTTAGAAATAACCCTGCAGGGCAGTAGCCCCCTACAACTCTGCTTCCAGTTTGCGATAATCAGTCTTTCCGGTGCCAAGTACCGGTATTTCCTCCACAGTAAGAATACGCCGCACATTGTGTAAAGGAGAAAAGCCATGATCACGGATAGTTCCATTGATTTCTTCACGTGACAATTGAACAATTGTAAAGAGAACGATTTCCGGATGATCGTCTCCCGGAGTGGCGCTGACAGCAAGTACAGGCTCATCACCCCCTTGATACTTCTCAACCAGCACCTCCTCTATGGCGGGCAGGGAAATCATCTCTCCACCAAGCTTTACAAATCGTTTTAAACGTCCTGCAAAAGTAAGGATTCCACCCCGATCCTGAACCAGATCGCCACTGTTATACCACTGCCTGCCGTCATGTTCCACAAAAGGAGAATTCCCCTGAAAATTCAGGTACCCGGCAAAGACATTCGGCCCGCGCAACAGCAGACGCCCTATCTCTCCTTCCCCTACCAGTTCACCTGTCTCCGGGTGAATGAGTACATATTCCATGGAGGGTAAAATCCGACCGATGGTTCCTGGCTTTGGGCTCTTGGGGTCATTAATGCTGACCACCGGTGAACATTCTGTAATACCATACCCCTCGCACACCACCACCCTGGGAAAACTCTTCTGCAATGCCTCATACACATAAGGCTGGCACTTTTCAGCTCCGGTGAATGCCACCCGAACATGGTCCAGAGATTTCCCCGATGTACCATTTGCAATACCATTTAAAAAGGTGGGTGTTCCAATCAGCAGGGTCACACCGTAGGCAGCAGTGATTCCCGCAAGCAGTGAGCCTTCAGTGGGATTGGGTGAATAAACAGTGGGCATCCCCATAACAAGCGGTAAAATCAGTGTTCCGGCAAGTCCCAGCGAATGAAAGGGGGGCAGCATGCCAAGCAGCCTGTCCTCCTTATAGAGCGTAAGGACAGACGTGAAATCAGTAACATTCGCCAAAAAGTTACCATGACTGAGCGGCACAGCTTTTGGATGCGATTCGGAACCGGATGTAAAGAGCACCGCAGCATCACTCTGAATGGAAGCACTTCTCAATTTGCCAGGAGAGAAATGGGCACGGAACAAAGCCGTTAACTTGGCAGTTGCGCTAAGGGCAGCTGCAATTTCTTCGAGAAACACAAACTTCACATCCACTGCATCCAGATCGACACCCTGCTCCTTCACCTTCTCGTACAGAGCTTTTGCAGTAATCACATGCTTCACCCCTGCATTGTCAAGACAGTACTGCATGTTCCCAACACCAACCGTCCAGTTCACCATTACCGGCACTTTTCCGGCAAACATGACACTGAGATAGGAAACAGCAGCACTCACCGTTGCAGGCAGCATTATCCCCACATGAGACTCATCAAACGCTGCCATTCCACCCTTTAGAACAAAAATACCGGTGAGCAGCTG
>JANTGG010000089.1 GCA_024763035.1 Desulfocapsa sp. | reverse complement strand
ACTATATCGTCTGCACCTGCGGCAGCAATTGCCATGCGTATGGCTGCTGCGCGATCAGATATAAGCAGAAATCCTTTTTCAGAGGCAGCCCGCTGCAACAACCAGGAAGCTTCCTGCAACTCCAGACCGGTACTGACCACACCTTCTGCCACAGAATCAAGAATCCGGTCAGGTGCTTCACTGCGCGGATTATCGTCGCAGAGAAGCACCACATCGCTATACTTTCCTGAAACTTCCCCCATGAGCGGCCGTTTTCCGGTATCCCTGTCGCCGCCGCAGCCAAATACGCAAAAAAGTGTCCTGTGGGACAGATCTGACACGGTTTTTAACACCTGCTGCAATGCATCCGGTGTATGGGCATAATCCACAAAGACCGTTGGCAGGGATTTTTGCAATGATACAGGGGGAATAACAGGCTGAAGCCTCCCCGGTGCACCGGCAGCAGACAAAAATGCACGACAGACACTCTCCGTCTCCATGCCAAGTGCCATGGCAACCGTAAAGACTGTCTGTATATTTTCCACATTAAAATCACCCACCAACGGGGAAACGATATCACTCTCTCCCTGTGGGCTCTGCAAGCGAACGGTACTTCCCCGAAGATCCGCCCTGGCTGTCAGTGGAAAAATATCAGCACCCTCTGCTCCACAGGTCAGCACGATATGGCGATGCTCAAGACAGATTTTTTTTAAGCGTTCACTCCATGATTCCGGATCAGTAAAATCATTTTTCCTGCCTGTAATTACAGCGACACCGCCATCCAGGAGATGGTCTGTAAAAAGAGCGGTTTTGGCAGCAAAATACGCCTCCATACTTTTATGATAATCGAGATGATCACGGGAAATATTGGTAAAGGCGGCGATATCAAATCGAAAGCGCCCAAGCCGTTCCTGCTCCAATCCGTGTGAGGAGACTTCCATAATCACCGTATCAACCCCGTCATTTGCCATACTGCGCAGCGTATACTGCAGGAGCATGGGTTCCGGAGTGGTATACGCCGAGGGAATCTCTACCCTCTTTCCTTCCCGATCATGGTGACGATAGCAAATGGTTCCTATGATTCCCGGTTGTTTTCCTGCACAGCGGAGGAGAGATTCGAGGAGATAGGTGACAGTGGTCTTTCCATTGGTTCCGGTCACTCCCACCATGGTCATTTCCAGGGCGGGATGAGAGAAAAGTGTTTCTGCTATGATTCCGTAAGCATTCCTGCTGTTTTTCACCTCTATAATGCAAACATCCGATGACTCGTAGCAGGAAAGATCAAGAATTCCACGCTCCACCATAATCGCAGCACATCCATTATCCACAGCCTGGGCAACAAAGTTGTGACCATCGACCCTGCTGCCGGCAACGGCAATGAAAAGGGCACCGGAAGTCGCCTTTTTGGAATCAACGGTTACTGCAGTGATAAAACAGGAAGAAATATTACAGGAAACAATACGATAGCCGTCAATGAAGGGAAGCAGAGAGGCGAGTGCAAGTTCTTTTGCAGACACAGCAAGACCAGGGACGTTACAGATCCAGTCGCATTTAACCGGACGATCTTTTTTCGTCTTGAAATGTTGTAACATTTCCACTTCCTGTAATTCTGCTATTTACCTGGACAATCCTTCCAGGTTTTTTTACTTCTACTTTTTTACTTTTGCATATGCTGCACTGGTACAATATCTTGAGGATCTGAATCTTTTTTTAGAACAAGCAGACACCGACTCCCTTTTTCCAAAAGTTTTCCAACTTTAGGTTTCTGGGCAACGATCCGCCCCGAACCTTCCACCCGGATTTTCAGGTCTGATTTCTCAAGAAGACGCAGCCCCTGCCGCAGACTCATTCCTGTGAGATCCGGCATGAGATGAATCTCTTCGTCAAGCATCCCTGCCAGGGTCTTCCCCCTGTCAACCTTACTTTTTTGCCCTGCCTGGAAATTACTGTCTTTTCTTTCTTCAACTTCCAGCAATCCGGCAAAGTTTGAATGTACCTGCTGCAAAGCCACCATTGACGGCAGAACCGAATCGATGGCAGCAGAGAGATACCCCGGTTTCGAATCATCAACTCGTTGCGGCCCCAACAGCTTTTGTCGAGCCGCAAGAAGGAGAACAAGCTCCGGCTTCTCTGCAGGAATGAGCGTAAGGGAGATTCTGTCTCTCACATATTCCTGATCACCGCCCTTTCTCTTCATCCATGAGACGGTCTCTCCAGAAATGCTGACTGAGCCGAGCAATCCACGAACCCCTGAAAGATACACTGATTTCTGCAGCTCTTCCGAGACCAGTGCCGGAAGCACGCTCATACCATCACTGTTAAGCCGAAACGCGTTGTAGTGATATTCTTTCTGACTTGGCTGCACCAGTATTCTGTCCAGAAAATGGGGCTGTATTCTTTTGCCGCCGTTTACAAGCTGGGTAAACCCGAGCAGCACCTTAAGCGGGCTCAATACCCGGGGGACAGTCCCAACATCCCGCACCGGCTGGCAACTGGTAAATTCGGGTACAGACATATCCTGCCGCTCCCCCGCCGTCACATCCACCTGATCCGGAGTTGTCAGCTGCAGCCGTTCCCAGAGACGCAGCTGTCGCGGATAACTGACTGTGCCGTTAACTACACTCCAGGGATATACCTGCGTGGACTGTTCCCACACTCCCTGCAGCAGGGAGGCTTCCATAAATACTTCTCTCAGCTCATCCGGAACAACCATGGGGGTAAAGAGAAGATCTTCAAGCACCCCTTTTTCATATTGCCAGATTCCATTAGGATTATAGGACGGATAATTTGCTCCGCCAACGATCTTTCCAGTGTCCGCCTCCATCAGGACAGCTGCAATCTGTGCACCTGCCATTGACTTTCCCATCTTTTGAAGATACTGATCGAGAACATTTTCAATCTTCAAATCAACGGTCAGGACAAGATCATGGCCACTGCCGGCTGTCGCCCCTTCACCCTTGAAATCTATCCGGGGAAAATCCTCCTGCCGGACACTGCTGTGGGTGAGCGGAGTATTGTAAAAATGCTCAACACCTGCAAGTCCAACATCATTTTCAGCATACCCGACAATATGTGCCCCCACAGATTGACCTGGATAGGTTCTTACCTGTTCACGGTGCAGATAGATGCCGGGAAGTGCTGCGTCACGTATCCTGTCTTCATCTTCCTGACCCAGATCACGAAGCAGCCAGACCATGTGAGAATCTTTACTTAAGCTGGTCAGGCACTCCGTTTCCGGGATTCCCAGTAGTTCCGAGAGGGTCCCTACTGTACCACTCAGGTCCGTTACTTCCCTTGGGCGTGCATACAAAGAAACCCGCTCCATGGTATAAGCAAGTTCTTTAAAATTTCTGTCATAAATTGTCCCCCGAACCGTCTCCTCTGCAGACTCAGCAACAGGAGCCGTTTCTCTCCATACTTCAGCCAGGGTCTGCAGCTGCTGCCGATATGAAAAACAGACCCATGCAATCAGTCCCGTCACAAACACAACTGCCAGCACCTTTTTCAGGCGCCGGCTTTTGTTATCTTTTGTTCTCAGGCGGGATCTTCTGGTCATTGCAGATCGCTTCCCCCCTCAAGGCAGTTCTTAAAATTTCCGATATTGTCCGGACCCGGGAAGTTGAAGCGCCAACTGCTGTCCGGCAAGGCTCTCCACTGCCTGCGGGGAGAACAGCCGGGCTTTCTGAGCCCGCAAAATAATGTTTGTATTGACAAGCTCATTCTGCAGAGCTTCCACCTGTCCAATTTGCAGGTCCAGACGTTGGGTGGAGTGCCTCGCCCAGACGGAAACTGCCGCAAGCATCAAAAAAGAAACCAGCAATGCCCTGCCCGCACTATACCAAAGCATCCTGCCGCCGGGAAAGCGTACGGAACCGGGTCTGCTGCCAGTGTATGAGCGCTTGCAGCGATTGTTTCTTCTTGGAATCATGGTCTGTACTGATGGATTGACAATCATACTCTCACCTCTTGCAAAAAAAACTGTTCAAAGGAAGAAATTCAATACCTATATTTTTTCAGCAACCCGCAATCTCGCACTTCTCGATCGGGGATTGTCCTCTTTCTCTGTTTCTGAAGCAGCTATCGGTTTCGGGGTCAGCACCTTGAACTGCGGATTGTCACGAAATGTTCTTTTCACCATCCTGTCTTCCAGGGAATGAAAGGAAATCACACAAAATCGTGCTCCCTGCAACATAAGATCCGGTGCCTCTTTCAGGATCGCTGCTAAATTTTCCAGTTCCGTATTCACGGCAATGCGCAAGGCCTGAAAAACGAGTGTTGCCACATGAATCCGCTTAGGATGAAACTTCCTCGGTACCGCCCTGGCGATAATCTCTGCCAGCTGCCTCGATGTGACAATGGGCTGCAGCCTGCGCTCTTTCACAATAAAGGAGGCAATCCTTCGAGCCTGCTTCTCCTCTCCGTAGTAGTAGAAGATGTCGGCGAGCTCCTCTTCCGAGCCCTTGGCCAGAATAGAAGCTGCTGTCACCTCGCCTCTGATATCCATGCGCATATCAAGGGGCTCGTCACGCTGAAAACTGAATCCACGCTCACCCATATCAAGCTGCAGAGATGAGAGTCCTATATCGATCAGGATCCCATCCACCTGCGAAATCCCAAGGGATGCCAGCCCTTCTCCAATCTCAGAGAAATTCCTTCTGATAATGCTGAGCCTGTCACCAAACCCTTCGAGACGTTTCCTGCTGTGCTCAATGGCTACTGCATCCCAGTCAAAGGCAATAACCCGACCGTCCGGTGCCGATTGCCTTAAGATAGCCTCGCTATGTCCACCGAGTCCCAGAGTGCCATCCACATACAGCCCTCCACTTTTTGGTGCAAGATACTGCAGTGTTTCAACGGGCATAACGGAACAGTGAATTTTCGCAGCATCACACGCCTCAGCCATCAGAGGATTCCCAGTTTGGACAAACCTTCATCAAAACTGTCAAAATTATCACGTGTCGCCTGAACTTCGAGCTGCCAGGCATCTTTGTCCCAGATTTCAACCCAGTCCCGCATACCGGTAAGGACAACATCCTTGCCCATATGGATTTCCTGACGAAGCGGTGAAGAAAGGAGGATACGACCCTGCTTATCGAGATTACACTCTGTAACCCCTGCAAGTACCAAACGAATAAAACTTGCCATTCGGGGCTGTTCTTTTCCCTGATCCAGCAATTTGTCCTCGATCATCTCCCATTCGGAAACGGGATAGGCACGGAGATGTTTTCCCCAGGTTGTCACCATCAAGGTGCCGGAACCATACTGAGCCAGAACATCCCGGAAACGACTGGGAAAATTCAATCGCCCCTTGCTGTCCAGACTGTGTTCAGACTTGCTGCGAAATCTGCTTTTTATGGTTTTGTCCTTTCCCATTCCCCACCATTGTCTTCCACTTTGCCCCACTTCACACCACTATCATCTGTTTTATAGCAGGAACTCATCCCTTGTCAAGGACTTTTCCCTGCAATTATAAGTGCTTAATAAATTGAGCAGCAACACTCCAACAACCACCACATATTGTACACACCAGCACGCAACCTACAATAAATTGTGGGATTGGTGACACTTGAGCAACAGGAGACCTTTCCCTTGAATCCGAAATAATACAGCGAACTAGCTGAAATATATAGAATGTAAATCTTTGCTAAAATAGATAAGAAAAAAACAGAAAAAGAATGAGTGGAGCAAAGTGGTGAAAAAAAGCAGGAGGAAACAAAAAAAGGCGATCACCACAAAGGTGACCGCCTTTTTCAATCAAAAACGATTTTACAGAGATCGTCTGATCAAATAGGTCCGGTACTCATAACAGGGCTGAGCTCTTCAATCTTGCCTGTTTCCAGACGCTTGTCATGAATTGCTTTCATATCGCTGTATACCTGGAACACCTGGAAAAATCCATGCCAATGGGCATAATCAGGTCCGTTCATCGCAGCACCCTGACGGGCACGACGTCCGGTATGATGCCAGAGATAATACATCAGTTCCTGGAAACCGTCCTGCCATGGATCCTTAGCAAGCAGTCCTGCTGCTGCAAGTTCTTTTTTCATCTTCACAGCACCATCCCAGTATACATTGTACAGGGCAACAGCGTTATCAAGGGTCTGTTCATTGTTATCAATCAACGAACTGGCGTGACAGTTGATACATACCTGACGCATAAGTTTTGCACCCTTCTCACCGTCGCCACGTGCTCCGGAGCGAAGCTCACTGCGTTTGTGCATGAGATCCCACTTCAGGCGATCATTGACGTTATGGGTGGTCTTCAGCTCTCCAATACCTGACATATGACATACTGCACAGGTTGGCGCTTCATAATCACCGGGCTGCCATGTACCGGGCGCTGCATCCCAGTTCCACTCTTCACCGCGGGTGAGGAAAATCTGACCATGCTTGGACTCGGTATAAATTTCAATATCCGGATGATCGGGACCAAGGTGACAGGAGGCACATGCCTCTGGTTTTCTGGCCTCTGCAACAGAAAATTTATGACGGGTATGACATACGGTACAGGTCCCAACAGATCCGTCGGGATAGAGGGTACCGACTCCACCGGGCCATGTGGAATTGACTGGCTTGTTGTCAGGACCAAGTTCAACAACAGAGCCGTGACAGACAGCACAGCCGGAAGTTCTCGACGCAGTATTCACACCGGAACCCGCAGCAACACCAAGGGCAGCTGCGCCCTCGTAATGAAGCTGCAGTTTCACAAGTTTGCCGCCGGCTTTTTTCTCATCATAC
Organism: Desulfocapsa sp.; assembly: GCA_024763035.1. Taxonomy (GTDB): domain Bacteria; phylum Desulfobacterota; class Desulfobulbia; order Desulfobulbales; family Desulfocapsaceae; genus Desulfocapsa. Next base: position 6,319 of record JANTGG010000089.1, on the reverse strand, counting down.
ACTGCCGCCCGGGAAAGATCGGCATGCCCCGATTTAAGAAATTCGTCGTACTCGGTCGGATGACAACGGGCACAGGTCTTTCCGGAAACCATTGGCGAAATAAATGTTTTTGTTCCTTTCAGTCCGGAACACTGACTGGCCATTGGCGACGTTGCGTCAACGGTATGGCAGTCATAACAGGTGATGGACGCATGGGCCATCTTCCCGTTCTTCCAGTCCTCTACAATGCCAGGCGTTTTCTTTGCGTGACATTCAATACACTTTGCAGCTTCTTCGGACATGCCACGCTTAATGACCACATCCTTGGCTGCAAGATTAGGCATGGCTACAGTACCCTCATCCTGGGCAAAACCGACACCGAGCGTGACAACCCCCAGAACAAGACCTGTGCAAAGCAGTCCGCTCTTAATATAATTCATTCCCATTACTTCCTCTCCTTTTGACAAAAAATCACAATGATTTTTGTTTATTTAGTGCGTTCAAAATAGCTGTTTACTTCTTTCCACAGGTCCTTATGACCGACATGGGGATGACAATCTGTACACTGTTTCTGGATCTCACCCAGCAGATAGGTTCTGTGCGCGCGAAGTCCACCGTGGGGTATTCCCTCGGGTGTTAAATCGTGATGGCATTTCCGGCAGGCACTGTCGAATGTGAATTCACTTCTGTTCTCTTCCGCATTCTGCTCCCAGCCGTGTTCTGCAGGATTAATACTGAAGTTGGCAATAATATCATGCGTTCCGGTCCTGGCCTTTGCTGTAAGATATTCCACGAAATTCCCATGGGGAAGATGACAATCAACACACTGTGCTGCAAAGCCCTGCGGATTTTTGCCGCCATGAACTGACTCCTGCCAGGCCGTACGAAAAGGTGTCATTGCATGACAGCTGACACAGAATTGATCGGTATTTGTTGTTTCAACCATAAACCCGGATGCAAGCACTAGAGAAACAGCCAACACAAAACCCATTCCCAGACCAACCCACAAGGCAAGCTTGCTTTTTTTTCCAGGGGGACCTGTTCCCTTTGATGTCATTGAATCACCTCCTTTTAAATCGGGAAATAGATTAACAGTTCAATCTTTCTTTGTAAGAAATTGATGATAACAATAATTTTTCACAATTATTAAACAAGTATATCGTTTTCTTTGATTAGAAACAAATTTGTTTGCGTTTTTGAGGTTTTTATTTTTCCAGGAATAGACAACCAGGAGAAAAACAATGGAAAATCAAAGAATAAAAGAGATAGAGGCAAAACAAAAACAGAGGATGAACAGTGACTGACACTGCGCATCCCCCATTTGCCATTGTACTTTTTAGTACCTTACAGATAATTTTCTCGGAGTCTTCGCTTACCTGTTTTTTTCGCAAGAATATTTCTAATAAGGTACTTATGCCGGCTTACCGTTCATCACCGGTGTTAGTATATTTTCGTGTTTTTTATTACAGCCTTTCAGAAGCAAAACACTAAACTCCTGTCAACAGTTTACCATAAGGAAGAAATCAACTTTCATGGGGATCTTTCAATTCATATAATGTGTCATCATGGTCAGGGGCAGACTTTTTGTCGGCGAGTACCTTCTTTTTCATTCCAGAAAATGTGAACAGATCATCGCCCTCCAGCCGATCACCCATTTCTTTTTCTATGAGATCAGGATCCTCCCCCTTTTCCATTCTGGAAACCGCCTCCTCCATAGTATCACCGAGATTCATTCCTGTTTTTTCGGTGAATTTTCGCATGAGGGTTGCCATCTGCCTGGGGTCTTCCTCGTTCATCCCTTCAGCTTCGGCCATAAGCGAGCCAAACGCCTCTTCCATCTTGGTTTCGTCAAGCCCGGCCAACATATCGTCATCACCACCCTCTTCTGCTTTGCCGATGGTCGCAAAGACAGACATCTGCCGGCTGATCTCTTTTTTCCCGCAGCGGGGACAATCTGGTCTGCCTGACGTGTTTATACGTTTTGAGAGGAAGTTGAAGATTACGTTGCATTGGTCACAGTAGAATTCGTAGATTGGCATGGGAAGGTAGGTTTGGGGTTTGCGGTTTGCGGTCTGCGGTGCCTATACTTTTCTTTTTAGAATGGAGTCCAGCTGGTCTTCGCTTACTTCGTCTGTTATTATCACAGAACCTATGCCGGTTGGCAAGATGTAAAAGACGGAACCTTCTATGGATTTTTTATCTGTCTTTATGTAGCCTTTGATTTTTTGACGATCCATTCCGGCAGGTATCTCCGTTGGCAGCCCGAAAGAATGGATGAGGGTTGCTGCCCTGCCTGCTTCTTTTCGTTTACAAAGTCCTGAACTGACAGCAAGACGGAGGGCGGTGACCATACCGATTGCAACCGCGTGCCCGTGAATGATGGAGAAGTCAGAGGCTGCCTCCACGGCATGACCAATGGTGTGTCCAAAATTCAAAATGCGGCGGAGGTCAGATTCCCGTTCATCTTCTGCAACAACATCCGCCTTTGTCTGACAACAGGTACAGATCATCTCCTGGATAACATCTGAACGCAGAGCAAGGATGGCATCCAGATTTCGTTCAAGAAAACAGTAAAAATCATAATCCCGGATGATTCCATACTTAATCACCTCTGCAATACCGCCAAGATACTCTTCCACCGGCAAAGTGGTAAGCACTGCCGTATCGATATAAACGACTTTGGGCTGATAAAACGCACCCACCAGATTCTTTCCTTCCGGAATATCTACCCCCGTTTTTCCACCCACTGAGCTGTCAACCTGGGCAAGCAGGGTGGTGGGCACTTGAATAAAGGGAATCCCCCGCATGTAACTTGCCGCCAGAAATCCGGTGAGATCTCCGGTCACTCCACCGCCAAGGGCAATAAGAGCTGATGAACGATCTGCTCCAAGTTGGGCAAGCTTACTGGAAAGTTCAGCAAATACCTGCAGATTCTTTGACGCTTCCCCCCGGGGAAAGGTCAGAAGTTCCGCCTGTATTCCTGCCATTTCAAGGCTTGCCATAAGGGTGGAGCTGTAAAGCTCTGCCACATAATCATCGGCGATCACAATATAGCGACTGGCAATATTTCTCTTCGCAAGGTCTGCACCGATATTTTCCATTATTCCATCTTCGATAAAGATGGGATAGCTTCGGTCTCCAAGACCTACCGTGAGTGTTTTTTTAGACATAATTCGAGGGGTTGGACTCAATTTAAGTTTTGACTGTGAACTGGCTTTCGCTGCAACCGGAGGATGTAAAAGGCTGTCGTTTCCTGCAACTGAGGGGCTGCAAACGAAGCCTTTGCAATCACCAGCAAGGGCAGGATCATCCATAAACTGTGTAGGTAGTAAGCTACTGTTCCTGTGAGGCAGCATTTACTGCCGGAAACAATAAAAAAAAAGGGGAGACACCACCGAAGCGATATCTCCCCTTTTCTAAGACTTATACAAGTCCAGGTGACAAATTACATATCGTCGCCGGAAGCAGCACCCTGCATCTTGACTTCAACTTTCTCGGTCAGAGTTGCATAGTAGGCTTTGAGGTGGTCAAGAACTTCGTTACGACCAAAGTGGTCAACGATTTCAGCACCCTCAGAGAGAGCCTTACGAAGTTTTGTACCGGAAAGAATTACACGGGATTCTTTATCATGGGGACAGGTACGCAGGGAAGCCATACCATCACACTCATGGCAGTAGAAGGTCCAGTCAATCTTCATTGGTTTACAAAGGAGATCTTTTGCATCATCACCAGTCTGGGGGATGCGGTCAAAAATTTCCTGAGCTTCGAACAGACCGTAGAAGTCACCGACACCAGCGTGGTCACGACCAATCAGCATGTTGTTAACGCCGTAGTTCTGACGGAAGGTTGCATGGAGGAGACCTTCACGGGGACCAGCATAACGCATATCAAGAGGATATCCGGAATTGATTACGTTCTCTTTAACGAAGTAGTTCTCAATCAGGATGTCGATGGCCTTAACACGGGTAGGTGCTGGAATATCGCCTGGCTTGAGGTTACCGATAAGAGAGTGAATAAGAACACCGTCACAAACTTCAACAGCGATTTTTGCAAGGAACTCATGGGAACGATGCATGGGGTTACGAAGCTGAAGGGCAGCAACGTTGGCCCATCCGCGCTCGTCAAACATTGCACGGGTTTCAGCAGGGGTAAGATATACTCCAGGGTACTCTGCAGGATACTCGCCTTGAGAAAGGACTTTAACAGGACCTGCGATGTTTGTATCTTTCTGGTTCATAACCATGATGACACCAGGATGATCCTCAGGAGCGATTTTCCAGAAATTTCCGTCTACGGACTCTTCACCTTCGCCCATAAAAACCTTCTCGCATTCCCATTCTTTATTCTCTTTTGTCATCTCGAATGTTTCGAATACGTTCATGGTGGCATAGATTTCGCCATCTTTAACGAGTGCGATATCATCGCCCTCTTTGATGCCCTCGGATGAATCAACATCAAGGGTGATGGGTACAGGCCAGAAGGTTCCATCTGCCATGGTGAAATTCTCGCAAACACCTTTCCAGTCAGCTTTGGTCATAAAACCGGTAAGAGGGGAGAAACCACCGATTCCCATCATGATCAGATCGCCTTTGGCACGATCAGAGATTTCAACCTGTTTCAAACCTTTTGCTTTCTCAAGCTCAGCATCACGCTCAGCACCTTCGAGGAGCGCACAAACAAGACCTTTTCCACCGTGTGGTGCAACTAATTTTGAAGCCATAACGAATCACCTTTTGGTTAATTTTCTGTAGTTACTGCCCGAAGAATCCCGAACAGCAATAAAATGAACAAGCATTCAGTTAAACAGGTACATATATAAATCTGTGGGGGGAAATGTCAAGAGAAAAGTCTATTTGAAAGGCAATCCGGTATTCCGGAGATGAGCATAGGCACTGCCAGGTTTTCCTCCTATCTGAAAAACCGCAATCGAAGGGCGTTGCTTACAACAGACACAGAACTCAGTGCCATTGCTCCTCCAGCTATCATCGGGTTCAGGGCAGGGCCGCCAAACAGGGTGAGCATTCCGGCAGCAACAGGTATTCCCACTATATTATAGGCAAAAGCCCAGAAGAGATTCTGACGGATATTTCGCATCACCGCACGGGAAAGAGCAAGGGCGGTAATCACCCCGTCGAGGTTACCTTTCATTATCACAATATCGCCGGACTCTATGGCAATATCGATTCCTGTTCCCATGGCAATACCCACATCAGCACGTGCCAGGGCCGGTGCATCATTTATGCCGTCACCAACCATTGCCACCCTGAGTCCTGTTTTCTGCAGATCCATAACCACATCTGCTTTTTTATCCGGCAATACTCCGGCAATCACTTCAGCTATTCCTGCCTGCCCGGCAATGGCATTGGCAGTCAGTTCCTGATCCCCTGTAAGCATAATCTGCCGCAGATTCATTGCCCGCATCTTTTCAACTGCCGCCGGAACTTCGGGTTTTAAAGTATCTGCCACAGCAACAAGAGCAGAAAAGACAGTGTCCACTGCAAGATAGAGTACCGTCTTTCCCTGTGCGGCAAGTTCCTTTTGCCTGCCAGCCGAAGATGTCATATCAACACCGTGTTCTTCAAGAAGCTGCCTGTTCCCGAACAGCACCGTCTTTCCCTCTACCTGCCCTTCGATCCCTTTTCCCTGAACGGCACGGAAAGAATCAGGCTGTACAAGCCCAATTCCCTGTTTAGCAGCCGAGGCAAGCAGTGACTCTGCAAGAGGATGCTCGGAATTCTGTTCACAGGATGCCGTTAAAAATAATAATTCGTCTCTGCCGATATCATCCCGGACCACAACAAAATCTGTTACCCTTGGTTTTCCATGGGTGAGTGTTCCTGTTTTGTCAAAAACAATTACTTGCGTTTTTTCAGCAAGCTCCAGAGCTTCTCCACTTTTAATCAACACCCCGAGCTGTGCCCCCCTTCCCGTCCCCACCATTATGGAGGTCGGTGTGGCAAGCCCCATGGCACACGGGCATGCAATCACCATTACGGCAATAAAGAATCGAAGGGATGTGGAGAAATCGGCCCCGCCGGGGAAATACCAGGCAAGACCGGTAAGAACCGCGATACCCATGACAAGGGGCACGAAATAAAGACTGATGCGATCAGCCATTCCTGCAATGGGTGCTTTTGACCCTTGAGCATCCTGCACCATTTTCACTATGCGAGAAAGCATGGTATCCTGCCCCACCTGTTCCGCACGAACATGAAGTAGGCCATTTTTGTTGAGTGTTCCCCCTATAACAGTGTCGTTCTCCTCCTTTTTTACAGGGAGGCTTTCGCCGGTGAGCATGGATTCATCGACCACGCTTTTTCCTTTAATTACAGAACCATCA
>JANTGG010000088.1 GCA_024763035.1 Desulfocapsa sp. | reverse complement strand
GACACTGGTCACCCATGTGATTTTCCCAAAGGGCACCGGTGTTATGCGGGAACCCAAAGTACTCCTGACTCCGCCGTACCGCCTTCTCTATACTGAGTATGAGATTGCCGTTGGAGGGTTACGCGAGGATTTCTTTGCTGAGATGTTAACGAGCGCATCCGTTGAATTTCATTATCTCAAGAGTACCAGAGGGAGCAAGACTCCCGATTTCCTGGTGCGGGATAAACGGGGAAATATTGTACTTGAAGTCGGCGGGAAAGGAAAAGGACGATCTCAGTTCAAGGGCATAAATGTAAAGCGCAAAATTATCTTATCGCATGGCGATGAGATCGATGATATTCGACGCCCTCTTTTTTTGCTCGGTTACCTGTATTAAAAAAAGTGGAACAAAAAAGGAACAATCAGCACCTCATCCATCTTTAAATCTTTTTATTTCAAAATGTTATATACAAAACATGCTAAATTCAGGGTCTAGTGTCTGTATAGATGTGCGAGTTCGACTCTCGCCTTCGGCACCACCTGATTTTCAAGGCTTTATCCCGGTAATAGCGGGATAAAGCCTTTTTTTGTGTCTTCATACTTTTCTCCCTCTCTTGCTATATTTTGATTTTAAAATGGAGCAAAAAAATGGCTTGAATTGAAAAACAAAAAACAAGCACGGGATAAGCTACCTGACGACAGTACGTCAAAAAGGGTTTAAAACCATTACCAGGACTTTTGATACCAAAGGAGAAGCTATCGCCTGGGCAACAGGTGTTGAGCAGGATATGAAAGATCAGCGGTATCAAAATCCGCAAAGGGTCATGAATACGTCCTTTGGTCAAGCTTTGAAAAAATACATTAACACCATTTCTCAAAAAAAAGCAATTAACACTCATATGCTGGAGAAGAGTGGGGTACTCCAGTGCCCCCCTTTTGCAGATATTGAACGTCCAGTGACTCCCAAAGGCAGAACCCGGTTCTTAACAGACGAAGCTGTAAGACTACAGGAATCCAGCCGTAAAGACCGTACTTATCGATTCTACTATTATTTACCTGGAGAAATTGATAAAATCAGAAAAGCAAGCAATGGGAACTTTGCTTTGGGTACCAGTCGCTTTGCCGATGAAATAAGCAAAATGCTCGACCGTCGTGTTAGTCCGGGAAAAGCAGGGCGACCAAAGTAAAAGTCTGCTGCTGGAAAATAAATCGTGGTCTATCCCCTGTTTCTTGCTGTTTCTGTGCTTTGAACATTACGTAACAGAGGGCTCTGCTTACAGAAGAGATCTGTCTAGGAGGCAGGGAGTGTTAGTGACAGGGTGGCTCCCCCGCGACTGTTGTTTTCAGCCCACAGTCGTCCCGAGTGTGCCTCTATAATACGTTTGCTGATTGCCAGGCCAAGACCCGTGCCTCCAGCACCGGTTTTGGTTCTGCTGCTCTGGGTGAATTTATTAAAGATCGTCTCTATTTCGTCTTTTGGGATCCCGACTCCGTTGTCTCTTACCCTGAGCTGGATGAAGGGCTTTTCGTCAAGGCTGATCTTCTGGATGTCAATGGAGATGCGGCCCCCGTCATCGCTAAATTTTATGGCGTTGTCCAGAAGATTATGGAGGACCTGGATGATCCTCTGCCGGTCAAATTTTGCCATTTTGGGCCCACCTTCCTCAAAAGAGACACTAAGCCCTTTGTCTTCAAGCTTTGTCTGACTCTCGGTAAGGACGACAGCGACACTGAGATTAAGGTCAAAACTCTGAATCTCATAGTGGAGGCGTCCTATTTCCAGCCTGGTCATATCCAGAAGATCCGTTACCAGGGCAAGGAGGCGTTTGCCACTTTCGTCGATGAGGGAGAAGTATTCACCCAGCCGCTCCCGGGGCAGCTTTTCGTATCGTTTGCATCCAATACCTGAAAATCCGAGAATGGCATGCAGTGGAGTGCGCATTTCATGGGACATATTGGCCAGGAATTCTGATTTGGCGGAGCTTGCGGCTTCAGCCCTTTCCTTGGCACGAAGCAACTCCTGTTCCGTCTCTTTAATCCTGCTGAGATTTGTTATAAAGGCTGCAAACTCAATGGGCTCTCCCAGGTCGTTGGTCACCGGGCTGCAGTTCACCAGAACTGGAACCGTCTTTTCACTGTGCCTGCTCTTAAAGCGCATTTCAAACTGCCGGTGTTCCTTTTGCTCCTGAGGAGTGTTTTTCCCCAGAAAAAGCTCTCTGTTTTCATGATCCAGCAATTCAAGAATTGGTACGGGTAATTCATCCTTTTCGGGAAAATCCAGCATATCCAGAAAGGCTCGGTTGCAGTCAATGGTCTGAAGATCTTGGTTCAATCGTAAAAAACCCTCCCGTGTGGATTCTATGGTCTCTTTGTACTTGGCATCACTGAGGAGACGTTTATACTCCGCGCGTTGTCTCTCTTCCATCTCTTGATGGAGCAGATCACGGGCCTTCTGATTTGCAGCGATCTGCTGCTCCAGGAGAAACAGGTTGATAAGGGCCTCCCAGTAGACCCGGTTCCATAATTTTGCCTGCCCAAGATTATAGACCAGAGATACCAGAGAGAGAATGGCAATGACCCAGATATGCTTTTCCCAGTTCAGAATACTTACAACAATGATTGGTCCAAAGAGCAGTATCAGGTACCACTTGTTGAGACGCAGCCAGGAACTGTAGCTGGCAATGGATCCTCCGGCTATACCGGCTATCATGTAGAGAATAATAACATTGCCCCAGATATCTACGTAATAGTAGAGGGAGCATGCTCCTGTGAAGCCCCAGCAAAGTCCCTGAAAAAGGCTGGAAAAGAAGTAGTAGGATTGCCAGAGACTCTCAGGCGCGGTGTTGCTCTTACGAATCCTGGAGGTGGCGAGGAAACGTACCAGGCTGGCAAGAATCATCATTGTGCAGAGGATAGTAAACAGCGGGGTGTGGAGGGGAGCCAAGGGAGTGGCGAATCCGGCTATGACATAGAGGGTGGGGATGATGATGATTCCGGAGAAGCCACAAGAGATCAGATGCTGATCGGCCTGAGAGGTGATTTGCCCCATCGTCTCCCCGGTGAAGCTGCCATTCTCTCTCTTGTAAAATTGATAAAAATCATCATGTGTGATCATGGCGAAATTGTTCCTGCTTGGTGTTTGCTCTTTCTGCCGTTGATTCAGGATGTTAATGATGCTGCTGGTTCACTATACCCGAATCAGTATGAAAGGTGAAACAGTATTCTCAACTTATGGCTCTATAAAGACTGTGATTACCACTACTCTTGAGTTCCTATCTTAACGAGTAAGCCGAGGATTAGTGGTAATCAGCGGCCCACTCGCTGTGCTGAGTGAACACGAAATAGCTCCTGCTTTGCAAAGTTGAGTTCAGTGCTAAGGACATATTACCTGTTACTGTTACAATAAATGCCGGGCACCCGGTTAAGGTGCTGAATAATTACAGAGAATAAAGGTTATGGTGTGTGTGGTGGGGGCGGATGCGGAGATCTGATGTCCGGGAGTAGTGCTTCGTTAACAGCACCCTGGTGATCGGTGAGCAGGGTGGGAGTGAAATGAGAACGGTATCGACTCAGTACGGGGAAGCGCGGGGCGTAGGTCTTCTCAAAAGCTTCTGTGGTACTGATATGGCTTGGCGGGGCATATCTCTTTGTCAGGATCGACTGGATCGGGTGCATTGTGTTGAGGCAGAGGAGAGCATTGCTGGCAAGGGCATAGAACATCTTCTCAAGGTTGAGAACGGCATGGTATCTGCGGCGAAACCCCAGGGCGTGTTGGAGTATCCTCTTGCGTTGCTGTTTGAGGTGCTGGATCCTGCGGATGAATGGCACAACCTCATCCAGGGGGCTGACGGGGGGCATGCAGAGGGTTGTTCCATCGAGATGACGCAGGCTGGTAGCAGGGAAAAAGGCTTTCCGTTCAAGGCATTGATTAAAGTAAGGGGTACCGGGAAGGGGAATGGGGAGGGTGAGGAACCCGGGCAGGGTGATCTCTGAATTAGAAAAGATAAAATCCACTTCATTCTGGATGTCATCAATAGTGCGACTGTAGACATCCAGAAAGAGTCCGTACCAGAAGGCGATACCGTGGCTCAGGCAGCGACGGATAAGTTCAACCTGGGGCAGGCAGGTATTCTGGAGTTTGTTGTAGTTGCGCAGAGAATTGCCGTCAAAGGACTCCACCCCTGAGAAGAGGGCGGTACAGCCGGACTGAGCGGCCAGGGTGAGATTCTCTTCATTGGAGAAGAAATCTCCACTCACCAGAGCAGACCAGTATGTAAAAAAACCTTTCTTTCTGTATTTATCGATGAGGGCCAGTCTGGCCAGGAAAAAGTCTCTGTCATTGCCGTAAAAGTTGTTGTCGATAAAATGGACGGTGCGCCGCTTGCCCATGAGCAAAAATTGTTTTTCGATATATTGCAGGTCATATTTCTGATACCTGGTTTTTTCCCCGGTGAGTGAACAGAAGTTACAATGGAAGTTGCAGTAGCGGCTGGTCTCCACATGGCCGTGCATCCCCACCCAGTACGCCAGATCCAGTCGTGGAATCATCTCCCGGGTGGCATACTCAGCCCCCAGTGCTTCACGTACCACTTCCTGAAGTTGTTCCATATCTCCAGTACAGCAATAGTCAAAAAATGGGGCAGCGTAACGGGGGAAGGCGCGGATGGCAGGACCACCTGCCACCACTATAACCTTGCTGTTCTTGCTTCTGGCGTAGGCTGTGACTTGGAGCATTCTGTCAAAACAGTTGGTGACTCCGGTGAGCACGACCATATCCGGCCATGCCAGAAGTTTCTCATCCTCAAGAGGACCACTATAAACCTCACTGTAGGTCTTGATATGGCAGAGCCCCGGGGAAAAGGCCCCTGCAAGAAAGGCTGCACCCATTCCCTGGGGCAGTTTGTTTCTGCGCCTTATGGGGCGGTGGCTGTCATCGAAGTGGAGAGTGACACAGAGGATCTTTTTTGTGGGGCGCTGTGGGGATTTGCCTGGGCGGCTGGTGGCGGCTGTATGGTTGGAGTCAAGGAAGTTGGGCATCTGAATTACTTTCCTTATGGGGCAGACTGAAGGGATAAGTGCTCACCATGGAACAGCTGTGCCCCTTGAAGAATGCGGGAAGATGTTTTTCGGTGGCAGCTGATCGCAGAAAGCGTATGGCATTGTCTGCTGTCATCATAGAGAACAGATGGGGGGAGAGAAGCTTTATGTAGGCTGTCCAGTAGTCTGGCAGGCTGCATTGAGCCTGGGACATATACCAGTCACTGCCCATGAGCACCTTCTCTTCTGCGCCCTGTATCTTACTGCTTAACAGCTCATAATAACGGCTGGCAAGTTTTGTGGTCGGCAGACCCAGAAAAGAGACATCGGTGTAGACGTTTTCATACTCCTTGATAAGGTTGCATATGGGGTCGATCCAGCATCGTTTGGGAGATCTACGCAAAACCAGCGCCTCCCATTCACCAAGACCGCCAAAGTGGCTAAGGTTAATTTTGAGCATTGGGAACTCTTCAAGAACTGCCTTCCAGTATTTTGGGCTAGCAAGGCCACGATAGTAGTACTTTTTGTTCCATACCCCAGGTACCGGGATGTTAGAATAGGCACCTGCACACCAGCTGCAGTGGGTGCTTATGGGGATGGGAGACTGTCGGATATCTCCCCGGGAAGTGTAACTGCAGTAGTGGTAGAGAAGCTTCAGGGCTCTGTTGATTTGGTGGTCTTCGTTTTTGCAGGGGGCGTACCCAAGAGGAGGATAGAGCTTTACCCCTGCAAACCCCTGTTCTTCAATGGCCGTCCTTAGCCGGTGCAGAGGATCCGGTTCACTGATTTCACTGCGGGGGTCGAAGGCATAAAATGGCAGGATACGACCTTGACCCCTGAGGGTCTGGCGCATGGTTTCTTCCAGTTGACCGGAAAAAGGTGTTGCCGGGCGTGTCCCCACGTAGGCATGATCAAAATTCATCATCAGGGGGACACAGAAATCGATTTTTGCTGTATCCAGCAGTTGATCAACAATTGCAGCCATGCTTTTTTTGCTGGTACGCATCTCTTTTATATAACGGTAAAGGTGCCTGATGATGAAACCGATGTTGTCCTTATCCTGGCGGTCAAAAGCTGAGCCGTAGCATAACTCCATCAGGCGGTTTTTGGTCATGGCCCACAAAGGGGTACAGGACTTGTTAAAGATATGGCAGTGGCAATCAAAGATCATGGTGGAGTATGAGCGTTTTGTTGGCTAATGTCCATAGGTATCAGGTGATTACAGAGGGTGAAATTCTTGCTTACTATACGCCATCTTCAGTGGAGACGCAATAAATGGTGAAGCAGTAACGGGAACACGTATCGCGTGGGACATTTCCTTTGTGCTTTATAGGCAAATCAGCTATCTTCAGAGGATAGTATTGAGAATTGATACTATATCAATGCAGTGCGCTGTCCGTGGAAAACCATCTATCTGATATCAGGAGTTGTCTATGTTTTTAATAGATCCCCCCTCTCTCTCACAGTTCATTAAAAAGACCTTAACCCAACCTTGTGACACAGAACAAAAACACCTCGCCATTACAGCGAGTTACCCTGTATGAGGCCTTCGCTATGGCACTACATCTTTCATTTTGCTACAATTGTTGTTCTCACCACATTTCCAGGATGATTCTTCACACCCAATAATGAATAGAGTTTGTGTTGCTCGAGATCAAGTTGTACGCTTTTTCTGATATGCTCTTTTGCCGAAGCTCCAACGGGGCGAAAGCGACATACCGCTTCCGCCATCACCGACTAGAGGTCAAGCGATGGCAGACGAAAATGTAAAGGCAGCGAGTGCAGCGAGCTTGGCCTTGGCGTTTTTGACTGACAGCTCTACCCAACGCAGCAAGGAAAAGGTCGAAGGGAAAACAAATCTACAGAAAAGATCCTGTTTTATCGTGGAAAATTCTTGAAGGGACAGCAAAAAGAAGATAGGTTATCGAATAATGACGGCTGAATGGCAATCAGGTTGTTTTTCGTCGTAAAAAAAATAAACAGCGGGGTCTGCTTGTCTCACATCTCGTAGGTTTCTCTTCCGGTTAATACCCTGGCTGCGGGTGAACTGACCTATGATTTGCCAATTTATTTGATGATTAACATGTCTTGACAGCGGTAGTGAACAATAATGTGCCATAAATACAAGAAGTGAAAATGTATACGCTAGTAAATAAAGATCTTTGTTGATGGCACGCTTGCGGTAGATTCGTATCTTGCTGAGTTTCTGACACTCAGCAGTAAAAAAAATTTGCTTGAAAAGAAAAAGGGGCACGAGAATTATTCCCCAGAAGTTCTTTTCAGGTCATTAACCATATTGGAAGACGGGAATTTGGTCACAATTTAAAACAGACAACCTTTAGCTTGACGGCTATGGGCAGGCGTGGTGAAGCATCCTGCGGAGTATGCCCTGAGCTGGTTCAATGAGATCCAGAGTTCGCCAAAGCCGTATACTGTGGCAGACAGATTGATCCTGCTGGATTTTTTTCCCGTTGGTGATAAAGAACATTTTTGCGAGGAACATCGGCACTGGGTTGAGAGAGAACTTCAGGCAGATGTCAAGAAAAGAGAGAAGATACAACGGCAACTTGGATCACGAGCGCGTGGTCGCTCGATTATACCGGGAGACGAGGGGACTGCTCTGAAAGCCCCCCAGGCCCCTTACAGTGTGCTTTTTGAGGGAGAAAAGGGTGCTCTAAGGCTTAAAAACAGCTATTATTGGAATGTAACTATATAATATTCTGGGTGATAGCCTGATCCGCCCCCAACTTGGAGACAACTTGGATCAACTTGAAACTTGCACCAACTTGCAACTGTAATCAGCTACAGCTCCGGGATTTTTTTCGTTACCACATCCCAAAGCGGATTGACCAACCGGAGTTAAGAATGGTGTTCATCACTGGATCCTTGATCTCCGAGGTTGTAAAACGGTAATCATAGGCTTTGCCGGGTCTGAAATTTTCTTTTATACCATAGGCAATTCCCCGCCTGTACGACACATCCACTCCACGGGTGTAACCTCCCCATATTCGGGCCGTTGTCGGAGTAACCCCCCAGGAAACCGACTTTTGCACATCAATGAGCCTTGCCGTCCGGGTACGGGGATTGAGTTTGACATGCAGTTCATAAATCTGTTTCAGGCCTGACTTTGAGATGATGCCATACCACTTGGCGTCAACATATTTCCAGGAGACGATCAGCGTTTTTCTCTTTTCTCTGACCATCACCGGCACATCAAAATCATTGATGGACAGTATCTCCCGTCGTAAGTCCGCTTCCTGAACAGGATCTCCATGACCCGAGAAAAAGTAAACTCTACCTATCAGCCATTGGAGAAACGGAACAAAGCAGAGAACAATCAGGAACACCATCGACAACAGTACAATAACGGCAATGCCGGAATCACCCGCTGACCGTGCCCAGAGGGCAATTGGCAGTAAGACCACGCCCCATGCTACCATGTAGAGAAGAATACCACCAAAAACCTTGAGGAAACGGCCAATATTTGTATTCATTATTAAATTATTCCCTGAAGTTTGAAGAGGTTATTCTTTCATCCTCCTGCACAAAAGATAAGAATTTTTGTAGCCTATCCTGGACCGTAAATCCTGCGGCAGTTGCCCGAGCAGACTGACGGTGGACTGGATACTCCCTGCGCTGGAATGATTGTCTTCAGGTTTGATGATTTCGTCACTCCCTAAGAAAAAACGATCCGGAAACTTTTGAAACAACCCCAGCCATTCCTGTTTCAATTGCGTATTCCACTGAACCGGACACCCAGTCCAGAGGAAAGCCTGGAGTGTCGACACGTCTATCCTCCATATCTCTGGCGATTCGGATACTCATATAGAGATTGGGATTTTCCGCAAGCAGTCTTCGGGTCAGTTCCACTGTCCTTTTGCCGGTATTATCCCACCCGACCCAGGGTACTCTGTCCGTGACACTTGAACATCTCAACGATAGTCACCTTACTCATCTTTAAGAGGGCCTGAACCAACTTGTTCAGGCAATGCATGTGAAAGATGAGGAGGCTGCGATGGATCTTATTTCTACCTGTGATCCCAATCTCGATGAGTGACTCTCATGTTTTAATTCGTCTTTTTCTGCACAGTTTTTTTCTTTGAACCAATCGGTATAGACGTACGACTAAAGCCACCAGAACCGTCTAGTTAGTAGCGGTTTTGTATCTCCAGAATATTCGAAAATCAGAAGGAACAGGTAGTTATTTGTAGGCTCTCACTGGCCAGACATTCAGTTGAGAATCTTTTGCAAGTAATCCGGTTCCACCGTCGCCGAGATGCATAAGCCATGCCCAGCCAGGGTTTGGTGCATATGAAGTCGATGACCAGTATTGTGCCGAAGCCACGTTGGAAAATGCGCGTGGAGTAGTTGCTCTTACTTGTTCAACTCCAAGTGCCAGATCCTTAAGCTCATCGTAGGTCGGTAGGCGCCAATCGTAGATGGTTGACCCGTCAGTCAGATTGCAAGGTACATTTCCCGTCTCTAATGTTCCAGCAGCAGTTTGAGCATCATTCCAATCATCAGATTTGATCCATGGCTTGGTGCCCATACAACTTGCATTTTTTAACCAGACCAATCCCGTGGTCATATCCAACACCGTGCCATCACCGTTGTCACACCAGCGGGTACCATTTAACGTACCGCCACATGTTGGACCGGTAACAGTCAGTGTGCCGGTAAGGTCAATGCCGGCATCACTGGAAAATGTTTTCCCGGCAACAACATCAGCTTCCACGGCAGTGCCGGTGGCTTTTTCTCCCCCGAGCGGCACAACGACTACTTTTTCGGCAAAGGCGTAGGACGTGAACAGAAGTGTGGAAGCAAGAACGAAAATACTTGATTTCCTCAAATTCATGTTGGCTCCATTAGGTAAGTAGATGAGATGTGATGGTTTTAAATTACGATTGCCCTGAATGGTACTAGAGTTAGCAGTCTCATTCTCAAACGAATTGTTTTATCTGGGCACTACACGATATTATTTTTGTATCATGGAGGTAAGCTGAAAGTCAAGGTGGTTGGTGGCATCATACCTCCCATTTTTAATCAAAGAATCCCCCATGGCTCATGCCGGGAATGTCATATCATCTTAACCATCACCGGATTACAGGTAATCTGCCGGATACTTGTCAGCAGAGGATTACCTGTGCCCCTTATTCCATACGACATGACCCTTCAAAACAATATCCGTGAACCGGCACCGCAGCAGACTGCATGCTGCGCATCCCACGACAATGCGATTTGTTTCCTTCCCGCCATTGTACTGAATATTTTATGACAACACCCAACAGACAGTTTCGTTATCCGGAACTCGGATAAACAGAAATTAACAATTATGTGAACACAAAGAACCAAACACACACATTTGTATAATCTTTACACTCCTGCAACGCCCCTGTTCAAAAGCTTTTAGCCTGTGTATTCAACAAATTACACCAACAATGCAATCTTTGGCACGCTGATTGCTTGCTGAGAAGCCAACGTAACATTCAACATCACTTATACACAGGAGAGAAGAGATGAGAAAATTGATCACAAAAGTAGTGGCGGCAGGAGCATTCCTCACCATAGCAGGAACAGCAGCAGCTGAGACCTCAATCACGGCAGATTTTGCAAGTGCATACGTTTTTCGGGGGTACACACTCAACGACGAGACGGTTTTCCAGCCGGGAATCGAGGCATCCGGGCTCGGATTACCAGAAGAAATTGGTACATTTACTGTCGGCGCATGGGGGAATTTCGACATTGGTGACTACGGCGGAGAAGTTAACTCAGGTCAGTTTTCCGAGGTTGACTGGTACGCATCCTACGCGCTTCCGATTGAGGTCGTTGCCATCTCCATCGGCATTACCGACTACACATACCCGGCACTTGCCGACACCCAGGAAGACGTTGAGATTAACCTGGGAATCGGATACGACATTGCAGGCTTTGCATTGACAGCCACAGCTTACCGTGGAGTCTCAGGTAGCCTCCTGGGAGGTCTGACCACGTTGGAATTCGGAGTGGAATATGGTTTTGAGCTTAACGAGGCACTGAGCGCTTCAGTTTCTGCCGACGTGCGCTATATGGACGGTGACGACACCTCAGGATGGAACGATGGAACGATCGGCGCAGGTATCAGCTACGCTCTCTCAGACGCATGGGCTATTAACGCCTCAGTTACCTATATAGCACAACTCGACGACGACGTGCTGGTCGACGGTCCCTTTGCCTACGATGTTGACTTTTTAGGCACAATCGGGATTGGCACGACATTCTAGAACCGGCCTGAGAGTTCCGCCCCTCGCTTACCTGAGCAAACGAATCAGTATTACCGGAAAACATTAGACCCGATATCGTTTAGACAACCACGCTTATTTTCCGAAACTTTTCGACCTCGCCCGGGTAAGCGAAGCACCTTTAGATTCTACACCCCTTGCAATCCAACGAGAGAAGACCGCTTCACCGGATTCCGGAATATCAGCTCGGATCTCAGACGGCATTATTAAGAAATCAAAAGGATACCATCCCGGACCAGAACTGATCCGGGATGCAGGACAGGATATGCGGATACGGGCTAGCGTTATTTCAAAGAAATCCCATTGGCCTCAGCAGCATCCCTGATATGGTCAACAAAAAGTTCGGCAAAGGCATCATTACTGCCAAGACCCTCAAGAACCGGGGTCACGTCAAAGCCCTCTTTTTTGAGAACGGATACCCAGGAATCCTCCTCCGGCCCCGCCATATCATTGGTGGCATGGTCTCCAGCTACAATCATAAAGGGTTTCAGGACAATTTTTCTGATCCCGGTGTATTTTATATGACTCATAATATCATCCAGTGCCGGCATTCCTTCCACAACACCGATAAAAGTTGTCACATCTGGGTATACATCACGCATTTTTTTCTGAAATTCAGCGTAGATTCCGGTTGACCAATGCTCGTTTCCATGTCCCATATAAACGAGCAACGCCCCTTCCTTTTCAGCAAGCTCTACATCCGGAGCCAGGGTTTTTACCGCCTCCGCAAGATCTTCATGGTAGCTGTATCTGTCGCCGGGCTGACCAAGGGCTGGACGCCCCATCACCAGTTTATCAAAGGGACGCCATTTTTCCTTGGTGGTGTGAATGGAAGCCAGTCCGTCAACATAGGATTTCAGATCCTGGGACTGCTCCATATAAAACATATGGGTGGGCTGGACGATAATATTTCTGTATCCCTCCTCACGCAGATCGCCAATGGTAGCAATAATATTTGTCACATAGAGAATCTCTTCGGGAATTCCCTGACCAAGCCATTTCTCAGGGTCTGTCTGACGTTTTCTCCACACCGAACGGATGATATTTGAGGTAAATGTTACCCGTACCTCGATGCCGGGAAAGGCCTCCTTGGTTTTATCCATAATATTGACAATAGATTTCACAGCAGACGGCACAGTTGTGCCGAAACTTGCGATAACGATGGCTGTTTTTCCATTCTCTTTGGCTGCGGCTTCTAAAACAAATCCGCTGGAAGCGGTGAACACCAGTGCCGCTATCAGTCCGAAAACAAGCAGCTTCAATCTCTTACACATTTTTTTCTCCTTAACCTTCATAAAAATCCGGGCAAAAAAAATCCCCGAACCATAATAATGATCCGGGAACGCCCTTTCTTCCACGAATGTTTCCAATACCACATACCCCCTTATCCACGGAGTGTACATGTTGTCTGTTTCACACAGACATTTCCTCAAGCAGGTCTTCTGACTCCCGGATCATTCTCCCACTGCGCCTTCCCGTCTGAAAATCAGACAGTGACATCATGCAGCGTTCGTCCCCGGTCACAGCGGCGGGCCCGTCCCGGATTTACACCGGATTCCCTGTCAGGCTAAAAAAAGCACTTGAATACTGTGCAAAAACATAATGTATCCGAACCGGAAATGCAAATATTCCCTGACATCAATACTGATATCTGAGACACAAAATAAGTGACAACAGGGTTTCTGTGGGCGATCTTTCAGGTGTATCACTTCACCCTGAGTTTTAGTACCTTATAAATTGTTTTCGTGTTTTTTTGAAAAGAATTTAGTGAAGGTACTTATACCGGCTTACCGTTCATCACCGGTGTTAGTGCCTTAC
>JANTGG010000087.1 GCA_024763035.1 Desulfocapsa sp. | reverse complement strand
CTGAATGTGGATCTTCTCGAACTTGAAGTTGGCTATGGGCTGATTCCATTCGTCGATTCCTCACAGGACGGGGAGCTGCTTGTCCGCATTCAGTCCATCCGCAGACAGTTTGCCGTTAATAATGGTTTCATCGTTCCTCCTGTCCATATCAAAGACAACCTGCAGCTTTCACCCAACCAGTACACCCTTGCCCTGAAAGGTGTACAGATTGCCACAGCTGAAATGCTGCCCGGCTACTTCATGGCCATGGATCCCGGTATGGTCACCGAAACCATCAAGGGTGTCCCCACCCAGGAACCCGCCTTTGGACTGCCTGCCATCTGGATCACCGAAGACAAAAAAGAACGTGCTCAAATTGCCGGCTACACGGTGGTTGACTGTACAACTGTTATGGCAACCCACATTTCAGAAATCATCAAACAGCACGGGCATGAGCTTATCGGCAGGCAGGAAGTTCAGGATCTTCTTGATAATCTTGGCCAAACCTATCCAAAACTGGTTGAAGAGCTTGTACCTGCAGTGGTTTCTCTTGGCACCATCATGCATATCCTGAAGAATCTGTTGGCGGAAGGGGTTTCCATTCGAGACCTTCGCACCATACTTGAGACCGTAGCAGACTGGGCCCCCTCAACAAAGGATACAGATATTCTGACCGAATATGTCAGACACGCCCTGTCCCGTTCCATCAGCAGCGACCTTGCCATAGACGGTACAATTCCTCTTATTACCCTTGACAAAAGTGTTGAAGATGAAATTGCCCAATCTGTTCAGCATAAGGAAACCGGCAGCTATCTTGCCATTGACCCGGGCAAGGCACAGTTGATACTCGACTCCATTGGAGAAGCAATCCCCCTCTTCCAGGGAGGACAACAGCCAACCCTGCTTGCAGCACCACAGATTCGTCCCCACGTGCGAAAACTGACAGAGCGCTATTTCCCTTCACTGGTAATTCTTTCTCACAATGAGATACAGCCAAACATTAAAATCAAATCCCTTGGAACAGTGAATCTCAATGCAAGTTAAAGTATTTGAATCCAAAGACATGGCAAGCGGCTTAAAGATGATCAAAGACGAACTAGGTCCGGACGCACTTATTCTCTCCACCAAGACCATCCGTTCCTCCAAGTTTGGTCTTCCCGGAAAATCCACCATGGAGATCACTGCTGCAATCGATAGTCAGTGGAATGAGCCTGCTTCTGCAAAATCACCGTTTGCTATGCCTTCCGGCAGTTCGACTCAAATCGACGACACCGTATGTGAAAACGAAGACCTTCTCACCTACAACCAGGGAATGCACCTTAACCTCCAAAAGTCCCCCCGGGAGGAACAGGAACTTCCCGAAAAAATTGAACGTACTGAAAAAAGTGATGATCTGCAGACTGAAGTCAATGAATTGAAAAGCATGATTAAAAATCTTGCCAAAGATATGAACCGGATGCATGTCACTCCTGCCTCCCATGTGCCACTTGCTGACAAACCGGAGGAAGAACCTTCCAGCGAGCTGCGCTCCCTTACACAGCGCCTCCTTGACTACGGTATAAATCATGAAAACGCCAGAACAATCAGTGACTATGCCCGCGAAACACTGACCATGGAGGAGTTATCAAATCCATTTAAGCAGCAGGAATATCTCGCAGAAACCTTTACAGATCTCCTGCAGGTCAATGAAGACATCTTCCCGGAAGAGACCAGACAGCACCGCATTGCACTTGTCGGTCCTACAGGTGTGGGAAAAACAACGACCCTTGCCAAAATTGCCGCCGGTTTTATCAGTTCCCGTTCTCCATCCATTGCCCTTATCACCATCGACACCTACAGAATTGCTGCCGTTGAGCAGTTAAAGGTCTATGGTGAAATTATGAACCTTCCCGTTGAAGTTGTTCTGAGCCCCCAGCAACTTGAACACATGCTCCTGAAACATCGTGATAAGGATCTGATCCTCATAGATACTGCAGGCAGGAGCCCCAGGGACAGCCTTTGTATTGACGAGCTCGCAGGATTTTTCACCCCTGATCTGAATATCCAGAAACATCTGGTTCTCTCTGCAACCACCCGTGAGAATGAACTTTTCGACGCCATGCAGCGTTTTTCAACCCTGGGGATCGACAGCACCATCATCACCAAAATTGATGAATGCTCCTCCCTCGGACTCCTGCTTGACATTCAGATCCGCGGCAGTCTTCCATTTTCTTTTATAACTAACGGGCAAAGGGTTCCAGAAGACCTGCTGCAGGCAGAAAAAAAGCTGTTGACTGACCTTATCATGACCCCCGGCAAAGGATTAACAAATGAATAATATGCGATCTGCTTCACAGGATCAGGCGAATACCCTGAGAAACATCGGGCACGCCCCTTCTGTGGACAGTAACAGCAGTACCGATAAACATCCCACCCGGGTCTATGCCATAACCAGCGGCAAAGGCGGCGTCGGTAAAACTGCGGTTGTTGCAAATACCGCGGTTTCTCTTGCAAAACTAGGAAAAAAAGTTCTGATTCTCGATGCCGACCTTGGGCTTGCAAACATTGATGTGGTCTTCGGACTTGCGCCCAAATACAATCTCAACCATTTCTTTTCAGGAGAGAATGATCTTTCTGAAATCATTTCCGACGGACCGCACGGCATAAAAATCCTGCCCGCAGGGTCGGGGGTACAAAACTTTACCCGACTGGATTCGCAGCAGAAATTACGGCTTCTCGACGGACTCGATTTAATGCACAACGACTTCGACTATGTCCTGATCGACACCGAAGCCGGGATTTCCGAAAACGTCACCTACTTCAACACTGCTGCCCAGGAAATTTTAATCGTCACCACCCCGGAACCCACCGCAATTACCGATGCCTATGCATTGATGAAACTCCTCTCCACCCAGTATCATGAGAAACGTTTCAATCTTATCGTCAATCAGATTCAAACCGAGAACGAAGCCCTGGACGTGTACCGGAAACTAACCATGGTTTCCAACAGATACCTTGACATTTCCATTGATTTTCTCGGCTCTGTCCCGGCAGACAGGCAGATGGTGGATGCCATTCGCAAACAAAAAGTTATAGTCGATCTCTATCCCTCTTCCAAAATCTCAGCTGCCTTTGCAAACCTCGCCGTTACCATTTGTGCGGAACAGGTCACTTCGGAAGCCAAAGGCGGCGTACAGTTTTTCTGGAAAAAGCTGCTCGACATTGGCGGGAGAGGCTGAGAGATGGCATATATTCCCCATCAACTTCCTGAGGACAAAACCACCCTTATCAAGGATCACCTGAAACTTGTTGATATCCTTGTGGGCAGAATGGTTACCCAGGTGCCAGCCTTTATGAACAGGGATGATATGCGCAGTGCTGGAATGATGGGACTGATTGACGCTGCCAACAAATTTAAACCTGAAAAAAAGATCCTCTTTAAAACCTTTGCTGAATACAGGATACGAGGGGCAATCCTCGACGAAATGCGCAAGCTTGACTGGTTTTCACGTTCCCTTCGCGAAAAGCAGAACAAACTTTCACGCACCATGGCAGACCTCGAACGCGAACTCGGTCGCTGTCCTGATGAAAATGAAATGGCGGCAAGCCTTGAAATCAGCCTGGATGAATACCAGAGACTCCTGGGACAGGTAAGCCACCTTGGCTGTGTCAGTCTCAATGAAACCCTCGACCATACAGACCAGGGGAGATCTTTTCAGGAGGCTCTCGAAGATCAGCGCAGCGACTCTTCTCCCGTCAACCGGCTCGAAAAAATGGAACTTACGAAAACCATAGCCGAAATCATCGGGCAGCTTTCTGAAAAAGAGCGCCTCGTGATCTCTCTGTACTACTATGAAGAACTCACTCAAAAAGAAATCGCTGAAATCCTTGAAGTCTCTGAAGGGCGTGTCTCACAGCTGCACAGCCAGGCACTCCTGAAACTGAAAACCAAAGTAAAAGCTACCTGTTAAAAGAACATGCCCAGACAAACACTTAGATAGAAGCAAAATGCAGATATACTTCACTGTACTTTGATGATACCAACGAAAAATTATGTTTAGTGACCAGCAGATACTTACACTTGCAGCGGCAGCTCTCAGCACCACAACTTTTATTTATGCCGTAACAGTTCGACGGCGAAGCAGAAGGCATGCGTCCCTTCTTGCACAGCAGGAAGAGGAACTTCAATCCTTAAAAGCTGAACTTGCTGAAAAAGAAGAAGGTAGAGAGCAGGATCTTAAATTTAAAAACAGCCTGAAACAGGCGGAAGTAACAACAGGTCTTCAACAGACAAGGATATCCTTTCACAATGAAACCAGCAAATCAAAGGCACCGGAACGATACGCATATGTCCTTTCGATGTTTCGTTCCGGCATACCCACAGAAGAAATCTCAGCGGCCCTTGGTATGTCGTCTCACGAAATTACGCAGCTTCTTAAACTTTCGGCTCTTGCGAAAAAAACAGAACCCGCAGCAGATTAAGCTTATCACCAGAACGTCAATAATCTGACACAGTGACAAGCAAAACCGCTAAAACGTGTACGGCATGCGATTTCATTAAAGAAAAATCAAAATACAGTCGAAGAATATAGGAAGATAATCCACTCCTAACTCATTGGTCTAACACTATGGTATCAGGAAAATACAGTGTTCTTGCAGGAGCTGTCTCCCGCGAACAGCAGATGGCGAACATCTCCTCAAATCTCGCAAATATAAACACCATCGGCTACAAAAAAAACCGTGTCACTTTTGAGTCCATCCTTCGTGGAGAACAACAGACCGGTGATGCCAGGGGAATCAATTACAACCGTATCCGCAACACCTTCACGGATTTCAGCGAAGGAGCATTAAAATCGACGGGTAACCCCCTTGATCTTGCCATTCATGGAGACGGATTCTTTAAAGTATTGAGTCCGGATGGAATGAAATTCACAAAACGCGGTGATCTTCATCTGAACAAACAGGGAATACTGCAGACAGGCAGCAAAATGCCGGTAATGGATGAAAACAATCAGCCAATTTATGTTCCGGATTCCGATGTGGGCAAAGTATCTGTAAACAGCTTCGGCGAGGTTTCCATACTGACCATGGACGGCAATCGAAATATTGTCGGTAAGATTGGAGTCTTTACGATAAATGACAGGAAACTGCTGAAACGTGAGACAGACACCCTGTTTTCGCTGGAAAAAGGTGGTACAGCAACCGTTGTTGAAGAACCTGAGATTGCGGTTGCAAGCCTTGAAGTCTCAAACGTGAACATGACTCAGGAGATGGCTCTTATGATCGACACCCTCCGTACTTTTGAGTCCTACCAGAAGGTTGCAAAATCATACTCTGCACTTGGTGAAAAGCAGAGTGAACTCGGCACTCTCGGTTAGCCCCCTGACCCCTTAGCCGACAAAGCGCAGGATTTATATTATTCATCTCACATGATATTTTAAAGGATACCAAAATGTTACGATCTCTCTGGACCGGCACCACCGGCATGAACGCACAGCAGCTGAACCTTGATGTTATTGCCAATAACCTGGCAAATGTTTCCACCACCGGTTTCAAAAAGAGCCGTGCCGATTTTCAGGATCTTATGTACCAGCTGATGAAAGTACCCGGATCGCAGACTTCCGCTGATACCGAATCGCCAACAGGTATCCAGGTTGGTCTTGGTGTTCGTCCGGCAGCTGTTCAGAAACTCTTTACAGAAGGGGATCTTATTCAGACAGGAAATGAGCTCGATGTTGCCATTGAAGGATCGGGTTTTTTTCAGGTGGAACTGCCAAACGGCGAAATTGCCTACTCCCGGGCAGGGGCATTTAAACGTGACAGCAATGGACGAATGACCAATTCTGATGGCTATCCTATTACACCCGGCATTGTTATTCCGGATGGATCAAGGCAGATCACCATCAGTGAAACAGGTATAGTCAGTGCCATTATTGGAGATGATACCCAAAGCACAGAAATCGGTAATATCGAAACCGTTACCTTTACCAACAACGGTGGTCTTGTCGCCATCGGTAAAAATCTTTTCCGGGAAACAGCCTCTTCGGGGAATGCCATAGCCGGTACTCCTGGAGATGATGGTTACGGACTCCTTCTGCAGAGCTATCTTGAGGGATCAAACGTAAACATCGTGGAGGAAATGACTTCCATGATTACCACCCAGCGTGCCTATGAAATCAACTCAAAGTCCATACAGACGTCTGATGAGATGATGCAAACGACAAATAACATGGTGTAATTATGTATAGAAGCATCCTTACTTTTCTCTTTCTTTTCATTGCCTTCCCAAATGCCTCGTCAGCGCTGGAAGTGAAATTTCAAAAATCCGCCCAGATTACCACGCCATTTGTAACCCTTGGTGATATCGCGGGATTCAGTGAGGAAAGTCCTTTGAGTTCTGCCCTTGCCACACAGCATATAGGCTACGCCCCTCTTCCCGGGGAAAGTGTAACCCTTAGCAGCAAACAGATCATTAATGATCTCAGCCAGCAGCTCGACCATTCCCTCGATATTATGTGGAACGGTGCTCCTTCCATTCTGGTAAAACGTAAAGGTGTCACCATCAATCCCGGACAGATGGAGGCAGCTGTTGCATCATTTTTCGAATCACAACAGGATAAACTTCCCGATGCCGACTACCTCTTCATCCCACAACAGTTGCCACTCCCCTTTCTTGTTCCAACCGGAGAACTGGAAGTAGAGGTCATCCCCTCAAATCCAAATGTGCTCGGTAGCAGACGCTTTACCCTTATTTACAAGGTTGATGGTAAAATCGTCAAAAATCTTTCAATCCGCGGCAGGATACAGGCAATGGGGAATGTTGCAGTCCTCACCAGGAATATAAAACGCAACGAGATCTTAACACCTGATATGGTGAAAATGGAAACAAGAGATATTGCCAGACTGAATTCTCCCTGCATGGATCTTCGCGAGGTTCTCGGGAAGAAAATGGCTAGACGTGGACGTGCCGGAAAAATCCTCAGCATCGACAATGTTGATTTTCCACCAATCGTTCAGAAAGGTCAACTGGTCAAGATTCTCGTAAGCCACAAGGGATTGTCACTCACTGCCACGGGCATAGCGTCCATGAACGGTAAACAGGATCAGGTTATACGTGTCAAAAACACCAGATCCCAGAAAATTATTTTCTGCAGGGTCGCAGCTCCAGGACTTGTGGAGGTACAAATTTAAAATGAAAACCTTACTGACCCTCTGTTTTCTTTCGTTTTTTCTCATTTCCTGCAGCCAAAAAGCATCGCAGACAACGGTACAGATCCCGGAACCGCTCGAAGAGATACAGCCGGACATCCAGAAACAGGTATCTAACGGCTCTCTGTGGCCTGGCGAGCAGCATTCCCTGTACGCGGATCACAAGGCAAGAACCGTTGGCGATATCGTAACAGTGACCATCTCTGAAAAAGCAAGTGCCTCAAAAGAAGCTACTACCGATACCGACAGAACAACCAGTATCAATGCTTCAATCCCTCATCTTTTCGGTATTGAAAATTCTTCTATTCTCAATGAAGCCAATCCCAACGTGGATCTAAAGAACCTGATTGAGGCAAGCTTTGCCAATAAATTTGCAGGAAGTGGTAAAACGGTAAGAAAAGAAGACCTGATCGCATCACTTACCACTCAGGTTGTGCGGGTTTACCCAAACGGTAACCTGAAGATTCGCGGTGGTAAAGAGGTTCGGGTGAATAACGAGACTCAGGTTATTTATGTTACAGGCATCATTCGTCCCATAGACATCCTGGCTGATAACACCGTCGACTCGAATAAAGTGTTAAATGCCAGAATATCCTATACAGGCAAAGGTGCTATCAGTGACAAACAACAGCCTGGCTGGCTCATGCGCACCCTTGATAAAATCTGGCCATTTTAAACCCTGGAGTCAGTATGCGTTTTCTACTTCTGTTACACATCGTTCTTCTGTTCACATCTTTTATCTGTCCCGCTTCACAGGCAGCACGGATCAAAGATATTGCAGAACTGAACGGAGTCAGAAACAATCAATTGATAGGCTATGGTCTGGTAACAGGTCTTGCCGGTACCGGTGATGATCTTATCCGGGTTCTCTTCACCCGTCAGGCACTCTACAACATGCTTGTAAGTCAGGGAATAACGGTCAATCCTGAAGAATTCAAAAAAATTACTGTGAAAAATGTTGCAGCTGTTATGGTCATGGCAACACTTCCGCCTTTTTCCAAACCCGGCTCTACCATAGATGTCTATGTTTCCTCAATCGGGGATGCCAAGAGCCTTGCCGGCGGGAATCTGCTGATGACCCCGCTGAAAGGACCTGACGGTAAAGTCTACGCCGTAGCCCAGGGTCCGCTGACCATCGGAGCATTCTCCTTTGGCGGAAAGGCTGCCAAGGCACAGCGTAATCACCCGACTGTCGGGCGTATTGCGAGTGGTGCCATTATTGAACGTCAGGTACCGGTTGCTTTTCAGGATGAAAAAATCCTTTCCTATTCCCTTCGTCACCCTGATTTTACCACCGCCCATAATATTTCCAACCTTGTTAATGGAAAATACGGGGAAGGAACTGCATTTCCAAAGGATTCCTCCACCATCGACATCACCGTTCCCGATGAGTATATTCACGATCGGGTAAATTTTATTGCAGATATTGAAGGAATGAAGGTCGATACCGACACCAATGCAAGGGTTGTGGTGAATGAACGAACAGGTACTATCGTCATGGGTGAGGACGTACGGCTTTCCACCGTTGCAATCTCCCATGGTAATCTCTCCATTGTTATAAAAGAAAATACGGAAGTCTCACAACCCAACCCCCTTGCCAACGGCAGAACAGTGGCAACGCCGAATACTGCCATCGATGTGGTTGAAGATGACGGCGAGCTGATGGTTGTGGAAGAAGGGGTTTCCATAGGGGAAGTAGCCAGTGCCCTGAACGCCATAGGGGCGACACCTCGAGATCTTATTGCCATTTTCCAGGCGATAAAGGCAGCGGGTGCCATGCATGGTGAGTTTATTGTTTTGTAGGTTTTAGGTTTTGGGTTTGCGGTTTGCGGTTTGCGGTTTTGGGTTTGCGGTTTGCGGAGGATTTTTTGCCCTGTAGGAGCTCGCCCATGCGAGCGATTTTCCAGGTTCAGCAACAGTTTGAATCGCACGTAGGACAGGATCCGGTATCAAATATACTTTAAACTGTGCGTTGCTGGTAACCACTATTTTATACAATGAGGAAAAATGAATCTTTCTATTGATCCACGCTCATCCATGAAACAGATCTCCGACGATCCCAAAGAACGGAATCTTGTAAAACTGCGGGAATCCTGCCGGGAATTTGAAGCCATATACGTTCAGGAAATGTTCAAGGCCATGCGAAAAACTGTTCCGGAAAGTGGCCTGTTTGAAAAAAAGGATATGGCAAACGATCTGTATAAGGAAATGCTCGATATGGAAATGGCTCGAACAACAGCTGCCGGTAAGGGTATGGGCATCGGCGAGGCAATGTACAATCAATTAAAAGATCAGGTAACAGCACAATACAACAAAACAAAATAATTTTTCCTTCCCCCAACGCCCCTTCCTCACCCTTCTCTCTTTTTTTTAATAATCCTTAATTTTTTTTGCAAAAAGTCCGATAAAGAATACAAGGAATGATTTTTCACAGCCAGAGCTTGATGCAAGGACGCATCATAAAAAGTTAGCAAGGAGGCGGAATCAATGGCAAACACAATCAACAATCAGGGACCTACCAGCCCACTTAAAGCGTACCCGCAAAACGATCCGAACCAGGTTCGAGCTTCTCAAAATGCAGGTAATGGTCCTGAAAAAACAGAAATCAGGCAGGACACGGTGCACTTAAATCAGCAGGTAAACGTCACAGACACATACTCAAGTTCCCTGGTTATGGAATCGGGTAACGAACAGGAACAGTACAGTCTGCTGAGACAGCTTGTCACCAATATGCTGAAAGAGCAGGGAATCGATTTCAAAGTAGCAAACGGCGATCAGGAAATCGACATCAGCAGCATCAGCCAGGAAGAAGCTGTTGAACTTGTTTCAGAAGACGGCTACTTTGGAGTGGAGAAAACCTCCGACAGAATCGTGGATTTTGCCATTGACATAGCAGGCAACGACCCGTCGAGACTTGCGGCAATCAAGGAAGGTGTTGAAAAAGGTTTCAAAGACGCCCTCGAAGCATTCGGCGGCACATTGCCGGACATTTCCTACGAAACTTACGACGCAGTAATGAATAAACTTGATGACTGGGCTGAAGCAGCTGCATCAGACCAGGAATCATAAGACATATAATATACAGGAACCAAAAGGTGGTATCATGAGTGTTGAATTTTACGGAGTCCGAAACCTTGGACAGATCGGCAGCATCAAAAAGAGCGACAAGGCGCAAGCCGGTAAAACAGACGGATCCGTGCAGGATGCAGATCAGGTTCAGTTTTCATCCGTTCTCCAGGACGTCAACCGTGCCCAGACCGCAGACAGCAGCAGATCTGAGCGGATCGAAGAGCTGAAATCCCAGATAGCAGACGGCTCTTACCAGCCGGATCTTAACAAAGTTGCTTCCAATCTTCTTCAGTTTCTTATGGAGGAAAAATGATCCTCACCGCCGGAACGACACATGAGCACCTCGTACGCCTGCATGAAGTGATCCTCGAAGAGAGGGAACATGCAAAGGCGCTTGACATGGATGCAATGATGCAATCCATGCAGGAAAAAGAGGAACTCCTGCAAGTCCTGGCACATATGAAGGATCTTGCTCAGGAAGACAAGGTGATAGCCAAAACCATCCGTAACGAAAACAGACGCAACGCATATCTCTTCAAGGCGACTCTTGACTGGATACGGGACACCATGGAATTTTTTGGAAAACGAACCACTGCCTCCAGTTATTCGGCTGATGCTGGAATGGTCGACTCAAAAATAAACGGCCGCCTCCTCTCTGGTAAGGTGTAACATGGCAGGATTATTCGCAGCACTGAACTCAGGCAAGACATCTCTTGCTGTTAATCAGAAATCCATCGAGATTATCGGCAACAATATTTCCAACGTCAATACCGAAGGGTACTCCCGCCAGGGTGCCGAGCTTACCCCCTACCCTTCCATGAACTTCGGAAGTTTCTTTATCGGACAAGGGGTCACGGTTACAAACGTAAAACGTGATCATGATGTGTTTGTCAACAACATGCTGCAGGATAAATCCATAGAATACGGTCTGCAAAATGGTCAGACCCGTGCCCTTTCAGAACTGGAACGCGTTTTCACCATAGGCGAGGAAAACATATCCACCGAAATCAACCGCTACTTTGATACCTGGCAGGAACTCTCAGCCAATCCATCCGGACTTGTTGAACGTGACATGGTCATCCAGAGAGGGCAACTACTCACCGACAAATTTCATCTTGCCATTGACGATCTCAACAGTGTCAAAAGTAATATTAATGATGAGCTTGTATCCAAGATCGATGGAGTCAATTCTCAAATTTCAGAAATAGCTGAACTGAATCAGCGCATTTTTCAAATAGAGATACAAGGACAGACTGCCAACAGCTCCCGTGATCGACGCGATATGCTGGCAAAAGAGCTTGCCACTTCCCTTGGTGCACAAACCTACACGGACTCCAAAGGCATGCTTGCCGTACAGCTCCCCGGCGGACTTCCACTTGTACAGGGAACATTCGGCATGCGAATCGAAGGTGTATCAAGCGGTGCTGATCTTGATCTTGTACTGCACACCGGTGGAGTTACCCGTCCTATCGAATTAAATAATCTGGGTGGAGAATTCCAGGGACTTGTCAGTATCCGTGATGAATTCATCCCCTCCATTAAAAACGACCTTGATCGTCTTGCGTATGAAGTAACAGAAGCAGTTAATGCTGAGCACAGAAACGGTGCCGGACTCGATTCCATCGGCGGCAGAGATTTTTTCACCACGAATCCTCCGCCGGCACCACCTGCCGATCCATGGCTTGATGCTGCAAGGAATATGTCCGTTGCAATTACCGACTCTAATTTTGTAGCTGCCGCCGCCACTCCGATACCTCCGGCAACTGTGGCTCCCGGTGACAACAGAAATGCCCTTGTTATTTCTGATTTAGGGGAAACACTGCTTATTGACGGTATCGATACTTTCGGCAGCTATTATGGAAAGATCACTGCCCAGATAGGACTTGAATCAAATCATAATCAGCTGGCTTTAGGCGGTGCGGAAGATGCCGTTGTGCAGTTGGAAAATATGCGTGACGGTCTTGCCGGTGTCTCACTCGATGAAGAGATGGTCAATCTTATTCAGTATCAGCGGGGATTTGAATCTTCTGCCAAATTCCTCTCAACAGTAGACGAAATGATGATGTCCATCATGGGCATTAAACGGTAACTGACCAACGGGTTCCCATATGAAAACCACCGAAAGAACCACTTACCGCATGCTGCAGACCAATCTTGGCAGGGTTACCAGTCGACTTGAAGACCTGCGGATCCAGGGAGCAACCGGGATCAAACTGACCAAGGCATCCGACGACCCTTCAGCCATTCGTCCTGTTCTTACAACCCGCACCCAGATAATGCACACAGAGAGATACCTGGAAACCATGGGTGTCACCCTTGATAAAATGCAGGCTACCGACGGCCACCTTGAACACGTTGAAAACATCATGCAGCGTGCCAAGGAAATCACCATTAACTCCATCAATGGTGCCATGAGCCCTCAGGATTTGAATATCTTTGCCGATGAACTTGCAAATCTGCAAAAAGAGCTGCTCGATTCTGCCAACGCACAGGTTGACGGGAAATACATTTTCTCAGGGTTTGCAGAAAACACCAAACCCTTTGTGGTCAACCCCAATTATAATCCTAATCCACCGGTTGACCCGCTGAATCCAAATCCTCCCTATGACCCAAACGATTCCACCACCTGGCCGTATATCTACCAGGGAGATGCCAACCCCACAGAGCTTGAGATCACTCCCGGCGAGCGGCTTGAATCCACCCTCACCGGCAATGATCTCTTCATGGGGATTAACAACGCTGCCATGCAGGCAGCCGGTCCTTCTCCTCCAGCCGTATACGCCTCTGACCCCGGTAGAGTAGACATATTAAGTGTTCTCAAACGTACTGAGGAAGCTCTTCGTGCCGGAAATGTTGACGATCCACTCGGTGCTGGCGGCGGTCTGCAGGCCAACATGGACGATCTTGAACTTGCAGCCGATCAGAACAGACGACTGCGCAGTCAGCTTGGCAATAGAGCCAATCGCGTAGATGCCGCCATGCTCCACCAGGAGGATGTCAAAACCGATCTTATGCAGATCCTGTCCCGATACCAGGATGCCGATGCCATTGAGACATTTAATGAAATCGTCAAACAGGAGACTGCCTTCCAGGCAGCATTAAACATCACCTCCAAGGTTTCTCAGATATCAATTCTTGATTATTTGTAGGAAACACTGTATCAGTTTGACATTCTTTTTAGTAAAGCATAGCATGAAATAATCTTTATTTATTTTCAGGACGTATGCTGTAATTCTTCTGGAGTTTTCCATGCTGGTACTGACCAGAAAAGCTGGTGAAGGTATCGTTATCGGTGATGACGTTATCATTAAAGTAATAGAGATGAAAGGCGGCGGCGTACGAATCGGTATTGACGCCCCCAGAGATCGTAAAATCTACCGGCAGGAAGTGTACGATCGTATAATTGAAGAGAACAAATCTGCAACCCAATGGGATATGGATACCCTTGACTCGTTAAGCAGTACTATTTCAACCAAGAAGAAGACGAAATGAATACCCTACAGACACGTTTCGGTGAAGTGGAATACGACCCCGACAACCTGCTTCATTTTCCGGCAGGGATGATCGGTTTTCCCACCCTGCAT
>JANTGG010000086.1 GCA_024763035.1 Desulfocapsa sp. | reverse complement strand
TGTAATAAAAAACAAGAAAATAAATGACCTTAAACCTCGAATGGTAACGACAGCAACAAGGCACTTATGCCGGCTTACCGTTCATCACCGGTGTTAGATTTGTTGCAGAGATTTAACCTTTTTCACAAACTCTGTGATTTTGGCGTGGTCTTTTATCCCCGGTGCACTCTCCACACCGGAATTTACATCAACGGCAAAGGGGCTGGCTGCTGTCATGGCGTTCAGGATATTTTCCGGGCTAAGACCGCCCGCCAGGATTAAAGGCCGTTTGAGGTGCAGCTGTTTGATTATCTCCCAGTTGAATGTTTCCCCTGTTCCGCCGGCATTCCCCTTTACATAGGTGTCAAGGAGATAGCCGCAGGCGACATCATCATAAGGTGAACAATCGGAAGCCTGACTTTCCTCCCCTATCCTGAATGCCTTTATGATACGAACAGGTGAGGCAAACCGTTCCAGGCGTTCACAGTATTTGGGAGATTCACTGCCATGCAGCTGGGCATGGGAGAGCCTGCAGTATTCCACAAGCTCTTCCACCTCTTCAAGCTGTCTGTCCACAAAGACACCCACGCTGTCAACAAAAGGAGGAAGGGACGATACCAGCTGCCGGACAAAATCAGGTTTTATGTTACGCGGACTTTTCTCATGAAAAATAAAACCCAGGGCGTCAACCCCGGCTTCGATACCAGCTGCTGCATCCTTTTTCCTTGTAATACCACACATTTTTATGCGTGTCCTGCCTGGCATGGTGCCTCCTTTATGTTACAGATGATCTCGTAATCCCTGCAGGGTGTTTCCACCGTTGCTACCCCGCATGAGAGTTTCTCCTATCAGTGCTGCAGTCACTCCCGCTTCCTGCAGCCGTTGCAGATCAGTACTGGTTTTCAGCCCGGATTCTCCCACCACCGCAATATCCTCCGGAATGAGTTTTTTAAGACGAAACGTTGTTTCCGTATCCATGGAAAAATCTTTCAGATTTCTGTTATTTATGCCAACCAGCTGTGCATCAGTGGCAAGCACTGTTTCCAGTTCTTTCTCATCGTGCACTTCCACCAGGCAGTCCATAGAATATTCGGAAGCCTGGGCATGAAAATCCTGCAGCTGAAAGCCATCAAGAATGGATGCCATCAGTAAAACCGCATCTGCCCCGCACACATGCGCCTCATCAATCTGCAATGGGTCTATGATAAATTCCTTGCGCAAAACAGGCAGCCGAACAGTATCACGAACCTGCAGCAGATAAAGAAGGTCTCCCTGGAAGAAATCCCTGTCTGTGAGGACAGAGACTGCCTGCGCTCCATTTTTCTCATAGGCTTTTGCGATTTCAACAGGATCAAAATCAGGACAGATAAGCCCTTTTGAGGGGGATGCTTTTTTGGCTTCGGCGATTATTGCAACACCCTGATAATCAAGAAGTGCCTGACGAAAGCCGCGCGGCGGGTCAATACGTTTTTCAGCAAAGGCTGCGGGAATATGGATACCATTCTTTTTGAGTGCGGCAACCTCTTCAAGCTTACGCTCTACTATAACGTCGAGTATGTGTGCCATCGTAATTACTTGCCGGCTTTCAGCTTACGTGATAACTCCAGGAGCTTGTCAAAGGCGCCACGAGCTTTACCGGAATCAATAATTCCAGCAGCTTTAGTCACACCTGCCTGCAGATCATCACACATTCCCGCAGCCATCAGGGCAGCTCCGGAGTTAAAAAGAACCATATCCCTCTTTGCCCCTCTTTCTCCATCAAGCACCGCGCGAAGCTGGGCAGCTGACTCCTCAGCCGTTCTGCCGCCTTTTAGCTCCTCAAGGGTTGATACGGGCAGCCCGACACTTCCGGGGGTTACGGTATAACAGGTCACTTTCCCGTCTTTTAACTCTGCGACTTCCGTTTTGCCGGTAACGGTCAACTCATCGAGGTTGCCCTCACCATGAACCACAAGTGCTCTTTTAGACCCTAGTTTTGCAAGGACATTGGCAAGGGGTTCAACAAGTTCTTCTGCAAAAACACCAATGACCTGAACATTGGCACCGGCCGGATTGGTAAGCGGCCCAAGCACATTGAAGATGGTACGGATACCAAGTTCCCGACGGGGGCCAATGGCATGTTTCATGGCACCGTGCAGGGCAGGAGCAAAAAGAAATCCTATTCCCGCTTCTCTGATGCAGGTTCCAACCTGTTCCGCATCCAGATCAAGGGAGATGCCAGCAGCTTCAAGAACGTCAGCACTGCCGCAATGACTTGAAATCGATCTGTTGCCATGCTTTGCAACAGGGAGTCCGGCACCGGCAACAACAAAGGCACAGGTGGTGGACACATTAAATGTTCCGGAACCATCACCACCTGTGCCGCAGGTGTCGACAAGAATTTCCCCCTTCGCCACATCCACTCCCGAGTGGATCGGAGTAGCCTTCTCCCGCATAACCCGAACAGCACCGGTTATCTCTTCAACAGTCTCGCCCTTCATGCGAAGAGCAGTAATAAATGACCCGATCTGAGCGGGCGTAGCACTGCCACCCATGATTTCATTCATCACATCGACCATATTTTCTTCGGATAGATCTTCCCGGATGACAACCTTGGCTATTGCTTGCTGAGTGTTCATACTGTTCCGTCTGGATTGAGTTAATATTTGTTTATAAGGATTTAATGATAAAATTTTTTAACAGCGTTATCCCTGCCGGGGTCATAATCGATTCAGGATGAAACTGCACACCTTCAACATCCAGTTCTTTATGACGAAGCCCCATTATTTCCTCCTCTTCTGTCCATGCTGATATTTCAAGGCACTCCGGAAGGCTTTCCCTCTCGACGATAAGAGAATGGTAGCGCATGCCGTTAAAGGGATTGGGCAATCCTGTAAAGACACCTTTGCCATCATGATATACAGGGGAGGTTTTACCATGCATGATTCTGGAGGCTCGAACAACCATTCCGCCAAATGCCTCACCGATGGACTGGTGTCCGAGACAGACGCCGAGAAGAGGAATTTTCCCGCTGAACTGTTTTATCACCTCAATGGAAATTCCCGCCTGGGAAGGGGTGCATGGTCCCGGTGAGATAAGTATCTGATCGGGCTGCAGCTCTTCTATTTCCTCGACACCTATTTTGTCATTACGAAAAACTCTGATGTCGGCAGTGATATTTTCTTCCTGGAAGTTGCCGGCAACAGTCTGAACGATATTGTAAGTAAAAGAGTCGTAGTTATCTATAATTACCAGCATAGTCTAAAATCCTTCCTCGGCAAGTTCCACAGCACGACGCAGTCCCATTGATTTGTTAATGGTCTCTTCATATTCCTTTTGCGGATCCGAGTCATACACAACCCCTGCACCCGCCTGCACCCAAAGATCATCACCCTGCATAACAAAGGTTCGAATGGTAATGCAGAAATCCATATTACCGGAAAATCCGAAATATCCGACAGCCCCCGCATAAGGACCGCGACGCTGGAGCTCAAGCTCATCGATGATTTCCATGGCTCGTATTTTGGGAGCACCGCTCACCGTACCTGCCGGAAAACACGCCTTCATCACATCAAACTGATTTTTGTCTTCTGCTATCACTCCCACAACTCCGGAAACAATGTGCATGACATGACTGTAGCGTTCCACAACCAGCAGGTCGGTGACTTTTACTGATCCGTACCGGGCTACCCTTCCAACGTCGTTGCGACCAAGATCCACAAGCATCAGGTGTTCAGCTCGTTCCTTGGGGTCTGCCAGCAATTCAAGCTCAAGGGACTTGTCTTCTTTCTGATCTTTTCCACGAACCCGTGTACCGGCAATGGGGCGAAGCTCAATAATATCATCCTCTTTCCTGACAAGAATCTCGGGTGAAGAACCAATCTGGATAAGGGAGCCGAGTTTCAGGTAAAAGAGATAGGGGCTGGGGTTGATATGACGTAACGCCCGGTAAAGATCAAGGGATGCAATATCTGTTTTTGTGTGAAAGCGCTGAGACAGAACGACCTGGATAATATCACCGGCTTTGATATAATCCCTCGCTTTTTCAACCATGGCATGAAACTGGGGTGCTTCCATATTGGAAGTAAACTGATGCTCCTGCCTGCTGCCCTTATGGCTCGAGTGTAGAAAAGATTCAGGAACAGGCGAGCGCAGCATATCAATTACAGAAGCAATACGGCTGACGGCATCGTTATAGGCATCCTGGTCTGCCTGCTGCCCGTCTGTTACAACCCAGCAGACAACCGTAACGGTCTGTTTAAAACTGTCATGGATAAGGACGATACGGGGAATCATAAAGGAACTGTCGGGAAAATCCAGTGCTGCTTTTTCTGAGGGCAGCTTCTCCATAAAGCGCACCATATCGTATCCGAGAAATCCAACAGCGCCACCGCAGAATCGGGGAAGGTCAGGATTCTCTGCAGCACGAATGTTTGCAAGAATGGTTTCCAGTGCAGCCAGGGGATCTTTATGTTTTTCCGATGTATCAAACAGTTCTCCCGCAAAGGACTGTACATCAAGTTCGGCGTCTTTGGAACTGAAGGTGAGTAACGGGTCGAATCCGACAAATGAGTAACGGCCCCATTTTTCTCCGCCTTCCATGCTCTCAAAGAGAAAGAGATGGCTTTGATTTTTTTCGATCTTGGCAAGTAATGTCAGAGGAGTGTCGAGATCGGCGATAATCGTGCGATAGACAGGTACCAGACCGGATTCTTTTCCGGATTCGATAAAATCGTGAACGTCAGGAAGGTACATTGATGGTTTCATTACGTGGTTGTTTGCAGATAAAGTTATTGAAGCAGACCATGGTCTAATCTATTCTAAAGGCTTTAATTACGCAATACTCGAAAGGAGA
Source organism: Desulfocapsa sp. (assembly GCA_024763035.1). Taxonomy (GTDB): domain Bacteria; phylum Desulfobacterota; class Desulfobulbia; order Desulfobulbales; family Desulfocapsaceae; genus Desulfocapsa. The sequence continues at coordinate 9,045 of JANTGG010000086.1, read as the reverse complement.
TCGCTTGAAATTAGTGCGTGCATGCTACTGAAAACAAAAAAAAGGCTATAAAGTCGTTTGACCTTATAGCCTTTCACTGGAAATTCCATGAGCGGTTGCCCGCCTGCATAACAGCTATATCACGCTGCTGCCTGCATCTTATTCACGCGTTTTGTCAGGCGGGATATCTTACGGGAGGCATTTTTCTTATGGATGGTCCCTTTAGAAGCGGTTCTTGCGATAACAGGAATAGCGACCTTCAGGGCTGCCTGCGCATCATCTCCGGAACCAGCGGCAATCGCTGCGTCCACGGCCTTGATGGTATTCCTCATACGGGTGGTGTTTATACGATTCCTCAAGCGACGCACCTGTGCCTGACGGTTTCTTTTTTCTGCAGATTTATGATTGGCCACGAATTCCTCCTGTTGTTAACCAAATATATTCAGAATCGACAGTACTGTCGCTAAATAATTGCATTAATGAGTAAACAGCACACAGCTGCCATGCTCAAAAAAGAGAAATATTTTTAATGTGATATTGTAATAAAGTCAACATTTATTTCATATTTGCAGGAAAAAGAAATTCATGCTGCTTTCTATTTGACTTGTCATCCTTTGCCGAGATATCGTATTAGGTAAACATATTATCTTTTTCTTTTTCCTAAAACTTCGGCAGGAATACGATCTATTATGGGTTTTCCAAAAGCCATTTTCAAAGTTTCTGAAGTCAAGAACTGTCCTCTCTACTCCTTCGGAGATCTGTTTGCCGTCACCGGCATCACCATCTCCATGAACTCAAAGGAAGAAAACACCTTTATCACCACTGCCATCATCCACTCACCGCAGAACAAGGAAAAATGTAAAATATTAAGCGGTGACCTTACCAAAATCCTTATACAGTATGATCGTGCAGACAAGATCCCCATCTGCCTTATTTCATGCAGCGGCTGCACCGGATCCCTTCGTCTGGAGAACAGTACAGATCTGGACCTGCTCGATTCCGGCGAGGAAGATAAATACGCCAATGAACTCGCATCCATGCTGCACCTGCTCTCCGATTTTGCTTTTTTTAAAAATATCGACGAAAAAAATCTTGAGCAGGTTATCAAATTCTTTAAGCTGAACAAACTCAAAGAAGGGGATATTGTTATTCGTAAAGGAGATCCGGGCGGTAATTTTTATATAATTATCACAGGCAGCGTCAATGTAATTAATGATCGTGGTATGACCATAACCACGCTCAAAAAGGGTGAAGTGTTTGGTGAGATGAGCCTTATCTGTAACGATGCCATAGGGGCGACGATACAGGTTCGTGAACCCACATCAATTCTCTACATCGATCGTAAAAATTTTCAGAAGATTCTCAACCAGTACCCTTCCATTCAGCTGTACTTCACGCGACTGATGGCAAAAAGACTCACCAAATCAAATGTGATCAGGGCAGAGGATCTCTCCTCCGGGATGATTGGAAATCTTGCGGAAATCCCTGCAGAAGCACTGTTTCAGACCCTCAATATGAACAGCAAGACTGGGATACTTACCATCAGCGAACTGAGCAGCGGCACAGCCCGTTTCTCTTTTCGTCAGGGAGCACTCATCAAGGCAAAATACAACAACTATGAGGGAGAAGCTGCCTTCTATGAGATCCTGAAGGAACAGGAAGGGCGATTCAGGTTTACCCCGGGAATTCCTTCCGACGACTTTGAAACCCCTGAAATAGGGTACTTCATGAAACTTCTGATGGAAGGCATGCGGCGTCTTGATGAGCAAAAGGGGAAAGAAACGAATTAATAACGTATATCAGACCTGCAGCAGATTCAACCATACCTGCTATAATAGACTGCCCATCGGCTACAACTTCAGTTTTCGGGTGATACCCCAGGGCATGAAAATAGAGTTCCATTATTTTGCTGTAAGGGCAGACTGAGGAAATTCCCATCCACGGAAGAGTTGCCAGCCCGGCTCTATCTGCTCTTTCCATCTTTTTTCATAATCCAACCTGACCGACCACTCTCAGTTTTAGCCGTGCAAGCTTTTGAAAACCTCTATCGTCCCTGTTATCGCGACCTAACACAAACCGTATTCAAGCTTTTTTGTATAAAATAGGTAATTTTACCGATGCGCCCATTTTTCATTTTTATTAAATAATGCAATACTTGATCATGCATCAAAGATATATCCCGTCGGCATAAAGTTCACCATAAAGCATATAGAGATTCATCCCTGCCGAGTTCCATATCAAAGCTGTTTTTCACTTTATTCTGATTGGGTTTTACCAGGAGTCAGTCAAGGGAGTTCATATCAATATCAGCCAGGGGTATCAAGTAACACTTGTGCCCCTAAACCAGGACAGCCCGGCCCTGCTCACCTTGAATCGCTTGCAAGGGTTGATTTTATCCTGCACAACATACAGCTTTCCTGTGCTTTGGTAGTACTCACATTCTTTTAAACTATTGGGGAGAAGAAAAAGATGAAAAGAAAATGTTCCAGTGGAGGTTTGGAGGTCGAAAAAAATATACACTATTGCTTTCGACAGCTTGTTTTATCTTGTGTTTCAGTGTGCTGTTCAGCCGTATTTCTATGCCTGGTCAGTACTGCCAATTTATCGGCAGCAGGTCTCAGCGCTATAAACCGGTTGGGTGTTGTCGAATACGGCACCAATAACTATAATCTGACCTTGACCAAAGTCGATGCAGTGCCACCATGGGAGATTGCAGGAATACAGGTTCAGGCACCTGACGGTTCAAATGATAACTGGTGCTGTTTCTCCAGACACATGAGCCAGTTGGTGGGGTATTCGTATCAGGATGGAACCTATTATACAATGCCTGATTATTTTATCCATTCAAGCGATGGAACTTACAGTGTCTCACTAAACGATTTTGAAGGAACGAGTTATCCCTCTGCAACCATCGACTTTGCTGTCAATGAGCTGCCGATAGTGGATATGACTTCTGTGTCGCCCACGGACCGCAGTTATGTGAACACTTTGACCCCGGTTTTGCAATGGGACCCGGTTGTTGATGAAACGGTCGCTACACCGTATTACCAGGTTCAGATTTTTCAGTATGATGAAAACCGCAGTCCCTCATATATATCACCCCTCACCTCCGCAACCACCTTCACAATTCCCGCAAACGACCCGGATACAGGTCGTCCTGTACTTGAGGATATCCATCGCTACAGGTGGCGCATTTTTGTCTTCGATGCGGCTACTGATCAGGACAGTGAAAATATCTCGATCAGTGACTGGTCCAATTTCTATGTTGAACAGATAGATAATCCACCTTCCCTTGCATACTGCAGGGCACAGAGTCGTGTGAAGGAGGACAACAGGCAGGAGACCCGTTTCATCGGTGGTCTGGTTAATACCCTGCCCGAAGAGGTGAGTATTCAACTTAAAGATCCCTCCTCTGCAGTTATCCATACTTTTGATATGAACAATGTCGATAACAGGGGCTGGTTTTACTGGTCTCCTGACGGTACTGCCACCCCCCCAGGAGATTATCTCCTGGAGGTTCTGGATCCTGATACCAGTGCTGTGCTGTCAAGCTGCACGGCATCATACCAGCCAAACTGGAATCTGGCACCTGTGGACGAAATGTATTCCCCGGCTGAAAAGGCCCTGGTGCCCAGTGAAGCCCCGACATTTTCCTGGATGCCTGTGGACGGAGCAACGAAGTATCGCATTCTGATCATGGACTATGATCGGAAAGCCCTTGTCTATGAATCTCCAGTTACTTCCCAGACAAGCATCGAAATCCCGGCCGGATATCTCATGAAGAACAGTGCCTATAAGGTTCGGGTTTCTGCCTATGATGGTATCGAAGCTGCTCTTGGCAACCGTTCCGACGGCGGGTGGAATGAATTTTTTGTGGCAGATAATGCCGAACCTGCACATATCAGCGGAGCTATCAATGCAGGAGATAGCGGATATATCAGCGGTGAACCCATATTCGTTGCTGCCTTTCGCAGCCATTCAGTGGCCGATGCAGACTTTCTCGGTTGGACAGCTCTGAATGACCAGGGGCAATACACCCTGTATAACATGCCCATGAACACCGATATCTATGTCTATGCCTATTGGGATCAGAACGGAAACGGTATTCTTACTGCAGGGGAATGGCAAGGATGGTATTCACAGACTCCTTTGCAGCTCACCAGCAGCGGCGTGACCTCGAATATAGACATCACCCTGTCAGAACAGATAGCAGAAGCCAGTATTTCCGGAACTATCAGCGTGGATCATTTTGAGGCGGGTCATGGTCCTATTTACATTGGCGTCTTCAGTGGTTCTGACACCGATGATGATCCTGTAGCTGTTGTTTCAATCACAGAACCCGGTCCTTATACTGTTGGCGGACTCGCGGCCGGCGCTGAATACAGTATTGGAGTGCACTGGGATGTGGATAACTCTGGTATGAATAACCTGGATACGCCGGGTGACGCCGATGCTGATTACGAAAATAACCCAATCATGACCGTTGCCGGTGACACTCCCGGAATCGATGTCGCACTTGAAGTGGGCGCTGTCATATCAGGCACCATCACCGACGGCTCGAACCCAATCCCAGGCGTACATGTCTATTTTAGGGATATGACAACTAACCAGAATATCGGTTTTGGCATCAACACCGACCAGAATGGTGAATACAGTTATGGATTACCACCAGGTACCTATCAGGTTAATGCCTGTCCCCAATGTACAACTCCTCCCCTGCCCTATGTCAATCAAAGTGTAGATAATATCACACTTGTTTCCCTGCAGACTGAAGTGGTCGATTTCAGTCTGAGTGGTGGTGCCCTCCTTCAGGGGACTGTAACAGATTCCACCGGTAATCCGATTCCTGGGGTGGCCATGTTCGCAAATTCTCTTGATCTGAGCTCCTGGCCTCCATCCACGGAAACTGATGATTACGGTTTGTATCAGATACGGGTTCCAGCGGGAAGCTATACTGTGCAAGCCCAACCTTCCCAGAATGGTCTACCTTATGCGGACGCACAGTCTGCACCAGTAACAGTCGCCGAAGGTGACGTTCAAGATATTGATTTTCAGCTTGAAAGTGGTGAACAGATTCAGGGGGTCGTTACGTATAACAACAATGGCGTGGCAGATGTCCAGGTCTCATTTTTTAACACTGCAAACAATCTGTGGTATAATGACACTCAAACTGCCCCGGATGGAGGATATTCCAGCCCTTTCCTTCCTCAGGGCAGCTATACTGTCTATTTTACCCCGCCCTGCAGTTCCGGTCTGAGTAGTGAGAGTCGGGATGTCGAGGTTGTGTCAGGGCAGTCAACAACACTTGATCTTGTGCTTGAGCCCGGTGGAACGGTACATGGTACAATTACCGCTGAAAATATTCCCGTGGAAAATGTGCATGTCTATATTACAGATCCAGATATAATCGGTTTTAGCTCGGTGACATCCACCAACACTGCTGCAGATGGCAGCTACTGCATGGTGGTTCCCTTCGATCACACCTATGATGTCAATGCCTGTCCCAGCTGCAGTCAGCAAAATTATGTTGACCAGAAAACAACGATTGCTCCGCTGACCCAGCAGGCTCCCGATGCAACCGTTGACTTTCAACTGGATAGCGGAGGGTATATTGCCGGTACGGTCACTGCAAACAGCACCGGGGTTGCCGATGTTCGTGTCAACTTTTACGATAGTGCAACAAACCTGTCGTTCAACACCGTTTTTACCGACACAAACGGTACCTACCAGAGCCCGATGCTTCCTGAAGCTACCTATGATGTAAGCTTTGAGCCGCCCTGTGGTACCGGATTGCTGCCTACCATCATGAATAACGCCGCAACTGTGGTGAAAAATACCAGCCAACAGCTGGATTATACACCAGACAGCGGCGGTATCATCCAGGGACATGTCACAGATACAACTGGCACCCCCCTGGAATTTATTAATATGAATTTCCAAGACAGCGATATCACCAATGGGAATAACTGGGTGGGTGGAACCAGCACCCTTTCTGATGGCAGCTACTGTTTCGTCCTGCCTCTTGGGCACAACTATGATGTCAACGCCTGTCCGAACTGCAGTGGTCAGACTTTTGTTGACCAGACCGTGTCAGCCGGCACACTGGATAGTAATACAACACCAGTTACTGTAGACTTCCAGCTTAGTGAGGGCGGTACCATTTGCGGTCAGGTGATTGATCAGGGAAACAGTAACGGTATCGACGACCTGTGGGTTTCCTTTATGGACAGTATTTCTCTGGATCAGCACGGAGGAATCAATACAAGTAACGGCGGATTTTTCTGCTACACCCTGCCCCTGAGCAGTTACACCGTTCATGCCTGCCCCAGCTGTACCGGCATGAGCTATGTGGATGAAGGGTATCCCGGGACGGTGACACTGCAGAATGCCACCCCTGTCACTATCCCGCCCATTGCCCTGGAATATCCCGATGGTGACAGCATTGATGACCAATGGGAATTACAGTATTTTGATTCACTGGCTGAGCTCACCGACGACGGAGACTATGACCAGGACGGGGTTACGGATCTGCAGGAATACCAGAACCAGCAGGCTGGGTTGACCGACGCAGATGGCAATCCATTTGATCCCACCGTGGTTAATGTTCTGCGGGAAGATATTACCTTCCTGCCTGCAATATACCAGTTGCTGCTATTTAAAGAACCTCCTCCTGTTGAGATCTAAATGAAACCAGTATTTCATTAGTGCTGACTTCCCCTTCGCCGGACCTCCCTTTACGGGAGTGTCCGGCGTTTTTGTTCAGGGATCAAAAATAAGTCATCCAACACCCATAAAAAACAAATTCAAGCAACCGATCAAAAAGCCAAGTAATACTCCAAAAAGATTGATGTATTAAAACTGCTCTACCATGATTGAAAACAGCAGCCGTCGGAGTTTCGGGGACAGAATACCTATTTGCTGTCAGCCTGAGATTGAACCGTTTCTGAATATAAAATTGGACTCGTTTAAAGTGGCGCAATTAAAGTTTTGCGCCAAAAACAGTTTTAGATGGCGCGATTCTGGTAATTGCGCCATAATAGAACTACTATGGTAAAACGTATTAGACAAATTGAATTGGATATAATTCTTCGGGCTGTAGCCGGTTTTCCAGAAGGAGCAGGTCTTAGAACGATCAGCAAAGCATTGGACAATAAGATGCCGCGTCGAACCTTGCAGCGCCGATTGGCTCTACTTGTCGAGCAGAAAAAGTTAGTGATAGATGGGCAGGCTCGGGCAAGCCGATACCGTTTGGTAGAAGGAACGGGTACGGTGACAGCTGTTCTGCCAGTAATAAGAGATGAAGAATATGGTGAAGTGTATGTGCCACTTTCACCTGAAGGGGAAGAAATTAAACAGATGATTCGCCAACCCATCCAGAACCGCCGTCCGGTTGGCTACAATCGTGATTTTCTAGACTTTTATCACCCGAACACCACTTTTTATCTTTCCGAAGATATTCGCCGCCAACTTGCCGAGATTGGTCGCCCGCAACGTGAAGAACAACCGGCCGGTACCTATGTCCAGAAAATTTTCAATCGCCTGTTAATTGATCTTTCCTGGAATTCAAGCCGCCTGGAGGGAAATACATATTCACTTCTTGAAACAGAACGTCTGTTGGAACTGGGAGAGGAAGCCCGTGGTAAGAACACGCGAGAAGCGCAGATGATTCTGAATCACAAGGCAGCAATAGAATTTCTGGTGGAGCAAGCACCGGATACCGGGTTAAATAGATACACAATCTGCAATCTACATGCTTTGTTATCGGATAACCTTCTTGCCGATCCTCAGGCATGTGGCAGATTACGTTCTATCCCTGTTGGTATCGGTGGTACGGTCTATCATCCGCTGGAAATACCGCAGCTGGTTGATGAATGTTTTCTGCAAATTCTTGCGATGGCAAGTGAGATTAATGATCCGTTTGAGCAGGCGTTCTTTGTTCTTGTGCACTTACCTTATCTGCAACCATTTGAAGATGTCAACAAACGCGTTTCAAGGTTGAGCGCAAATATTTCCATGATTCGTGATAACCTGAGTCCACTCTCCTTCGTGGATGTCCCTGAAAAGGAGTACATTGATGGAATCGTGGCAGTATATGAACTTAATCGTACAGAATTGTTACGGGATGTTTTTATCTGGGCCTATCAACGTTCCTGTTTCCGTTACTCAGCTGTTCAGCAATCATTGGGGGACCCAGATCCCTTCCGGGTGAGGTATAGAAAAGAAATATTTGAATATGTGACAACAGTGGTTCGTGAAAATTTTGACAAGAGGGAGGCAACAGGCTGGATCGCTCGAAAAGCAAAACAGGAAATTGGGGCTGTTGATCGTGCTCGTTTCACTGAGATAGTCGAAACAGAACTTGGAAGTCTGCACGAAGGGAACATTGCTCGCTATCGCCTGTTACCTAAAGAATTTATTGCCTGGAAGAAAAGCTGGCACTGATTACCCTGGTTATAAAGATTCCAGGGACGATACAAATCAATACTTGTTGACAAAATCATGAGAGACAAATCCGCAAATCCGGGTACACAATACTCTTTTATGTCACTTTACCCGCTTCAACTGTAAGCGTCAATTAAACCACATCTTCCCACCGTTCTAAAAATCTGTCATCATCCTTGCCACAATTAATCAACTTAGGAGGATGACATGGCATTCTCATTGAAGAGCCACTTTAACCAGTTCGGGAAACAGCTCATACACTGAGCGGCGATGTCCCATGTAATGAACCTGTACCGTTTTATTCTTTTCGATTGTTTTGTAACTAATACGGTATCGTTTTACCGGGTACGACTGATATCCGGTCAATTCTTCAACTAAATTTTTTCCGAGGCCAGGGTCCTTTTTCAAATCTTTGAGAGCAGCTTTAAGGAGTTTTCTGATTGCCGGGTGAAATGACGGGAGTAATCCGAGGGCTGTTTCGGTAAACTCAATCCTGTAAAGCATCAAAAACCTCTTTTTCAGAAACCATTTGTCCTGCTTTTACATCCTCAGCTGAAGCTTTCAGAATAGCCATAGCACCTTGGTCTGCCAGAATTTCGACTGTCTCCATGAGGTTTTCATAAG
>JANTGG010000085.1 GCA_024763035.1 Desulfocapsa sp. | reverse complement strand
CTCACTGTTCTCCATCTCTGCTTCAATCATATAGTCATGGAATATCTGAACCACCGGGGGCTGAGAATAACGGGAAAGCGTGACCATGCCGTAACAGGTGGTAAGTTCCGGGATGGAGATGGGCAGCAGGGTAAGGTGTTGTTGTAAATTCTTATTGAGCAGAGGGCTGGTGATAAAACCGGTGGCGTCACTGTCACCGATAATATCAAAGAGTATTTTCAGAGAATCACACTGAATAACAGCGCAGGGTAGGTCTTTCATGTCATTGACCTGCAAGCCCGCCAGTTTGGTCAACATGTTCAATATAACTTTAGGAATCCACATCATTGCCAGAGGGTAAGAAAAAATATCCTGTAGCTCAAGGTGCTTTTTCTGGGTCAGGGGATGGTTGTGACGACAACAGAAATAGGCTTGATGTTGAGGAAATGGGGTTATGTTCAGGTCTGACGTGTCATTGATTATTCTGGTGTCAGCCACAAAAATATCAAGTTCACGTTTGTGCAGTCTGGAGAGAAGGTTTGGTGTTCGGTCAAGGATGATCCGCACATTGACTTTAGGGTGCGATTTGCTGAAGCGGGCCACTGCCCTGCCAAGGAATATTTCAGCCGGGAAAGGACCACTGCCAATAACCAGTTCACCGGAGTCCATGTTTTGCAACAGGCGCAGATCCCGCTCCACCAGCTGCATTTCCTGTAAAAGAGGGGTTCCCCTCTGGAGAAGATGTTCACCAAATACCGTAGTCGTCACTTCACGTCTTGATCGATCAAAAAGCCGTAATCCCAGTTGGTTTTCCAGGGAAGATATCGATCGACTCAGGGCAGGCTGCGAAATATTGAGTTCCCGGGCAGCTTTGGCGAAATTACCACGTTTGGCAAGGGCCTGGATCTGATGAAGGTGACGAAATGTAATATCCATAACCAAAAGGTATCATAAATATGAAATAAATGCATTTGACAAATTCCAGGGGAAAATATAGGATACGTGTTTAAGAGTAGTTATCACTTTTATTATTTTAATGAAACTGGAGGGTTTAATGAAGTTAAAGCAAAAAATACTTGCCGGGCTGGCGGTATCCGCAATGATTACATTCATTGCAGGATCTTTATACGCAGCTACAGGTGAAAAACCAAACATCCTGGTTATCTGGGGTGATGACGTGGGAATGTGGAACATCAGCGCCTACCATCGGGGAATGATGGGAGGCAGGACCCCGAATATTGACCGTCTGGCCGATGAGGGGGCCATTTTTACCGATGCCTATGCCCAGCAGAGCTGTACTGCCGGCCGGGCCTCGTTTATGCTCGGGCAGCATCCTTTCCGAACCGGCCTGTTGACCATTGGTATGCCGGGTGCAAAGCAGGGAATCATGGATAAGGATCCGACCATTGCTGAATTACTCAAAAACCAGGGGTATGTTTCCGGCCAGTTCGGGAAGAACCACCTGGGCGACCGTGATGAACACCTGCCCACCAATCACGGTTTTGATGAGTTCTTTGGTAACCTCTACCACCTTAATGCAGAGGAAGAGCCGGAGAGCGAATTCTACCCCAAAGATCCTGAATTTAAGAAAAAGTTTGGCCCTCGTGGTGTTCTGCATGCAACTGCGGACGGCAAGATTGAAGATACCGGCCCGCTCACCAGAAAACGGATGGAAACAGCTGACACCGAATTTTTGAATGGCAGCCTCGACTTCATCGAAAGAGCCCACAAGGCAGGCAAGCCCTTCTTTGTCTGGCATAATTCCACCCGGATGCATGTCTGGACCCATCTCAGTGAAAAGTACAAAGGTAAGTCAGGTTATGGTCTGTATGCCGACGGCATGATGGAACTCGATGATGGGGTTGGAGCCCTGCTCGACAAACTCGATGAACTGGGTATCGCTGATAACACCATTGTTATTTTCAGTACTGATAACGGTGCGGAAAAATTTACCTGGCCCGACGGCGGTACCATTCCCTTCCGAGGCGAGAAGGGCACCACCTGGGAGGGTGGTTTCCGGGTGCCTCAGATGGTCAGGTGGCCCGGGCACATTAAACCAGGCACGGTAATCAATGATATCTTCTCCCAGGAAGACTGGATGCCGACCCTGCTGGCGGCAGCCGGTGAACCAGGTATCAAGGAAAAGCTGCTGACAGGCTATGAGGCCAACGGCAAAACCTTTAAGGCACATCTTGACGGCTATGACCAGACTGACCTGCTGTTAGGCAAAGGTCCGGGCAAGCGCAATGAAATTTTCTATTTTGATGCCGGCGGAAACTTAAATGCGCTGCGTTACAAAGATTGGAAAGTTCACTTCACCATCATGGAAGGTGCGATCAACGAGGCCTACCGTAAGACACCAAGCTGGCCCCTGATTGTGAACCTGCGAATGGATCCCTTTGAAGTCGGTCCGGATGCCGCATTGTACATTCGCCAGTTCTACGCGGACCAGATGTGGATGTTTGTACCGGCCCAGGCCTATGTGGCAAAATTCCTTGAGAGTTTCAAGGAATTCCCTCCAACGGCCGGAGGTTCTTTAAGTGTCGATAACGTGCTGAATGCAATGAAGACCGCAGCAAATCAGCAGTAATGTTTCTGTAATTTACAATGCATGAAAAAGGTTTGTATCGGGAACGGTTGCAAACCTTTTTTCGCTTGAGCGAACGGAAACCTGCTGCATCCAAGAGTTTTCCTGGTGAATGCAGCATTTTCTTTTAACCTGGAACTACCATGACTGTACTTGATTCAATTCAGGAGCTTCAAGCCCGTATGGGGCAATCTATTATCGGACAGGAGAAGGTCATCAGCAACCTGGTGCTTGGTCTGCTTGCCAACGGCAACCTGCTCCTTGAAGGACTTCCCGGACTGGCCAAGACCCGGGCAGTAAAGAGCATGGCCCGCAACCTGGCGGCGGGACTTTCCCGCATTCAGTTTACCCCTGATCTTCTTCCATCAGACATCACGGGTACAGAAGTGTATCACAGTTCCGGTGGTAAGGATCTTCTGGAATTCCAGCCAGGCCCCATTTTCAGCAACCTCATCCTGGCCGATGAAATCAATCGGGCACCTGCCAAGGTTCAGGCAGCCCTGCTTGAAGCCATGGAAGAACGACAGGTAACGGTTGCCGGCAAGACCCACAAGATGGAACCGCTGTTCATGGTCCTTGCCACCCAGAACCCCATCGAACAGGAGGGAACCTATCCCCTGCCCGAGGCCCAGATGGATCGGTTTCTCATGCACGTTCGAGTGGAATATTCCTCCGACGAAGAGGAGCTTGAAATCATCAGGCTGGTGCGGGGAGAGATATCCGGAAAACAGCAGGAAAAGCAGGATGCCATTCCCCAGGATGTCATCTTTGCCGCCCGTAAGGAGATAGCCGGAATCTACTCATCGGAAAATATCGAACGTTATATTGTCAGCCTGATCAGTGCCAGCCGTTATCCTGAAAAATATGACGAAAAACTTGGCCAATGGATCGAGGTGGGGGCAAGCCCGCGCGGCAGTTTGGCCCTTGATAAATGTTCACGGGTTCACGCCTGGCTGGCGGGTCGTGACCACGTTACCCCCGATGATGTGCGCGCCGTTGTTCATAACTGCCTGCGGCACCGCCTTATCCTCAGTTATGAGGCAAATGCTGAGGGAATGGATGTTGATGCAGTGATTGATGCAATTATTAAGTTGGTTGCAGTGGCGTAGGGAAGAGATGAACATCCAACTTCCAACGTCCAACATTCAACATCGAACTGGAAATGCTGAACGACGAAAGTGTATTTTCCCGGAATTCCGGCTACAGCAGGGCTGTTCTGTTCGATGTTGGAAGTTGAATGTTGAGCGTTGGACGTTCGTCCTTTAATAATAGGCTGCATCATGCAAATCCTCAAAAAGAATACCAATTCTGGAGTCTACACCACTCTCCAGGATCTCATCAAACTCCAGTATCAGGCTACGGGATTCAGTTTTCTGCCCAGACAACCGGTGCACAGCCTGCTTTCGGGCCGTCATACTTCCAGATTACGTGGAAGGGGACTGGACTTTGAAGAGCTGCGTCAGTATCAACCGGGCGATGATATCCGTACCATGGACTGGAAGGCCACTAAACGTGCCAGGCAACCATATGTTCGCGTCTATACTGAAGAGCGGGAACGACCGGTGCTGCTGCTTGTCGATCAGCGTATCTCCATGTTTTTCGGTTCTCAGGTAAACATGAAATCGGTAACCGCCGCCGAGGCAGCTGCCCTTGCCGCCTGGAGGGTTGTGGCTGCTGGTGATAAGGTTGGTGCTGTTGTTTTTAACGATATTGAAATCCGGGAAATACAACCGCGGCGCAGTAAAAAGACCGTTATGCAGATATTGCAGCGGATTGTTGAGCAGAACAATGATTTGTCTGTAGACAAAGCTGTTTCTCCCAATCCCGGAAACCTGGATCGGGCACTGGAAAAAGCAGTGCAACTTGCGGGGCATGACTACCTTATCTGCGTGATCAGTGACTTTTCCGGTCTCAGTGATAAAAGCCTGCACCATGTCAAGCAGCTGGTGCGGCATAACGATGTTATGCTCTTTCCGATTTATGATCCTCTGGCTAAAGAGCTTCCGCCAGATAGCCGTCTTGTGATCAGTGATGGCAACAGCCAGATTTTACTGGATTCCAGTGAGAGCAGGTTGCAGAAGCGTTTCCCTGAATTTCTGCAAGGTCGCCTCAAAACTCTCAGTGATGCGCTGAATAAATTTGGCGTTCCTATCCTGCCTGTTCATACCACTGAGTCCGTTGCGTTACAGGTGAGGGAAACTTTGGGATATAGACCTGGAAAACAGCCGGGTACTGCAAAGGTAGTTGTGAGGGGAGCACGGTGAATTTTATAGGGAAAAGATTGAACGTTGAACATCGAACGTCCAACATCGAACGTCGAACTGGTGCTACATTCGATGTTCGATATTGAGCTTGGATATTGAAATAAAAAGAGAAGACTTGAATGGATCCCGGTAATCTGCAAAATCTCCATGATATTATCTCTCCCCAACCTGTGGCCTGGCTACCGCCGGCCCCTGGCTGGTATGCTCTGGGATTCAGTCTCTTTCTACTTTGCAGCTGGTTTGCTGTACAAAAATATCTGGCGTGGAAACGCAACCACTACCGACGTGAAGCGCTGAAAGAACTGGGTGAATTAGAAAAGCAGCTGGCAGACAGAGCCCAATATCAGCACATCCTTCGCCAACTTCCGGAACTTGTCAAACGCACCGCCATAGCAGCCTACGGCAGGAGTCGGGTCGCTTCTTTAACCGGCAATGACTGGCTTGTTTTTCTTGATAAAACCGCAGCCACCCATCTCTTTACGAAAGGAAATGGACGACTGCTGCAGGATTGCTTGTATCAACCATCTTCTCAGTTGGCAACGGTTAGCAACGAACAGGTGGCAGAATTACAAAAGGCAGTAACCTATTGGATTCGAAAACATCAACCCCATTCCCATGGATAGAATATGAAGAATTGTTTGAAAATTTGCTGTTTGTTTTTATTCCTGACAGGAGCTCTGTTAAGTCCTTTTCAGGCTCTCTTTGCAGCTGAAAAAACAGCAGCACCTGTTGTGCAACAGGATTACACCGTACTTAGCGGTGAGTGGCAACGAACGGACGGCAATTATCTTGTGAAGGTGGGTGATGTGCAGGCAGGTGAACAGGCAGTGGTGGAATATTTCAATCCCAAACCCATCCATGTGGAACGGTCTGCTATTTCTACCTGGAAAGGTTTGATAAAACTCTTTATTGAACTGCAGGATACCAATTACGAAGGTTCAACCTATACTCTTTATTATTATGCTGAGAAAGATGCCCTGGCCGGTTTCTATTATCAGGCCACCCTGGATAGAAGCTATAAAGTGATCTTTATGCGGAATAATAAGTAACACCAATGTTTTCATTCAGTTACATATGGATTTTTCTCCTCCTGCCTCTGCCCCTTGTTCTGCGCAGGTTTTTCAAGCCATATCAGGATGAACGATCGGCAGTACGGACACCTTTTTTTGATGAGCTGGTGGAGCTTTCCGGCCAGGTTCCGGGCAGTGGTTCCATTGTTCGCAATCAGCCGATATTGCGACAGATTATAACTGCTTTCTGCTGGGTTTTGCTGGTGGTTGCCATTGCCAGACCGCAGTGGATAGAGCCACCGGTGGTAAAAGAAATTCCAACACGTGATCTTTTATTGGGCATTGATCTCTCCGGCTCCATGGCTACAGAAGATTTCACCTCCAAAGATGGCAACAAAATTTCTCGACTGGCTGCAGTAAAGGAAGTGCTGGATGGCTTTCTGGAGCGTCGAAAGGGGGACAGGGTGGGGCTGATTTTTTTTGGTACTGCCCCTTTTATTCAGGCTCCTTTTACTGAAGATCTGGCGCTCTGCCGTGAGCTGCTGGCGGAAGCGCAGGTTGGAATGGCTGGCCCAAAGACGGCTTTTGGCGATACCATAGGGCTTGCCATTAACATGTTTAAGGAGAGTACGGTCAAAGACAAACTCCTTATTGTGCTCACGGATGGCAACGATACCAGTTCAAAGGTAGAGCCGGTGAAGGCGGCACAGATTGCCAGCGACAATGATATTGTAATCCACAGTGTGGCGGTGGGTGACCCCGAGGCCGTGGGTGAAGAAAAGCTGGATGTGAAAACACTGCAAAGTGTTGCCACTACCACGGGAGGATATTTTTATAGAGCGGAAGATCGTGTGGAACTGGAAAAGATATATGAAAAAATTGATTCTTTAAGCACCCACGATATTGAAACAACGAGTTACAGACCCCGGATTGATATGTATCACTGGCCGCTTGGGCTGGCTGTATTGTTGAGTTTGTTGATGCATGGAGTGCGGGCGGGGAAAAAGATGAACGCTGAACGTTCAACTTCCAACGTCCAACATCGAACGAAAGGTCGCGGGTAATGACTGATGCAATATTTGATTTAGAAGAACGATTGCTTGAGTTTTCGGTACGAATTATCAGGCTGGTTGAGCAACTGCCGGAGACGAAGACAGGAAAACATATTGGTGGACAACTTTTGCGATCCGGCACTTCTCCCTACGCCAATCATGGCGAAGCACAAGGAGCAGAATCAGCAAAAGATTTTGTTCATAAGATGCGTATTTGCCTGAAAGAACTAAGAGAAACAAAGCGATGGATCAGGCTTGCACAACGAGTACCACTAATCAAGGATCCAGATAGAATAAACCCTATACTCCAGGAAACTGAAGAGCTCATAAAAATTTTTGTAGTAAGTATTCGAACCGCAGCAAAGAAAAACAAATGAATTACAACCAAATATCATCAAAGAGTAGTGACTTGCTTTTCCGTTCGACGTTAAACGTTAAACGTTGGACGTTGGACGTTCATCTTTTCATCGGTACCCAAGAGTAAATATGCTCAGCGTACTTGCAAACTTCCACTTTCTCCGCCCCTGGCTACTCGCCCTGCTCCTCCCGGCAGCCATGTTGCTGTGGTATGCCTGGAAATCCCAAAATGCAAAAACCGGGATGCAGTCGTTGATTGCTCCTCACCTGCTTGATCATCTGCTGGTTGGTGGAAACAGACAGAACAGAATCCGCCCAATTTATCTACTGGCTGCCTTCTGGTTCATCGCCATCACTGCTCTTGCCGGACCTGCCTGGAAAAAAGAACAGTCTCCTTTTACAGAAGATACAGTAGGTCTTGTTATTGTCCTGAAGGTTACTCCCAGCATGCTTGCTCAGGATATTCAGCCTTCACGCCTGGAACGAGCTACCCAGAAGATCCATGATCTTCTTCAAGTTCGCCCCGGAACCAAAACTGCACTTATTGCCTATAGCGGCAGTGCCCACCTCGCCATGCCACTCACGCTGGATCCAAATATCATCGATATGTTCAGTCAGGCTCTGACTCCAGAGATTATGCCGGATGAGGGTGACGCAGCAGCAGAAGCCCTTGGGCTTGCAACCTCAATACTTACCAAAGCAGAAATCCCGGGATCTATTGTACTGATTACCGACCAAATTGCAGGGGATCAGCTTGGAGTAATGCAGAAAATTCACGAAAAATCGAATATTCCAGTGCAAATATATGCAGTTGCTGCTGATAAGGGTGTTACTGTTCCCCCGGGAAGTCCAGCAGCTCCGGCTTTTAATAGGGAAGATATGAAGAAAGCAGCCAGGACCATAGATGCCAGCCTTACCATCGTTTCTCCCGATGATCGGGATGTCCAGGAACTGAACCGGCGTATTGCTACCAGCCTTTCTGCCGCAATACAGAATCAGGGTGAACGCTGGCAGGATGCAGGCTATTGGCTGTTACCCTTGCTGCTTGTGTTGGCACTTTTTTTCTTTAGACGCGGGTGGATAGTCGTCTATGAGTAATCTGAATAAATATATCCGATTATCGATGGTGGTGCTGATTCTCCTGTCGTTTACCTTTGCGCTCTCAACTGTCAACTGGTCGTTCACTGATCTGTTTCTGACCCCGGATCAGCAGGGGAGACGGTTGATGGCAAAGCAGGATTTTAAGGCCGCAGCCAAAGTATTTGAAAACCCAATGCAGCGTGGTACTGCTCTCTATCGGGATGGTGATTTTAAAGCTGCTGCCGCCGCTTTTGGTAGAGATGCCTCTGTGGAGGCTTTGTATAATCGTTCCAATGCCAAGCTTATGTCAGGAAAATATGATGCTGCCATTGCAGGATATGAAAAGGTACTCCATCAAAAATCCGACTGGATTGAAGCAGAAGAAAATCTTGCCCTGGCCCGTGCCAGAAAAGAAAAAATGGCACCACCTGATGACGATGCCGGAGGTACTGAAGGGAAGCTTCCACCCGATGAGATCGTCTTTGATAAGCGAGCAGCAAATACAACAGGAGATCAAAGAGAAACTGTTCAAGGTGATGGGCAGGTAACAGATCAAGAGATGCGTGCCATCTGGCTGCGTCGGGTACAGACCAAACCAGCAGATTTTTTGCGGGCCAAGTTTTCCTATCAGTATGCAATGGGACAGGAGGGAGATAAAAAAGAATGACTGTGATACGATCGTTACTCCTCGCAACCCTTTTTTGTTTTTTGTTTGCTGCTTCCTCCGTTGCAGAGAAAGCTCCCGCCTTTATCAAAGCAGAGCTAAAGAAGAATGAAACAATCTGGCCGGGACAACGGCAAATACTCTATGTTAAACTCTACACGACCACAACATTTTCCGGGTCAACCCGTTTTGAACTGCCCAAGGTGTCTGGGATGCTCATCATGGAAAGTGAAGATCGCCCCTTGCTCGGTACTGAAAAAGTTGATGGTGTCTCCTATATCTATAAACAGCATGAAATTTCCCTGTTTCCCCAGCGTGCAGGTATTTTAACAGTACCGTCCTTTATCGTAGAATTCGGCTTTCAAGGGACGGAAGGCAAGGTTACCCGCCAAAGTTTCACCACCAATGCCTTGCAGTTTACTGTTGAAAACATCCCCGGTGCTGATCCTCAACGAGATGTGATCACCACCACTAATCTCAAGACCTACGATCACTGGCAACCGGTTCCTGGCAAGGCCAAAGTAGGGGATGCCTTTACCAGGACAATCACTTTAACTGCCGAAGATCTGCCGGGTATGGTCTTTCCGCCCCTTAATGTGCAGAAAATTGAAGGAATAGGGATATACACCAAGCAGCCACAAGTTGCAGATGAAATGCAGCGGGGGGAATTCACCGGAAAACGTATCGAAACCATCAGCTATGTTTGTGAACAGGAAGGTATCTTCACTGTTCCTGAGATGCATATTCAGTGGTGGAATCCGAAAAAAGAACTCTTGCGAGACATTGTCTTAAAAACGGTGGAATTGAAAGTGGCTGCAAATCCATTGTTGCAGAAAGAAAAACCGGCGGAGAGCATGATTACCGGGGATGCAGGATTTTCCTGGAAATGGCCGCTGTTGATTCTTTTTTCCTCTATTCTTGCATGTGCCGTCTTCATCTGGCAGCACCACAGAATGAAGACGCAGAGTTCAGGCATGACGAATAGGGAAGACGAACTCTTTACGAAATTTCAGAAGGTGTCGGCTTCTCATGATGCTGCAGCTACAATGCAGGCTCTGCTTCACTGGCTTGATTACAGCGAACTTAGCGGTATTTCCGGGAGTCTTGCACGCTTTATTCAACTTACCGACGATCCAGAACTTGCCATGCAGATAGAAGCTCTTGAAACAACACTGTATGCAAGCGGGCAGAAACAACAATGGTCTGGAGACAAACTCTGCAGGTCAGTTCAGCGGGCCAGAAAAAAACTGAGCCAGCACAAACCTGGTGTTGTGCAGGATAGTCTGCCACCATTGAACCCATGGAAGGATAAACATCAATCATCACCCAAGGAGATAACATGAACCACACTATAACCAGAAGTCTCTCTTTCTTTTTTGCCCTGTTGTTTCTTTTGTTGACAACAGTCGCCCAGGCAGCAACTGACCCATTGCCATCATGGAATGACGGAACAAGCAAGAGTGCTATCACCGCTTTTGTTCAAGCAGTGACTGATAAATCAAGTGCAGATTACGTTCAGCCGTCCGAACGTATCGCTGTCTTTGACAATGATGGCACCCTCTGGTCGGAACAGCCTGCCTACTTTCAACTCTATTTTGTCATTGACCGAGTCAAGGCAATGGTTGCGGAGCATCCGGAATGGAAAACGCAGCAACCCTACCAGGCAGTCCTAGAAGGGGACATGAAGGCGCTTGCCGCATCCGGCAAAAAAGGGCTGGTCGAACTGGTAATGACCACCCATGCAGGCATGACCACCGATGAATTTGCAGAAATTGTCAAAAAATGGATACAGACTGCACAACATCCCACTCTGCACAAGCCCTACACCCAACTGGTCTTCAAACCCATGCTTGAGCTGCTTGAGTACCTGCGGGCCAATGATTTTAAAACGTTTATTGTCTCCGGCGGCGGCATCGAGTTCATGCGTCCCTGGGTGGAAGGCGTCTACGGGATTCCTCCGGAACAGGTAGTGGGCAGCTCCATTGTTTCTAAATTTGAGATGCGGGACGGTAAACCGGTTTTGGTTCGTGAAGCAAAGCTCAACTTTATCGATGATAAGGAAGGAAAGCCAGTGGGAATCAACCAGCATATCGGTCGTCGTCCAATTTTTGCATTCGGCAACTCAGACGGTGACCTGCAGATGATGCAGTATACCACCCTTGGCACCGATAAAAAACGTTTTGCCGGTATCGTTCACCATACCGATGGCAAACGTGAATTTGCCTATGACAGGGAATCTCACATGGGTCGACTGGACAAAGCTCTGGTGGATGCTGAATCAAATGGATGGACTGTGGTTGATATGAAAAAAGAGTGGAAGGTTATTTATCCCTGAGTATATTTTCCTTGTGCAGTTTTTTTCGGAGTGTTGGCATGAAAGGTAATATTCATGCGATCTGTTTTCTGTTTCGAGAGCAGTGCTTTGTTCAGTGGATTTCAACGGTGCTATTGGTGGAGACGATTCCCCGACGGGTTCCTTTTTTGAGGAAGAGTGATACCTGATAGGTTCCAGTGCTGAGCTCGGCCTTGGGGATGGTTGCCAGAAAACCGCTGTCCTCCAGCTGCTGCGATTTGAAATATTGTCCGATATCGCTTCTAAACTGCTTCGAGGTGTCATATATTAGTGTTTCCTTCCCGGATTGAAGAACAATATACACCTCAGCTGTACTTGTTGGTTTTTCAAGGAATGCCCAGCCGTCGATAAAGAGGAACTTTGTTCCGATATCTGCGTGGTCCAGATCAAAGCGGATGGGGTTTGTTCCGCGTAACTTTTCGTTTTGTTGTTCTGATATCTTTTTTTCATCCAGGTTGAATTTTAGAAATATAGCTCTGTCTTTTGGAAAACCCGGCGGAAGTTTTATGGGAACCAGTTGATACTGTTTGTCCAGTCCTGTTGAGTAAAACCTGTGCATGGGAATAAATGTACGTCTGTACGAATACGTATAATAGCCCCATATTCCCCTGGCAATCGTTGCCAGATCACTGCGCAGGTAGAGTATTAGCTCCTTTTTCGTTAATCCTTCAGTTTGTTCTTCGATCGTCTCTTTTAACTGCTGCAGTGTTTTTTCATCGTACTGCAATCCCATGCGTTTACTGAAAAAAGAATTGAAAAGAGAGTCCATATTGCCGGACAGTGCATGGGTGAAGGATTTAGCAGAAAAAACGGATGTTCCGATAAGGATTGCAATAAGGAGCAGGGAGGCATAGGTTTTTGGTAGGCGGCTGTTTGTGGTGAGGGTAAAAAGGATAAGGGGCAGGAAGAGAAACCAGGGGGAGGCGTAAAAAAAACGCCAGACAATGTTCGGGTGGAGCAGGGTGCCTGTTATGCCGGCGAGCCATTTTGTCGTGGGAATAAGAAAGAAGAGCAGTGTCAAAAAGGTGAGCAGCAGGCAGATACCGTTCAATTTCCTGGTCGTAAAAATAAGCCTTATTGCGGCAAAAAGCAGCCAGGCTGAGGATGCAAGCATTGCCAGCTCACTAAATGATGATGTCAGCCTGTTTCCACCCCCGTGAATGATGGTTGCCCCGGTTGTTTCCAGTTGATAAAGCAGGTGAGAAAAACCCTTTTCCAGGGCAAGTCCTTGTAGAAAAGGGAGGTGCATGGATGAGGCGATACAGTAAAGAGAACCGGGCAGAATAA
Source organism: Desulfocapsa sp. (assembly GCA_024763035.1). Classification (GTDB taxonomy): domain Bacteria; phylum Desulfobacterota; class Desulfobulbia; order Desulfobulbales; family Desulfocapsaceae; genus Desulfocapsa. The sequence continues at coordinate 1,243 of JANTGG010000085.1, read as the reverse complement.
TGAGGAGCACTAAACCATAGCCGATCTTTTTCCTGATACCGATGTGTGGGGTGAAGAGAAATCCTGTAAAGAGATACAGTAAATAATAGATCGCTTCAGAGGGGTGAAAAAAGGAGATGATGATAAACCCGCAGAGGACAAGGGTGGTGAGAAGAATTCTTCTGGCGAAAGAGAGAGAACTGTCAAAAAGAAGCTGAAGAGTAAAAGTGGTGATAAGCCAGAAGAGCGGGATTGTGATGCCCTGATACGTTACTGAATACCATATAACCCACGCCTGCTGTGAATCGACCGAGTATGTGCCATTTCCGGCAAGCCAGTAGAGTACAGCAAAAAAAGACATAAAGAGCAGTGTCTTCGGTTCGGTATCCCCGTCACAGAGCTTGAACAGTGTTCGGGCAAAATAAAAGAGACAGATAAATGCAAAAAACAGCTGTGAGCTGTGAATGATCTGTGCCCAGGTGAGGGTGTCGTCTATCTGCAGAAAAGAAAATATCCGTGCCCACATCTGATGCCAGGAACAAAAAGTACTGGTATCCTGCGGCCAGAAGAGAAAACAGTCCCCTGTATCAAAAATTGAGCGTATTTTGATAAGGTGCTCCCAGGGGTCGAAGGGCAGTTTTAAAAATGGGTGGCTGAAAATTGCAAGTATCAGGGCGAGACAGAGAAGGCCCGTGGACAAGAGGAGGGTTTCCGGCAGATGTTTTTGTTGTCTGTAGTGCGGCATCATAAAAGAAAAAAAGAAAAGGTGTTTGATTGAATCGCAGGCGTCTGCCGGAAACAAAAAGATACACCAATCGGGTGAAGAAAACCATTGGAATTGAGGATCGTTTGCAAAAGCGTAGAGGTCTGAGCTTTCCGGCAAGTTGTGATATTGAAGTATTTCCTTTATAACTCTCTGAAAAAAGATCGTTTTTAAGCACTGCTGCAGCCTGTTCTTCGGGAAGATCACTGTTGACAAAAATGCTTGCGTTAGGTAGTCTGAAAGGCTTTTCTCTGTTGGGTAAATCGTACATTGAGCACGTGTTTTCTGCTGTCTGAAAGGGTTCTTTGTAAATGAGCACTATGATTCCACTGAAGCTTCGGGAGAAACAAAATAGATGTGTAGGAGCTCGCCCCTGCGAGCGATTTCCCAGGTCCAGCAGCACCTTTAGTTAGGCAGGGGAAGCTCCTCCAGCAAATAGAGCATGCAGTTTTTTTTAAAAAATCACGATCAGTACTTTCTGGTCAAAGACGTTTTGCTGCC
>JANTGG010000084.1 GCA_024763035.1 Desulfocapsa sp. | reverse complement strand
CAACTCAGCCCTGCTCTTCATAGATGGATGACTCGCATCGTCTTTGTCAAATTCAAAAGCATCCACCACTTCAATAGCAGTTTTTGCCAAAACTACTTCATTTTCTACTTTGGACCATGTATCTTTCGATTTGAACTTCCGGGTAAGTCTCTTTAGCGTTTCAAAAGGATCATCACCTTCCGCCAGTTTTTTAATACCACCTTTGTAATAAGCAAGGTCATCTGTAAACTGCAGAATTTTTTTATCTATCAAACCTATTGAATGCCTTATTTTATCAACGGTTTTCTCAAGAGTTATCCTTTTCATTCTGGTGTTAAAAGCATCCTTATCCCACACATCCTCACCCTCCAATCCAGTAGAATCAGTTCTTGCCACCGGATTATTTGAGACATAAGAATAAAGATTCACACTTTGAGGGTCAGTCAAGAAACGATCAAATTGTTTCCCCGATACGGAATCCACCTCAGCATACAAAGGATCCACACTGATAAACCGGCTCACCACCGGATCATAATATCGCGCCTCGTAATACATAAGCCCGGTGGTCTTATCCAGTTCCTTACCCGTATACTTATAGGCAGAATCAAAACCGTTGCGTTCCTCATGACGGGGACGACCAAATGGGTAAAACTGGGTTTCTTCCACAACAGCTCCCGCGGAATCAGTTATCAGGCTGGAAGAACCGAGATGATCTGTATGATAATAATGGATTTCTGTTGTCTGCTGCTGCCGGGGCAGTTGGGCTGCCTGGTTTATTTTCAGCCAATACGCCCGCCCGGGTTCCACCCGCGTAAGACTGTTGAGAAATTCTGCATTATTTGTATTGGTCAGGTAATCCCGCCAGCCGGCACTGATCGAATCATAACTCCAGACTGCATCATAACTGCCTTCAATGGCTGCTAGGGCTTCACTGACAGGTAGAGAGGCTTCTATGGGGATCGGTACAAGGTTCCATCCGGGGTGCAGTGCGATATCAGGCATTGAGCGGAGACCTTCCACCGTCAGAACTGCCGGTTCCGTCATCTTCACAAGATAGCCGGTTCCGGAATGGATCTCTGTAAGATTGAGGATACCTTCAGCAGGGACATACCCGACATACTGCTGAGAAGATGCATCAAATTTCCATATTTCACTATACTGACCGGCAATTGCAGAAAAGACATCTGCGATTGCCGGATTTGCCGCTTCTACCTCAAAACTGATAAAATTCCAGCCGGTTTTCAGGAGCAGGGTCTGCCGGGATAAATCCCCTGTATCCGTCAATCTTCCTTCAACACTGGCAATACGCCTGGCATCGTCAAAGATATATTTTACCGGTGTGTTATGACGCAGTTCAAATCCTGCATTGACGTAATAATCTGTTTTTTCAACACCTGCCGTTTCTATTCTTTTTATCCTGCGTTTTCCTCCCGCATCATAAACGAATTCCGTCGTCGACTGGTCTGTGACTGCACGGACAAGATGATTGGCGAAATCCCATTCATAGCTATCACCACTGCCCCTGCTCGTCATATTGCCGTTATCGTCATACTCGTAGTGCAGTCCACTTCCGGTTGCTGTAACCGCATGGGGACCCGGCTCACTTCCCGGCAGCCGGACAGAGCGGCCGCTGGTACCTGCGGTGCCGCCGCTGCTGATAGTCCCGAGATTAATGAGCGAATCCTCTATGTGGTTACTGTCAGGAGCGGCTGGAGAACCCTTGGAGGTCATATTGCCGATTGTATCATACTGGTAAAGAATCTTTCCGTAACCCGGACCTTCAGCAGATATCAGGCGGTAGAGATCGTCATAGGCAAATATCTGACTGTTGTTTCGAGGTGAATCTGCAGGAAGTCCGCGGTTATCAGTGATGCCTGTGATATTACTTACACCGTCAAAACCATAGGAAAGATCCTGCAGAACATCGCCACCACCTGTGGGTACGGAAAGGAGATGATTCAGCCGTTGCCGTGGATCATAGCTGTATAGCGTGGAAATGCCGTTTGCCAGATCGATTCTGCTTCGCTGCCCGTTAATAAAATAATCGATATTATCGACAAATCCCGGTACGGATTCCAAAAGACTTCTTCTGTTGTAGAGATAGACGACACGATCACCATCGGGGAAAACGGTTTCCGTAATCCTTCCCATGGCATCATAGCTGCTCCCGGTCCGGTAATCGGTCACAACTCCTTTATCACTGATCCGGTTTATCATCCAGATCGGATTTGCATTTGCGTCATAAGAAAAAAAACTGCCGCCGGAAAGATCCCGGGTCCAGGAAAGCTGCCCTTTCAGGTTTTCTGCAGAGGAATATTCTGCCGAGGGGGTATCGTAATGGAACTCAAGATCCGGACTTATCCCAAGACCGTCGAGGTAGTCAACGCTGAGCATTCTGTTTGCACCGTCGTAGGTGTACACCGTCTGCTGAGCCTTGTTGTCCAGACTACTGATACGATTCCCTGCCGAATCGTAGACATAACTCATGTGCCCTTTATCCGGATCATCCATGCTGACTTTTCTCTTCAGTTCATCATACTGGAATGTTTTCACATTGTTCTGAGCATCTGTAATGCGGGTCAGGTCTCCATTGGTGTTATATCCGTAACTGCTGAGAAGGGTCTGCCCGTCATTCTCCTCCCTAACAGCAATAATCCTTTCAAGTCCGTCATAATTGAGTGTTTTCCGGTTTCCAAGCTCATCAGTGACTCTTGTCACAAGGGGCAGGAAAGCTGTATGAGAAGAGGTAACAACGCCATCGTCATCAGGGGGATTAATTGCTGTAACCCTTCTTCCCATCCCGTCGTATTGGTATTCCATGACGGAACCGGCAGGAACAGGAGGGCTGAATTCACTGTCGACGGCAGCAAAGGGGAGAAAAGAATAGTGTACGGATCCCCTGGCATCATACAACACTGCCCCATTAACCACCCAGCCCTGTTCCCCTTCCGTATAAACGGCGAGTTTTCTCCCCAGCCCGTCCACATACTGGATGGTATCAAAGGTCTCCGGTTCCCCCGACACCTCACGGCTTCGGGTGGTCACAGAGCTTGCCTGTGCAGAAGATGCGGCAATCTCAAGCACCCCGTTCTCATCGTAGGAATAGAGCAGCCCACTGGACGGATCAGCATGTTTATAACTGAATACGTTTGAGGGAAAAGCAGCATCATCGCCCGGTCTTACGATTGACGTCAACCGACCGAAACAATCATAAGCAAACTCTGTCTCGTTGTTGTTAAAATCAAAAGATGCACTCACCTTGCCAAATCCAGCATTGTAGATGGCGGTGACAACAAGATCCGGGTTTCCACCACCAATTTCAATCTCCTCACGAACGGGGAAAATGTGCAGATCGCCATCCCAGGTAATAGTTCTCTGATATCCGTTGGCATCCAGTATTCCGGTAAGATTGCCAAAGCCATCGTAGCTTTTGCGCAGGGTATCGATAAATCCAGAATCATCAACCCGCTGCTGCAGTCGTGTCAGTTGCCCCTTATCCGCCTGCCCAACAGGAAGCCCCACATAGGATGTTCCATCGTACAGATAAATTGATTCGGCTGCCCGTTGCGATGCCCCATTGGTGACAAGGGTGTGAGACGGAAGCCCCAGCAGCCAGTTTGCACTATCATTGATATACTCTGTGGAGGTGAATATCTCATCGCCGGACAGGGAAAGAGCACCATAGTTCAGTTCTTCGGTGATGTTGCCGTATTCATCATAACTATAGTCGATGCGTACGGTTTCGGGGGTATCAGTTCCCTCATAGGAAAGGACCTCGGCGCGATCCCGGTAGGCAAAACGGATCTCCGTATTATCAATCCCTGAAAGCAGATTTCTGACCTGCCAGCTGTTCTCACTGCGCTGAAAAATAGTCCCGTTTGTATCTTCCACCTGAACAGAACGAACCTTCCCTTTCAGGGCATCCTCTTCCCTGTGAAAATGAGCAGAGATCTCGTCAACATTCTGATCACTGTCATTATCAAGACCATCCGGACCTCCGGTGAAAAATGCGGTAGTTGTCACCGTACCGGGAGCTGTTGCATCACCCTCTTCCACTACCCGCACCTGTTGAAAGCCGCGAAACTGTTTTTCCCGATCCTCATAAAAACCGTCCCGATAGGAATACTCCTTTGTATAAATATCGGCACCGGGAACACCATCCATATCAAGACCGGAGCGGGTTTCCACCTTTGCCACGACCTGCACCGGAAATGGAATGGTCTCTGTCCAGGGGGTATCATTGTGGAAATCAGACAGATAAGATGCTGTGGAACTTTGGTAGAAGATATCAATGGTTCTGCCAAGTCCGTTTTTAATACGGGTGAGAAGATTCGGATGACTGGAGCCCGCAAGCAGTGTTCCGAGATCTAAAATATGCAGCGGATCTTCTGCAGTGGAGTCTGCATAGATCAGGTCTGTCGTGCCGTTGCCGTTCATATCCGCCCAGCGAACTACGGCAGACCCGGCACCATAAGATGGGATCCCTGTGACACGATATCTGTTTGACAAGGTATCGGTGCCAAGATTCAACCAGAGCCAAAGTTCGTTCACAGCCGCTCGTTCCACCACCAGATCGGCAAGGCCGTCATTATTAATATCAGTGAGCTTGGCCCGGCTGACCTGACTGTTTTCCCCGGCAGTCAGCAACACATCAGGCAGAGGGATAAAAACGGCAGGAGCGAAATTTCCATAGCCCAGGTTGGCTGCATAGAGCAATCCGTTTTGTTTGACCTGGACAATATCCACAAGGCGATCGCCATTCATATCAACGGTCTGTACACCGGAAGAGGAAAAAAGCAGTACCTGCCCAAGATACGATGCACCCGGACTGATAACTCTGCTGCTATAGCGTCCGTCTCCCAGATTGAACCAGATGCTGTAACCGGACTCTGAACTCTGGACAACATCCATTCGTTTGTCGAAATTCATATCTGCGGTTATAACATCTTCGGAACCGGCAGGTGCAGGAGGCGCACTCTCCTGAATAGACATTGGCTTTCGTTCTCCCCATGCAAGATTTCCCCAATTTTCATAATAGAAAACATCACCAGTCAATGTCGTATGCACAATATCTGCCAATCCGTCACCATCCATATCAGCCAGGTTGACCTGATCATCGGCAAGGTGCAGCTTCAAGGCAAGACCGTCAGCACTGCCTACATCCTTCTGCTCAGACCAGAGAAGATTCCCCGGATTTTCCGGGTCTTCACCAAGGTTTATCGAACAGAAATGGTTGGAACCATAGAAATCGGTATTGAGGATATCAGCCAGACCGTCACGATTAAGATCGACCAGATCAACCAGATCATTATCCATAACAACGGCAGGGGAATTGGTACTGCCAATGATTGCATCTGCTGCCTGTATATCATGTGCAGGAGAGAAGCTTGCGTAGCTGAAGCTGATTGGAGGAAGATAATTGACACCATCAGCACCGTAGCGCGTTACCCGGCTGAGATGAGAACTATTTGGAAAAGCAGTGATATACTCCAGAACATATCGCCCGATAAGGGCATCGGCAACAGCGTCCCGGTTCCAGTCACCAGCAGCACAGTGCCCGGGTGCTGCGCCCTGAATACCAATATCAATCTGTTTCAATCGATGGGCAGTCTTAATAAGAAAGCCGCTGCGGTAATCCTTGCGCCAGTCAGGTCGTGTTTCGTAGGTGAAATGAAGAAAGTAAAAGACAGACCATGGAGAAGACCCGGGACCGTATCGGATCTCACTGATAAATTTTCTATTATCTGATCCGGCAATGGCGGAATAATGATATTCTATGGTGTTGCCGTTTACATCCCTGCTTTTTGTCAGAAACCAGCGATAAATATGCGATGGACGTTCAGGATCCGTTTCCCGGGCATGGGCTGCAGAACCATACTCAAGGGTTGTCCCGTTTCCAAGATCAACCTGCCAGTATTCACCAACCCGGCGATACCGGGCAAAACTCCCTTCTATTCTGGGCCGGTAAATATTCTCAGCAAGCTCGACAAGCTCCTCACCGTCAGGACCCAGGAAGGTATCCCGTTCATCCGCCTCATCAAGCTCACCATCATGATCGTCATCAAGGGTGTTGTCTGTATCCACATATCGGGGAATTCCCTTGTCAACCTGCCTGCTGATACTTCCCGGGTCGGCAGACCAGCCGACACCTGCAGGACCATCACCCATCCCACTGTCATACTGCAAAGAAAATTTTGGAGTCTGTCCGGCAGTTCCGGAAGGAACGGCAATGGCAACAGAATACCTGCTGCTGCCGGTATTGAGCATGGGTTGGAAGGCATCTCCCAGTCCTTCTATGGAACCGGGACCACTGGGAAGAGAGATAGTGTTTGGGGATACGCCATTCTTGTCTTTGGCAACACAGGGAAATACGAGGAAAAACGTGAGGAGAAAAAAAGCAGATAAAAATGCAATGAGGCTCAAGCAGAACCGATTACTCACTATTTTTCACAGCCCCTGACAATTCTGTTTCGAGCAGCAATCACCTGGGAGGGTCAAATAGTACAAAACAACCCAATACAGCTTATGTGCCAGCAAGAGAATGGTCTTTTATTTAACGTTAATTGCTCTTAAAAAATACCTTACTCCTATCAATTTCCGAAAAATCCATATTGATATTTACGTCTGCTGACCGATCCATTAGCAACTTTTCACAAGAAGTTACAAGTCTCGGACAAATGCAACAACGGGTTCGCAATATAACAGACTTAACTACAAATTAGAATAGGTATAATTACCTATTCTCAAAAATGTTTTGCTTGTCTTGGTGTCAGAATGTGCTGCCCCAGAGAAACTTTAACCTGATCCCCCATCAAAGTCAGACAACCTGTATTTAATAGAGAATCCTGCCCAGCGGGCGATTGAAGGTGTTGCCAGGTCTGAATAATAGCTCACAGGGACGATCTTCTACAGTTCCATTTTGCATTTACCTGTATTCAGCGGCAACCGTGAACAGACAGCAGTGAAGAACAGTCAGCCGGCGAAAGTGCCATGGGGATGTGTGTAACAATCTGTCAGTAAAGGGAGTATGGAACTTCCTGCTTTTTTATTACAGCTTTTCAGGAGGAAGGCACTAAAAGGTGCAGATAAATTCTTCGCAGAATTTGATTTTTCCTTCAAAACGACATATAATTATAAAGATAAGTCAGTAAAATTCTACCATGGTTTTCAGTTATGCAGGCAGCGACGGCTACTTACGGCATACAGACATACTCTCGCATCCAGAACATCCCGCCTGCCACTCCTGCGTCCTCTGCCGGTAAACGTTTTGAATCAGCTGTCCCCTCTTCCCCTTTTGAAACAGACGACTTCGTCTCTATTTCTTCCCGTGGTCAACGGGCTTCGCGGGAAAATGAAACCGGCGAAAGCCAGACTCGGGAAAGTTCTGAACCAGAATCACAGAAAGCTCAGTCCGATCAGCAGACCTTAAGCAAGGAAGAACTTGCAACTCTCACAAAACTACAAGCAAGAGACACGGAAGTTCGTGCCCATGAACAGGCACACCTGGCAGCAGCCGGACAGTATGCCACCAGCGGTGCTTCCTTTTCCTACTCCACAGGACCTGACGGCAAACGCTATGCCACAGGCGGCGAAGTTTCCATCGACATAAGCAAAGAGAATAATCCTCAGGCAACTGTTCAAAAAATGCGTGTAGTACAGCGTGCCGCCCTTGCTCCCGCCAACCCCTCGGCAACAGATCGCAGTGTTGCATCCCAGGCAGCTGCAAAAGAAGCCCAGGCCTTACAGGAGATACGGGAAGAAAGCAGTGTTGCAGCAACTGAGTCATCTTCCCCTGCCGCTGAAGAAAGTAGTCAGGAAAACACAGAGACTGTTTCCAACAGAAGGGCTGACTCATCTGTCCCGCCGCAACTCTCTCCCGCACCTTCAGATTTCAGTCGAAAAACCATGAACGCCGCCTACCAGGCAATGCTTGGACTTGCCTCATAGTATTCAGACACTCCTCCTTTCACCTTCCGGATATCCATGTCACAAACATCATTTAATAAGCGCCTGTTCAAATTTTTAAAACACAGTCCGACCCCGTTCCATGCAAGCGATACCATTGCCGGGCGACTGCAGCAAAACGGATTCAGACTTCTTAGTGAAAATGAACAATGGCCTGAAAAAATGCACGGCGGCTACTGTTGCATTCGCGACGACGGAAGCCTGCTTGCCTGGAAGACCTCAGACAGCAACTCACCCGACACACCCTGGAGGATGACAGTTGCCCATACGGACAGCCCTGCCCTGCAGATAAAACCACTACCTGAAACCCGAACTGCTGCATACACCAGCCTTGGAGTGGAGGTCTATGGAGGGCCGTTGCTGTCCACCTGGTTTGATCGTGACTTAGGCATCGCCGGTCGTGTTTCGCTGCTGACAGAAAAAGACACCCTTTGTATACGACTTCTTGATTTTAAACGTAACCTTGTCACCATACCAAGCCTTGCCATCCATCTGAACAGAAAGGCAAATGACGGGCTGAAGATTGACAAACAGAAACAGCTGCTGCCCATACTCTGTCAAATGGATAAAGAGCTTTCCTTCCACGATATCATCAGACGACAGCTGCAGAAACAATACCCAGATCTTGCGGTGAAGAAGATTTTGGGTTTTGACCTCTTCTGCTACGATACGCAGCCGCCTGCCTTTGTCGGACTGAACAAAGAGTTTATCACCGGCAGCCGACTGGATAATCTGGTCAGCTGTTTTGTCGGTATGGAAGCCCTTGTGCAAAAAAATATTTCAGGAAACTGCCTGCTGCTCTGCAGTAATCATGAAGAGATCGGCTCTGCATCTGTTGCCGGTGCACACGGAAATTTTCTTCGTTCTGCCCTGCAACGTATCCAGCCAAAACTTTTCCGGGAGGGTCCTTCCCTTGGCGCTTCACTGCTGATCTCCATGGATAATGCCCACGCTCTCCACCCCAATCATGCTGAAAAACATGATCCCGGGCATACCCCGCTGCTCAACCATGGACCGGTGATCAAACATAACGCCAACCAGAGATATGCCACCACCTGCCGCAGCACCGCTCTGTATAAAATAATCGCTGAGGAAGCGGGAATCTTCCCCCAGGAATTTGTAATGAGAAGTGATATGCCATGCGGGAGTACCATTGGTCCGATAGGGGCCACAGACCTTGGCATCCAAACCATAGACGTTGGTGTTCCCAGCCTGGCGATGCATTCCATTCGGGAAACCACCGGCACAAAAGATCCCTTCCTGCTGTTTAAGACCATTGCCCGCTTTTACAGGCGAAACTCACTGCCTCTGGTGATTCAATAGATGAACAGATTTTTCCATGGATGTTTTGTATGGGGCTTTGCACTCTTATGTCTGCTACCATCCATGACCTTTGCTTCTCAGCTCCAGCAGTCCCTTAACAAGTATGCCGGAACAGCAATATCCCCGAAGGCACTGCAACGGCTTGCCCCCTACAACCACTTCATAACCTACTACTCGCAGTTTTCTTTTTTTCAACCACGTCACAAGGTAAGTCCGGATTTTATCAGGGCACTCATCCTTGCCGAATCCAATGGTGATCCCCGTGCTGTTTCCAGTAAAGGGGCAAAGGGACTGGGACAGATACTCTATACGACAGGAAAACAGGCTGCGAAGGAGTTGTCCCGTACCGGCTATACGTTCCGATTAGTCAGAAAACAGACCCTGGCAAACCTGCAGGAAGATGACCTTTTTGATCCTGCCGTAAACATCCTTCTTACCTGCTACCTTATAGCAAAATACAACTATAAATTTGACGGCAGACTGGAACTGGTACTATCTGCCTGGAATGCAGGAGAAAATCTCGATATTCTTCAGGAAGGAAAACACGCACCCTATCCGGAAACAATTGACCTGATTGGAAAAGTTAACAGCTACTATATTACACTGCTGCAGGAAGGTTTTCCTGCCTCCGGGACAAAGGATGTTTTGTGAACAGACTGGATGTTCACACTTGCAGGTGATTCAAGCTGTTGCCGGATCTGGACAATCTCGCGCGGGGCTTAGATACTGCCGGCCCAGATTGCAATTACCTTGGTATTCGTGGGAATCATGTAATATTATTGCTCCAGACTATTGGCAAACTGGAGCGGATTGGATACAATGAAAGGATGACTATCATCAAAACACAGTTACTCTGGATTTGATGGTGGAGCTCGCCCCTGCGAGCGATTTACGGTGTTGCCAGACCTGGACAATCGCTCGCAGGGGCGAGCTCCTACAGTTCCATTTTGCATTTTCCTGAGTTTTAGTGGTAACCATAATACAAAAAGAAGATCGCCGGTAAGTAAAAATAACCTTCAGCACGGCAGACTGTCAGGGAGAGTGCCACATGTTTATGACCAATACAGATGACAAACGGGAAACAATCCGCCTGACACTCGATTCAGAGGTGAGTATTTTTGATGAACAGCACAATCTCATAACGGGTAAACTTCAGAACTTGAGTGCCAAGGGAGTCTCTGTAGTAACGGACGACATCCTTCCCGAAGGCTGTGACTGCAGGGTTTCTATTACTATTCAGGGCAATAACAGCACATTAAACATCAATGAACTCAACGCTAAAGTTATCCACAGCAGTAAACGGATGCTCGGACTCGAATTTGAAGATAAAATGGAATGGCTCACCCTGTTTTACGTCTATCGAAACAAATTCCATATGGATAAAGCATAAAATCGATTCGCCCAGTTCCATAAAAAAAGCCCGTTCTTAAAAGAACGGGCTTTTTTTGTCTCTGGTGGCAGTAAAAAAAATTATTTGTTTAACACCGCCAGCGATTTTTCCATCTTGGTGTTGATAATCTCACCTATATGTTCATCGGTCCAGACAGCGTCCTTGCGCACCGCCTTGGAAGCATTGCCGAAACTGATGCGTATCTTCTGGCTGCTCAGTGCGTCAAGACCTTTCTGGAGGCGTTCCTGGACTTCATCTTGAGAGAGTCCTTCCGCTTCACCAATGGGACCAAGTTCTTTCATCTCTTCGGTGAACTCAGTAATCAGCTGAACAAAACGGGGTGCCTCGGCAGCTGATGCCCATTGCAGACTGAAACGTTCCTCTTTAATTCCTATATCTTTCAGCACCTTTTTGACCAGTGCATTCATTCCCATCGCGTCATAATTACCAACCTGGTAATGGCATTCGCCCAGTTGTCAGCCGCCTGTGAAGATGCCGTCGGCACCTTCCAGGAACGCTTTGAGGACAAAAGAAGGATCGACCCTTCCGCTGCACATCACCCTGACGGTTCGCATATTGGGCGGATATTGAAATCGTGATACCCCTGCCGCATCAGCTGCCGCATAACAGCACCAGTTGCAGAGAAACCCAAGAATTTTTGGGCTGAATGCATTATCGGACATATTCTTTTCTCCGTGTATAACTCAAATTACGTATAATAGATAAAGAGACAGCTTAGGCCTCTACTTTTTCTTCAACTTTCCGGTTACCAAATGCCTCAATCTGCGAGGTGAGCTGTTCGTTGGTGAACCCGCCCATGGAGATGGCAAAAGTGGGACAGTGCGAGGCACAGATTCCACACGCCTTACACGACGCAGAGACCGTTTCAGCCTTGCGTTTCTTCCCGACCTTCTTCATCACGATTGCCCCGTACGGACAGAGACTTGTACAGATGCCACAACCGATACAGTCGTCCTGATTTACAGAAGAAACAATCGGGTCAACCTTTACAAAGCCCTTAACGAGCGGCATTGCAGCTTTTGCAGCCGCTGCCTGTGCCTGCACAATGGTTTCATCAACGGGTTTTGGCGCATGTGCCAGACCACAGATATAGATTCCATCCACCGCCGCCTCAACCGGACGCAGCTTCACATGGGCTTCAAGAAAGAAATTGTTTGCCGTCACCGGCAGTTTCAGCATCTTGGAAAGCTCTTCCGTCCCATCGGGAACAATACCCACAGACAGGGTAACAAGATCCGGCGTCATGGAAACATCTTCCTGCATGATGGAATCGAAGAAATCCACCTGCACTTTACTTCCTTTCTTAGTAACTACAGGTTTTCGGTCCATCTCATAGGGGATAAAGATAACCCCTTTCTTCCGTGCCTCAAGATATGCATCTTCTGCAAATCCATAGGTTCGGATATCACGATAGAGGACAATAATCTGAGAGTCAGGATTGATCTCCTTAATCTTCAGAATATTTTTCATGGCATGATTGCAACACACCTTGGAACAGTAGTTGAGATCATCACCACGGGAACCGGCACACTGAATCATCACGATGGAATCCGGTGCACGATTCTTTGCCCGTCCTGCAAGTTTTGTCTCCAGTTCCTGCTGGGTCACAACCTTCTTGGACTTGCCAAGTTCATACATATCAGGACGATGCTCATGACCACCGGTTGCCACAATGATAACACCGTGATCAATGGTCTGCTCTTTTTTGCTGGTCTTGCCGCTTTCAATAACAGAAGAAAAATTCCCGACAAAGCCGGATGTTTCAAGAAGAGTAGCGTCGGTGACAACATCGATCATCTTGGACTTCTTCACCTTGGCAGCAAGCTTCTTCAGGTAATCTGAAATTTTCTCACCGTTGATAGTGTTTTTCAGATTCAGAAGATTACCGCCGATCTTCGATGATTTTTCAATAAGAACAGACTCAAATCCCTGATCGGCAATGGAGAGCGCTGCGGTCAGTCCTGCAACGCCGCCACCTATAATAAGGGCTTTGGGTGTAACCGGAACAGTCTGCTCCGGTAGCGGCTGGATATGTGCCGCCTTGGAAACCGCCATACGAACCAGATCTTTTGATTTATCAGTGGCAGCCTGAGGTTCGTTGGCATGTACCCAGGAACATTGATCCCTGATATTAACCATCTCAAAAAGATTCCTGTTCAGACCGGCATCTTTTAATGTCTCCTGAAAGAGAGGTTCGTGGGTTCGTGGAGAACATGCAGCAATAACCACCCGGTTCAAATTCTGATCCTTGATGGTCTTTTTGATCTGTTCCTGTGCGTCCTGGGAGCAGGAATAAAGATTCTCGGTGTAGTAGGTAACATTCTCCATACCCCCGGCATCCTCTGCAACCTCAGGGCAATCAACCACAGAACTGATATTGATTCCGCAATGACAGACAAACACACCGATTCGTACTTCATCGTCGTCTTTTAATACCAGCTCTTCCGGATACTCCTTACTGATTGTTCCCTTGCCACGCTGCTGTTTCATAGCAGTTGAAGCAAGAAGTGCAGAACCGGAAGACTGTGTGGCTGACTCTGGAATATCCTTTGGTCCCTGAAAGGCACCGGCAACGATAATTCCGTTTTCTGAACTCTCCAGAGGAGTGAAGGTTCCGGTTTTACAGAAATCGTAATGATTCAACTCAACGTTGGTGATCTTTGATATGTTCTTTGCGTCTTTTGGAGACTCAAGTCCAACGGAGAGTACAACCATATCATGGGCGTCAAACTTATGCTGTCCGTCCAGGGTGGAGTAGGTCAGTTTTAGATGATTATCCCATGGAGTCACATCAGCAACTTTTGCCCGGACAAACTTGATCCCGATGGCTTCCGCTCTCTCGCGGGCAGCATCAAAATCTTTTCCCTGGGTACGGATGTCCATGTAGTAGATGGTGATATCCACTTCCGGATCATGCTCTTTGGTAACCAGTGCTTCTTTAATGGCATACATACAGCAGACCGAAGAACAGTAGCCGTTGTCACAGCCAAGATCTCTGGAGCCGACACACTGGATAAATGCCAGGGATTTTGGATGACGACCGTCGGAGAAACATTTGATCTCTCCCATAAACGGTCCCGAAGCCGTAGTCATGCGTTCATATTCAAAGGCGGTGACCACATCAGGATGCTTACCGTAGGAGAATTTCTCCAGAACCTCGGGGGAAATTTTACCAAATCCCGGTGACAGAATCACAGCACCTACCTGCAGATCACGTGCCTCAGGTTTCTGATTAAAATTAATGGCATGGCTCTGACAAACCGGAACGCAGATCTGACAGGTATCATGTTGAATGTGCATACAGGATGAAGGATCGATATAGTAGGTGGCAGGAACCGCCTGGGCATAATCGATATGGATAGGTCGTGTTATGGACAATCCTTCGTTGTATGGATCTGAGTGATGCTTGGGACAGTACTGGGTACAGAGACCACAGGCTGTACAGGCATCAGCATCGATGTAGCGCGGCCGAATATTCAGCTTTGCGGTGAAATTTCCAGGTTTTCCCTCCAATGACAGAAGATCTGCATTGGTGACCATCTCAATGTTTGGAGACCGACCGGCCTCTACCAGCTTTGGCGCCAGGATTCAGAGAGAACAGTCATTGGTTGGAAATGTCTTATCCAACTGGGCCATGACACCGCCGACGGCAGGTGACTTTTCAACCAGATAGACATAATAACCAAGTTCGGTCATATCAAGGGCGGCCTGAATGCCGGCGATTCCTCCGCCGACAATCATGACTGATCCAGCCCTCTGTTCCATTCCTTTTCCCATTACAAACTCCTGGATAATAATTTAGT
>JANTGG010000083.1 GCA_024763035.1 Desulfocapsa sp. | reverse complement strand
CAGAGTGCCTTAGATTCGTTCATTCTGGCTTTCGAAGCGTACTGGTGTTACTCGAGAAGGTCAGAATGGGCGAAGATGAGGTGCTCTGAATAGTTACCATTTTTTTTGCTTATTCATTCTTTTTTCCTTGATTTTCACCGGTCTTAGTTTATTATACTCAACAATAATAATTACCACTCATAAAAGGAGACCCCCATGGAAACTACTCCACAGATGCGTTTAACCACACAACGCCAGATAATTTTAGAAGAACTTGCAAAAGTAACGTCCCATCCAACCGCCAATGAAGTGTACGACATGGTACGCAAACGTCTGCCGCGTATCGGTCTTGGTACCGTCTACAGAAATCTTGAGCTCATGTCAGACACTGGAATGATTCTGAAGCTTGAAGTGGGCGGCACTCAGAAGCGATTTGATGCAACTGTTGCTCCCCATTATCATATTCGCTGCCTGAGTTGCGGCAAAGTTGACGACATCGATATCCCAATGATGACAGACATCAATAGCATCGCCGCTGAAAAGAGTCAGTATCAGATTCTTGGTCATCATATTGAATTCACAGGACTCTGCAGTGACTGCAGCGCCACTGAAGAAGAGGCGAGTGTTAATTAGTTTTTATTCCTTCTGCGTTTTTCGGTACGATAAAAAAAACCCCGGTCAGAATCTCTTTCTGACCGGGGTTTTTTGTCTTTTTATTTTTCGCAACTACCACCCACCAAAGCACAATAACGTGGTAATCATATTGCTTTTTATATCTTCTCAGCCAAACGTCACCTTACAGAAGCGCCGTTTTCCGACTTTCACCAGCACTTCTCCCTGTGGAGCGACAACCGCCTTCATATCTTTTACTTTCTCACCGTCAAGAGATACTGCGTTCTGTTTAATCATGCGCCGTCCATCGGAAGTGGATTTAACCATATCCAGATCAACAAGCAGTTGCGGCAGCCAGATATCTTCCTCTGCTGTAATACTCACCTCGGGGATATCATCGGGCAGCCCCCCTTTTTGAAAGACCTTCTGAAAATTCTCTTCGGCCTGCCTGGCGGCATCTTCAGAATGAAAGCGAGCCGTTAACTCCCGTGCCAGCTGCTGCTTTATTTTTTTGGGATGCAGGGTGCCCGCATCCATATCAGTCTTCAACCGGGCGATTTCATCTGAACCAAGGTCCGAAAGAAGATCAAAATAGCGGAACATCAGTTCGTCGGAAGCAGACAAAACCTTACCGTAGATATCATTTGCCGATTCAGAGACCCCAATATAGTTACCAAGGGATTTACTCATCTTATTTACGCCGTCGAGACCTTCAAGAAGGGGAAGCGTCAGAACAACCTGAGGTTCCTGACCGCGGGAACGTTGGAGATCCCGTCCCATCAGGAGGTTGAAAAGCTGATCGGTTCCTCCAAGTTCAACGTCCGCCTCAAGGGCGACGGAGTCATACCCCTGAATAAGAGGATACATGAATTCATGAATGGAAATAGGGTTTCCTTCACGAAATCGTACCTTAAAGTCTTCACGTTCGAGCATCCGGGCAACGGTGAGTTCCGACGCCAGACGAATCATATCGAAGGAATCAAGTTTCCCAAGCCAGTCACTGTTAAAAACAACTTTTGTTTTCTCGGGATCAAGTACCTTAAAGACCTGCTCTTTATAACTCTCCGCATTCCGTTTCACGTCATCGCGGGTGAGGGCCTTACGGGTCTCTGATTTTCCGGTCGGATCCCCTATCATCCCGGTAAAATCACCGATAAGAAAGTAGATATCATGCCCAAGATCCTGAAAATGTTTCAACTTCTGCAGCAAGACGGTGTGTCCGAGATGCAGATCGGGGGCAGTTGGATCAAAACCGGCCTTCACTCGCAGAGGGATACCGGTTTCCTCTGATTTCTTCAGTTTTTTAACCAGTTCATCATGGCTGATACAATCCACAATCCCACGTTCCAGAAGGGCTATCTGTTCATCTACCGTTGACATTTTAACTATTCGTATTTAAGTGATTTGTTCGTAATTCCCCGCAAAACCATTTACCAGCTGCTGCAGCAGTCCTGCAGGCAGATTGGTAACGGAGCAGCAGATATACTTCTTCTGCTTTACCTGCTATTTGGCGTATCCCACAGCACGCGTTTCCCGGATCACCGTCACCCGAATCTGACCGGGATAGGTGAGTTTCTCTTCAATGGCCTTTGCAATATCCTGACTGAGCAGATTGGTTTCCGCGTCTTTTACCTTTTTGGAATCCACAATAATCCGCAGATCACGACCCGCCTGGATGGCATAGGATTTTTCCACACCGGAAAATTCTCCGGCAATGGCTTCGAGGTCCTCCAGTCGTTTCACATAGGACTGGAGCATCTCCTTACGGGCACCGGGACGGGCACCGGAAAGGGCATCGGCAGACTGTACCAGAACATCAAGTACCGACTGGGGAGGTTGATCCTCATGATGTGCTCCGATGGCGTAGACCACTTCCTCACATTCACCATACTTCTTGGCAAGATCACGTCCGATAACAGCATGTGACCCCTCCACCTCATGATCAACGGCCTTACCGATATCATGCAGCAGACCGGCACGTTTTGCCATCTTCACATCAATGCCGAGTTCTGCTGCCATAATGCCGCAGAGGAAAGCAACTTCCAGGGAATGCTGCAGAACATTCTGACCATAACTTGTTCTGTATTTCAGGCGTCCGAGAATGTTAATCAACTCAACGTGAACACCGTGTGCCCCCACATCAAATGTAGCCTGCTCTCCGGCCTCCCGCATGACGCCTTCGAGCTCTTTGGTCACCTTGGCAACCACTTCCTCGATCCTTGCCGGATGAATCCTTCCATCGTTAATAAGCTGCAACAGTGCAAGCCTGGCCACTTCCCGACGCACCGGATTAAAACCGGAAAGGATTACAGCCTCAGGTGTATCGTCTATAATAATGTCGATGCCGGTGGCTGCTTCAATTGCCCGGATATTTCGACCTTCGCGACCGATAATCCGCCCCTTCATTTCATCATTTGGCAGAGGAACCATGGAAACCGTTTTATCAGCAACATAATCCCCCGCATAGCGTGAAATAGCAAGGGCAAGGATGTTTTTCCCCTTTCGATCGGCCTCCATTTTCATCTCATTTTCAATCTTGGCAAGACGCTTGGCGGCATCCATCCTGGCCTCACTCTCAAGGGACTCCATAAGCATCTTCTTTGCTTCAGCCTGGGTCACCCCGGCAATCTTTTCCAGCTCATACCGCTGCTTGCCTATGAGGAGCTCCACTTCCTTGTTCTTTTCCAGGATGACTTTTTCGTGCTGCTCGAGGGTATGGGACTGCCTGTCCAGTTCACCCTTTCGCCTGTCGACAGCCTTCCATTCTTTTTTCAGATTATCTTTTTTCCGAAGAAGCAGTTCCAACTCATCCCGTACTTCATTTTTGGCAGCCCGAATCTCTTCTTCAGCCACCTGTTTCTGCTTATAAACAGCCTGCTTACTCTTTAACAGATTTTCTTTTTTTATCTGTTCCGCCTCAACAATAGCTGTCTCAACGATCTGTTTACCCTGGGAATTAATATTTTCGAGATGCCCTTCAACAAAGCGCTTACGGATAAAAAAACCGCAGACCACACCTGCGGCAAGAGCAATGGGAAGGAGAAGCATTGATTGATTTAAAAAATCCATATAAGTCATATCCTATGACAACAGGACGGGGAAAGCACGGCACAGAGATGCAGGAGCTAACGCTCCATACAGAAGGGGAGATAAAACGAAGGGGGAAAGAGCCGTAAAACTATGCAAAAAAACATACTATTATGTTTCTATATGAAACATAATGCTACTCTCAACATGCTGATTACAATTTTCTCTATATATGAAGTCGATGCTTTTTACTGCCACACCGTTATCCAGTCGATATAAAAAAAGCGAGCTTTTCTCTTTTCGTCTTCTTCCGGCAACTACTCTTTAATGCAGCCGATCCTGCTGATTGTTTCCAGATGGTCGTCTTCTTCCAGATATCCGGACGAGGATTCCATCGGAGTATAAAAACAGAACAGAGTTTTTTCTGTTCTGAGAAAGTAAAATTTCCCCACCCTGCCGTGTCACCAGGAATGTTAAACCTATAATATAGGTGGGCAGACCCATACCCCCATCTGGTAATTCGCCGAAGCAATTTCCATAAGGAGGCAGAGAGGTTACCCTTTTTAAGAGAGTTGGCTCAACGACACTGGAGATCACCAACAGCGCAGGGAAAACTTTTAATTCACATATTTTCCAGACAGCGGGAAATCACACCCCTCTGACTGTTACTCAGTATAGCAAAAATTCGGGCAAACGAAAACACATTATCTCAGAAACTCTCTTTTTCTTCGGCGAGTTCCCTGTCTATTCGATGGGCAAGGTCGGCAATTCTGGCATCTGTGGTCAATCTGTAATTTTCAAATTCGTGTTTCAGTTCGACATACCTGGAAGCGATGTTCAGACTGGCCAGGACAGCAACCTTCCCGACAGCAATACTGCCAGCCGTATTCGGATTACAGTTTTCCATGACAAGATCCTTCACCATTGTGAGGATTTCATCAACCTCTTCTTCCGGAGCACTTGAATAAAAAGCGAATTCCTGACCTAACAGTTCAAATTGAACCAGACGTTCCAACGGAGCCTCCTTCTGCTATAGACTTTTGCCGTACCAGGAGAGTTTTCTTAAAAAAATCGGGTGAATGCCCTTTCGCCCAAACACTTCATTATCTTCAAAATGCCCCGATTTTGAACAGGCAGGCAAGGAACGAGACGTGAGAATCTCTCTTCTCCGAACAGCTCCAGAGCGGGACTTATTCGGAACCCGCTCCCTCTTTGGCGTCCACGGAAAAAAGATTTCCCTGCTGGGCACCGGAGTCAGTCTCTTCAGAATCGTCAGGGGTCTCTTCTGTTGCTTCGGCAACACCACTGGTGCTTTCCCACTCTTCAATCTTATCAAGCAAACTGCCCACACGGGTTGAAATCTCGCCACGTTCATCTTTCATACCACCGAGCTCGTTTTCAAGTGTTTCGATGGTCGCTTCACGCTTTTGCAGACGATCCTTCAACTCACTGTTTTCATCCTGCAGGGTGTTGAATTTTTCCAGCAGAGACACCACAACCCCTTCCAACCGGGCTAATTCTTTATCTTCAGCCATAACTGTTTACTCCTAAATCATATAAAAAAGGTCATCTTAAAGTAATCATAACAAAACAAGACGATTATACCCGTCGTCCGGTTTATTGCAAGTATGACTTCAATTATTATCTGCTGAAATGCCAACTTTCGGGACGCCCGTTACTGTACGGCATTACTCCATGAAACGGCAGCGGGTTATCGTCGAAAACAAGGGGAAGAAAATATTTATCTCCCTCCCACATGGGCAGGCTGTCGAGCTCTGCGACTGGTTTCCAGTGCAGTTCCCCTTCTTCATTTTCCAAAAAATTTTCTCCTGAAAAATCCTCCAGCAAAAAAATAAAGCCAAACCAGTCCTCACCCGAACTTCCAAAACCCGGCCAGCTGACGGTTCCCCTCAACTGCACTTTTTTGCAGACGATACCTGCCTCTTCAGCCACCTCACGCTGCACACAGGAGATAACATCCTCTCCTGGTTCCATTTTCCCGCCAAGTCCGTTATATTTTCCCAGATGCTGATCATCGGATCGCTTATTTCTGTGGATTAACAAAACATTTTTTTTGTCCCGGGAAAGAATAAAAGCAAGGGTAGCCAAGATAGGTCTATACATCATCCACTCCTTATGATCTAATACCGGTGATGAACCGGTGATGAACGGTGAGCTGGCACTCTTTTCAGTACCCCCTTGAGAGAGAGGGGAAAGTGGTCTGGCACTGTGCAGAACCATTTGATAGTGTTTTTCGATTATAGTTTCATTTTTTTACATGATTACCACTGAAGCTCAGGTAAATGCAAAATGGAACTGTAGGAGCTCACCCCTGC
Organism: Desulfocapsa sp.; assembly: GCA_024763035.1. Classification (GTDB taxonomy): domain Bacteria; phylum Desulfobacterota; class Desulfobulbia; order Desulfobulbales; family Desulfocapsaceae; genus Desulfocapsa. The sequence continues at coordinate 8,938 of JANTGG010000083.1, read as the reverse complement.
GAGCGATTTTCCAGGTCTGACAACACCTTGAATCGCTCGCAGGGGCGAACTTCTACATCCAATCCAGATTAACTATGCTTTGATGGTAGTCACTTTTTTTTATTACAGACTTCCAGGAGTAAGGCACTCATATCATGCTGGCACCTGTGTCAGGAACCCCGCCACCAACGAACGTGTTCACACTCTCTTTATTCCCATTACGGCAGCAGAGAAGACTCTTCTTTTTATTGCCGATCCTTGTACTCATACTCCTTGCCGGATATGCCGCTGCCGGAACTGCCTTCCCTCACTACCCTGTTATAAAGGACAATGTCCGCTTCTGGGAATCCATTTACTCCAGATACTCGACAAACACAGCTCTGGTGCATGACTCCAATGACCTGTCCATCATCTATGAGGTTATTCCCATTTTCGACCATCGATTGCCCGGAGCCTCCAAAATCAACAAACCGATCTTAAAGGGAATAAAACAAAAATACACCCGAATTCTAAAAAATATCGCCAAGGGACAGCGTGCCGGGTCAGCTGACGAAAAACGGGTGGCGAAAATGTTCAAAAACAAGAGTCGCAAACAGATACAGGAGGCTGCCCGTTCCGTTCGCGTACAGATAGGACAGAAAGGACGTTTTATTGAAGGTGTTATCAGATCAGGTGCATACATGGATGAAATAAAAAAAATATTTCGCCGTGAAGGATTACCTGAGGAACTTGCCTACCTGCCCCATGTGGAATCCTCATTTAACCTCAAGGCCTATTCAAAGTTCGGAGCCTCAGGAATATGGCAGTTTACCCGCAGTACCGGCAAACAATTTTTAAAAATCAACTATGAGATTGACGAACGACAGGATCCGATAACAGCAAGCCGGGCAGCTGCCAGGTTATTGAAAAAGAACTATCAGCGACTCGGCAGCTGGCCCCTTGCTCTTACTGCCTACAACTATGGTCGTGCCGGTATGGCCCGTGCCTTAAAAAAACACGGTTCGTATGAAAAAATATTTAGCCGTTACCAGCAGGGACGTTTTAAATTCGCCTCACGCAACTTCTACTCGGAATTCCTGGCAGCCCTTGCCGTTGCCAAGGGATTTGAAAAGGATCCTGCCATAAAAAAACATACACCGATGAAGGTTTACACACTGACCCTGCCGGCCTACATCCCCATCAGCAGCGTAAGCACTCATTTTAATGTTTCTGTGGCAAGCATACAAAAGCTTAACCCTGCCCTGCGCCCTCCGGTTCTTCAGGAAAAGAAATATATCCCGAAAGGGTACAGGCTTCGGCTTCCCTACAATAAAACCATCAGAAAACTGGCAAAAAATATCCCCCGCAGCCTCTATCACAGCAAACAAAAACCGACAAAGTTCTACCGGGTGAAGGCAGGAGATACAGCAGGTCAGATTGCCCGCCGTCATAATATCAGCCTTAAGGCCCTGATGAAGGCAAACCATCTGGACAAACGTGCTTCGGTTTTCATCGGTCAAAATCTCCGTATCCCGGGGACCGGGGGCAATACTCAAAAAAATAGACGGATCGCAAGCATCAGTGCAGCGTCAAGAAAAAGACATCCGGCACACACGCCGGAAAAAACCGTTGTTGCTGCCACGGAAAACAACGGGCTGCCTGTTCTTCGAGACAACAAGAAAAGAGAAGCCCAGTGGAAATCCGTGCAGAAAGCCCGCAGTGTTGTTCTTGGCGAACTGAGTGTTTCCGGTATTTCCGGATCGGGCAGCAGCAAACAGGGGAGTATCACTGTGCAGCCCGAAGAGTCATGGGAGCTGCTTGCGGACTGGCTGCGGACAAATGCAAAAGAACTTCGCAAACTCAACAGGATTTCCGTGGGACACGCCCTGCGTCCTGATCAGAAAATCAAAATCCCTCTAAACCATGTCAGCCAATCCGGATTTGAAGAAAAGCGTTTTACCTTCCACCTCGAAATCGAAGAAGATTTCTACAATGCCTACAAAGTCACCGGAGTCACCACGTATAAGGTTGTACCCGGCGATACCATCTGGGAAATTTGCAAGGAAAAATTCGACCTTCCCTTCTGGCTTCTCAAAAAGTACAATACGACACTGGATTTCAATACCCTTCGCCCATCACAACTGCTGACGATTCCGAAGGTGAAGGAAAGATAAGCGGCAAACACGTTATAACTTATCAGTAAAATAAAGGAAAACAGATATGGATATCTCAAAAAGAATTGCAGAAATGAAAAAGCAGCCCGGCTTTCAGGACAATGTCGGTATGATTCTTATTCACAACGGAACCGTCCGCAGCTGGTCGCGAAAGGACAGAAATCAGGTCGTTGCCCTGGAAGTTACCCCGGATCTTGAAAAAATTGAAGCCATTCGCCAGGAGTTTCTGCAACGGGAAGGCATTTTCGATATTGTGGCAGAGGCAAAAACAGGGAGATTTCAGCCGGGCGACGACCTGCTCTTTCTTATCGTCGCAGGGGACATCCGGGAAAATATCAAACCGGTTCTGGCGGAACTGCTCGACAGAGTCAAGGCAGAGGCAATCAGCAAAAACGAAATAATGGCGTAACAACATCCCTTCACGGCAAAAAAAATATGTCAAAAGCAAAGAAGATCATAAGAAAGTTCAAAGATATAAAAACTCTTCCCCACGTAATGACCCATCTCTCTGCTCTTATTGCAGATGAGAATTCCACCATGAAGGACTTTGAAGAAGTCATCAAGATGGATCCCATTCTGGTGGTGCGGCTGCTGCGTCTGGTGAACAGTTCTTTTTATGGACTCGTCCAGCCCATTGACTCCATCGGCAGGGCTGTAGCATTTATCGGTATGAAAAACCTGCATAACATTGCCGTAACCGATGCCCTGAAAAGTATTTTTAAAGAAAAGGGAGACACCAAAGTATTCTCCCGAAAAGAGTTATGGCTGCACTGTGCCGCCGTCAGTATCTGCTCGAAGATGATTGCCGAACGAATCTTTGGTCTAAACGGTGATGACGCCTACCTCTGTGGAATACTCCATGATTTCGGACTCATTGTAGAAGAGCAGGTGGAACGGGAAAAGTTTATCGCCGCGTGCAAGGCATGTTCTCCTGAAGATTCCATCAACGACAGGGAACAGGAATATCTTGGGACGGATCACTGCGAGATCGGCTATTTAATGACGCTGGATTGGAAGATGCCGGAAAATATCCAGATCGCCATCCGGGATCACCATATTCAGGATGGCGATCACCAGCCGGAAAGCCTGACCGGAATCATTCAGATCGCCGAATACATAACCGGACAACTCAACCTCACGGCACTGCCCGGCAACATACCTGCCCTGCCGCCCAACCTTGTTCCCCATCTCCAGGAAAATATGGAAGAATACAAGGTGCTGATTGAGGATCTACCCGAAGAGATGACCAAGGCACAAGATGTATATGGAGGGGGGGACGCATAATATGGCTGGAACATTTACTATTTTCGACGCAGTTGTCTCCTATGAAAAGGAAACCGACGAACTGCTGCGCATTCTTGCTGCCAACGCCCCCGGCTGCAGCTTTTTTTGCCTGAACCATCAAGGGAATATCCACAGCCGTGAAGATAAAGAGCCACCTGCTGCTGCAACCCGGGAAGCTCTGAAGACACAACTCAAAGAGCAGAAAAGTTCCATCGAAGGAATCAAGGAAGCAGACGGCTGGTATGGGCTGCAGCTGCCTGAGATCCAGTCCACTCTCTTTTTCAGGTGTCAGTCAGATGAGGAACACCTGTCTTATTTGCTGAAAATCATTTTTTTATGCTGTCAGACTTTTTGCTGCAGACAAAACTCGCAGTCCATCCAGAAAAAGCTTGATATCCAAAAAAAACAGTTTGACCGAAAATTTTCTGTTCTCGAAAAGAAATACCAGACAACCCTTGAAGATAACGAAAGAAACTATCATATCATCCAGGAGCAGCAGCAGAACTATTCCAAAACCCTGCAGACCGAAATAGAGATTCAAACCCAAGAATTACGCAAGGCAAAGATTGCGGCAGAATCCGCTTCTGTCGCCAAAAGTGAATTCCTCGCCTCCATGAGCCATGAGATTCGCACCCCCATGAACGGGGTTATCGGTTTTACAGAAATGCTCCTGGCCACCGATCTTGATGAAGAACAGCGGGACAGCGCGGAAACCATCAAACGTAGTGGCGAGGCACTGCTTGCCCTTATCAACGATATCCTTGATTTCTCAAAGGTTGAAGCGGGGCAGATGAGCCTGGAGTACATCGACTTTGACCCTGAAATTACCGCCCATGATGTATGCGACATGATCCGTCCCCGCGTTTCCGGAAAAGCCATCGAGGTGCTCTGCCGCATTGATGATAACCTGCCTGCGAATGTAAAAGGTGATCCCGGCAGATTCCGGCAGGTGATGATTAACCTCCTTGGCAATTCAGCAAAGTTCACGGAAAAAGGTGAGCTGGAACTGACCATCAACGTCGAAGAGGAAACAGAAGAGAACATCACTCTGCACTGCCTGGTTCGTGACACGGGAATCGGTATCTCTCCTGATAAATTTGAAACCATATTTGACGCATTCAAGCAGGAAGACGGCACCACAACCAGAAAATACGGCGGCACTGGTCTGGGGCTGTCCATCTGCCGGAAGATTGCCTCTCTTATGAACGGCAGAGTATGGGTTGAGAGTGTTCAAGGCGTGGGAACAACCTTTCATTTTACTGCTGTGATGCAAAAATCCACTATTTCTCGTGAACGGACGATGGATCAACTGGAGCTTGCCGGAAAAAGGATGCTCATCGTTGACGACAACCGGGCAAACAACGATATCCTGCAGCACATTCTGGAAACCGCTGATATCAATACCACCGCTGTTTCCGACGAAACAACAGCCATGGCAACCATTGAAAAAGCAGAAAATGAAGACAAAGCGTTTGACCTTGCCATTTTAGACCTGCACATGCCGAAAATTTCCGGATTCGACCTGGCAAGAGAGATCATCCACTCCCCGTTAAAAAGTAGCAAGATGCCGCTTGTCGCCTACACGTCTTCCACGGAAAAGATAGCCAACAAGTGCAGGGAGATAGGTTTTGCCGCATTTCTCACAAAACCTGCCAGACGCTCTATTTTACTGAGAACACTCTCAAAAACGCTGGGCAACACGAGCAGCGAGAAAAAAGAAACCTCCGACAAAAAACTGGTCACCCAGTATTCGGTGAGGGAGGAAATCAAACAATCCATCCGTATCCTGCTGGTGGAAGACAATCTGGTAAATCAAAAGCTTGCCAATATGATGCTGACAAAAGCCGGATACAGTGTTGAAATAGCCGCCAACGGAAAAATTGCGGTTGACACTTTCAGCAAAAACCCTGCTGCCTTTGATACCATTCTTATGGATATACAGATGCCGGAAATGGATGGCTACGAAGCCACACGCCAGATCCGCTCAAACGGCTTTACCGACATCCCGATTATCGCCATGACTGCCAATGCGATGAAGGGAGACCGGGAACTCTGCCTGGAAGCCGGTATGAGCGACTATATTACAAAACCAATCAAAAGGGATATAGTCTTTAACGTCCTGGAAAAATGGCTCTATGCCAAGAAATAAAATGCCTTTCCAGCACCAAAGCTCAGATAAAGGCAAAAGAGGAACAGCAGTTTCGCTGTACCTGGATGGACATAACGAGAGACTTTGTTTTTCCATCCTCAACAACATATTCAGTACATTCTTATGAGCGGACATACAGACACTGCCACCTCCGGGACGGGACTTTTCAGTCGTCTTCTTAACTGGGCCGATCGGCCACAGGAAGACAACGCTTATATTACTGCAAAATTACATACTGTTATCCGGATTCTGATTATCACCGTAAAAGAATTCAATAAAAATGAGCTGACCATTCGCTCCAGTGCCCTGACCTACACGATACTGCTCTCCCTGGTACCAATGCTTGCCATGAGTACAGCAATCGTCAAAGGGATGGGCGGCGGCGATCAGTTGCGGACTGTTGTCTACAGTTATATAGACACCCTCGATCAAACAAATCCCATGCATCAGCTGGATCAGTCAGCTGCAGAGACAACTGCCGTCACCGAAAAAGACAACAGCGCTCTCCCAGCCGGAAAAGAGGGTGCATCGATTACCAATCATCTCCGTTCCGCCGCCAATCAGCTTTTTGACTATGTGGACAGAACCGACTTTGCAACACTTGGAACAATCGGGGTACTTGGTATCCTGCTCAGTGCCATACTGGTACTGGGCAATATCGAACTGTCGATGAACACAATCTGGCACGTGTCCTCCGGACGATCACTGATGCGTAAGGTAACAGACTACCTGACCTTTATGATTCTGATGCCCCTCTCCATCAACTTTGGTTTTGCGGCAAACACCATCCTCAAAAATGATCGCCTGCTCAATAAAATGATGAGCGTTCTGCCAGCGGTGTGGGTGCAGACCAGTCTTCTTTTTCTTGTCCCCCTCTTCTTTATCAGCCTGACACTTTTTCTTATCTACATCTTCTTTCCACATACAAAGGTACAACCCGTATCCGCCTTTATTGGTGCAATTTTTGCTGGTTCCCTGTGGTTCGCGACTCAAAATATCTATATTGGTCTGCAGGTTGGTGTCTCAAAATACAATGCCATTTATGGGTCTTTTGCCACCCTTCCTCTCTTCCTCGTCTGGATGTTTCTGGGCTGGGTATTCATCCTTGCCGGGGCACAACTGGCATTCGCCTGCCAACGGCACAGGAACTATCAGTTGCTAAAAGTAACCCACTCTCCACTGCAACAGTTAAGTGCTGCCATTGATATATTAACTGTTACTTTTGACGCATACGCATCGGGAAAAAGAGTGGAAAAGAACAACCTTGCGGAATTATGTCCCGGGTATTCAACAGATCTGCTGTTCCAGAGCCTGAAAAAACTCACAGACAGCCAGCTCATAGAAACGACGACCAAAAAAAGATTACTTCCGGCACTCCCGCAGAAAAACCTGCAGATCAGGCAGATTTTCTCTGCAATTATCGGAAGCAACATCCCTGCAACAAAAGGTGGCAAGACAACAGAAGAGCTGTTTGACCAACTGAGTCCAATCCTGAATATGAATTTTTCTCCAGAGGAAAAAAATGACTCGCAAGCGTAAGGGTACGACAAAGGAAATCACCAGGACACTGGGAAGCAGCAGCTGCATTATCGTGGTTCCGGATGCCTTTCCCTATGACGCAAAAGAAAACCCCCTCGCCACCCTTGCAAGCACATGTATTTCTGCACTGGAAGCCTTTGCTGTAACAAACAGTAAATACAAGAGAAGCATTGCAGACCTCAATGATATCAGCAACATAGCAGCAAACCAGCGATTAACCAAAGAATTCCTGCTCCCTCTTGGAAAATTTAAAGAGGAAATCCTCGGCAACAGACAGACACCTGTCAGCCTTGTACTGCAAAGTAAAGATTTCGAGTCTACGGCTGCCCCTGAGATTGATATTCTTATCGGTTCCGGACAGGGCGAACGAGGAAATAAAGATAGACCGCATCGTTCAACATTTCCCCCATCCTTACTCAGCCGCCTGCGACTTCATTTGTCTGACCAGGGCTTTCAGACCGAACCGGCAGCAGTCGATTCTCCCTTTTGCGGACGGGAAGAAAACTGCCTCAATCAGTTTATGGTGAAAAAGAGCATCACTGCCGCAGAGGGGTTTTCCACAAGTCATTCTCTTCTCCTCACCTTTTCTCCCGGGATTCTGGCAAGAAAGAGTTCTGAACTTCAGGAAGCAGGACGAAAACTTGCAGCAGCTGTCTCTCCCCTGCTTGAACAGATGCCACTGGTTCGCCAGGTTCAAATGGCCTCCATTGAAGCAGCCAGCAGCAATGATAAGAAATATATCTTTCGGGTGAACAACGAAGCGGATGAAAATCAAACCATGGTTCGTGAAGCCTATATTGAGGAACTCGCTGACTCCATAAAACATTCCGGACTGCTCCATCCGCTGGTACTGCTCCAGAAAAAAGATGGTAACTATAAAATCCTATGCGGATTCAGGCGGTATCAGGCAATCACACGACTCGGCAACTCCTGGGTGGAAGCAAAGATATTCAAGGAGAGTGATTTCAGCAGAGAGGAATTTTTCAACATCAGCCTTGCTGAAAACACCCGCCGCAGAAACCTTAATCCTGTGGAAATTGGAAATTTTCTTGAAAGCGCTGCCTCCGAGCTGGGACTGAACAACGAACAGCTTGCAGATAAATTCGGCCACACCCTTGGCATAGGAAAACCAAACACGAAAGTCTCCCAGTCAACAGTTCATAAATACCGGAAAGTAAACGCCATCAGAACCAAAAACGAATCATCGGAAATTATTGCTGACATAATAAATGAACGGCTGCAATTCACCATCGCTTCCGAAATCCTTGCCCCCATTAAAAATAATGAAGACAGAAATCAATTCTACACAGAAATCATAAAACCGCTTTCTCCCACACGTGCCCAAATAATAGAGCTCAAGAAATTACTCAGCGAATTAGACAGCAGCCTCAGCAGCAGCCTGAATCTGCCGGCGGTTCAAAAAAACGTACAAAAGGCAGTTGCAAAAACAATCACTGTTTCCGACCTGATCAAACTTCTGAAAAAAATCAGGAAGCCTGGCGGCAGAAACAAAACAAAGAAGATATTGCAGGACAAAACAAAGAAACTGCAGGCTGAAATCACCGGCGATGTCCTTAAAAAATCAGATCTGCGATTTACACACACCCGGGCAAAGAACAAAAAAGAGATCACCCTGCATGTAAAAATCCGACCGGACAACATCCGGGAGACCGTCAAAACACTCTCCAGCCTTGCCGACCACCAGAAAGGGCTCGAAGAGCTGCTAAAGGGCAGTTAACCCATCTTTTCGCATGCGAAAAGATGGGGTAAAGACCACACAACACCCTGTTTTAAAAGAAACAACCAACAAAGCAAGTCAACCACCTGCACGTTT
>JANTGG010000082.1 GCA_024763035.1 Desulfocapsa sp. | reverse complement strand
GCCGGCATAAGTGCCTTGTTGCTGTCATTACCATTCGAGGTTTAGGGTCATTTATTTTCTTGTTTTTTATTACAGCTTTTCAGCAGTAAGGCACTAAAACCTGGTTTTGTGATTGAAGATGATACCGGCAAGGAGTAATAGAACCATGCCAAATCCTGCCAGGGCAACTGTTTCTGTAATAACTGCACGAGCTCCATAGCCCCGCAGGAATATGTCGAGAAATCCTTCGAGCCCCCATGACATGGGAGAGACAACGGTGAGCTGCTGCATGGACTCCGGCATGTAAAATTTGGGCACCATAACACCACCCACGGCACCAAAGAGAATATTAATGATGCCGCCCACTGTTCCTGCCTGTTCTACAGTGGTGGCAACGACGGCGATAAGTGAAGCCGTCCCGATGGCAGCGAGGCTGAGAGCAAATGATACCATACATAGCCCGATGATGGAATGACCAAGTGTTAACGGGTCACCACCAAGAAGCGGGACGATGTACATTCCGCAGAGTATCATCAGCCAGACCTGCACCTGGTTGATAACGAGATAGGGGGCAATCTTGCCGGCAAAGAGGGCAGGGGTGGAGATATTCATACTGGTCATCCGCATCAGCGTGTTTTGTGTTCGTTCGTTGATGAAGATTGTGGACATGGGGATGGTCACAAAAAACATGCCGAAAACAATCCAGGACGGGACACTTTGCTGGGTGGCATTGGGGCGTTGATTTTTCTGCAGTCCTTCATAATGAACTGCTATCATCCTGTCAGGGCGAAGTTCATTCTCCTCGAGCATCACTGCGGTTTCCGGCATATAGTCGGCAATCTCATTTAGGATCTTATCCAGACGCAAGCGCATGATATCTGCTGAAAGCTCTGCCTGTAAGAGGAGAATCATCTCCTGTTTGACATCTGGTTCCGCATGGATCTGTATCAGTGCTTCTGTCGCCTCCTTATTGAAAATATCGGCTGAAAAGTTTTTGGGGATGGTGATCCGGATTGCCGGTTTTTCCTTTTCTGTCTGTACGCTGAGCATACTGTTTTGTCGCAGGAATTCCTGAATCTGACGGGATGCTGTACTGTTGCTCTTATCTGTGATGCTGTAGTGCAGCAGTCCACGATCCTGGTTGAAGGTGTCTTTCAGTGCCAGGGACATGATGAGAATAAAGAGCAGGGGCAGAATAAACAGGGCTGCAAGGCTGTGCCGGTCACGTAAAACCAGGGTGAATTCCTTAATCAGCATGGCTTTAAACATCGCAGTTGTCTCCCCTGGTCAGTCCTAAAAAGATATTTTCCAGGCTGCTGTCCTTGTCTCCCTTGTGCAGCAGGGCAGCAAGTTTCTCATGGCAGAGAATTTCGCCGTGCTTGATAATGGCTGCCTCGTCACATATCTTTTCAATTTCCTCCATGTAATGGGAAGTATAAATAATGGTTTTTCCTTCGTCTTTAAATGAGTGGATGGTCTGCAGGATGGCGTTCCGCAGGGCAGGGTCTATACCGGTTGTGGGTTCGTCGAAGTAGAGAATATCGGGATCGTTTAAGAGCCCGACGGCAATGTTTACCCGCCGCTTCTCTCCACCGGAAAGAGTTCCTGCCCGTTGATCACACATGGCGTCGAGATGGTTTACGGTAATCGCCCGCTCAATAAGCTGTTTGCTGCGGGATACCGGGATATTCTGGATGCCTGCAAAAAACTGCAGGTTTTCAAGAACGGTCAGTTTGTCATAAAAGGCGAGGCTCTGCGGGATAAAAGCACTGCGGGAGCGGATTTCCCTGATGTTTTTGGCAAGCTCCAAGCCAAAGATCTCAACGTCTCCATCATCAAAGGACGTGAGACCGTTTAAAATGGAGACCAGTGTTGTTTTGCCGGCACCGTTAGGACCGAGAAGACCGAGAATAGTCCCCCTGTTCACATGCAGATCGATATGAGAAAGGGCGGTAGTGCTGCCGTAGCGTTTACTGAGGTTTCTTATCGTAAGCATGGAGGATAATTATATAAGCCACGGAATAAACATTCTGCTTCGTCCCATATATGCTGTGTAGCGGTCTCCGAAAAATCGGATATTTTCCTTTTCCTCCACCCGTGCGGCAGCAATAAGGAAAATGGTGGCGAGGAGTACAAGAAGGGCAGTGAGAGGGGTGATCTGTTTAAGAAACGTTCCCCATCCCAGAAAGAGCAGGGAACTGTACATGGGATGGCGGATATGCCGATAGAGACCGTCTTCCACAAGGTGAACGGTGTTTTCAAAAGAGTGATTTTCCGGCATATCTTTTCGTTCCTGGTATCCACCGAGTTTCTTCAGCATCAGGAGTGACTGGAGCACAAAACAGACGGAACTAAACAGTAGCAGCCAGGAGAGTATATGGACAATGGAGAACGGCTTATCGAACCAATAGGGCTGGTTCAGCAGGCACAGTGCCCAGATACTTTCAAAGACAAAAAAACGATAAAACCCGTGGGAACGAATGTTGAGCAGAGACTTTCTGGAAACATAGAGAAAGAAAGCCGTACCGACACCAAAGAGAACTTGCGGGGAGAACATACGTGATTGCTGTCAGGAATGAGAATTTACGGGATAGGGAGACTGGACGCATTGTTCTCCCTTCGTCTGCGATGGAATCAGAATATCTGTTTCTCCAGAGGGAGTCAATCCTTAAGTAGTGATTGCACTGGAGTTACAGGGGCATTTGTCACTGGGAGCCGGCACCTTGCTGTGCAAAAGCTGCAATGAAAGATACGAATGTCCACATACACGTTGAGGTGGATCAGTTTGTGAGTATTGAGGGCAGAAAGAGTGTACAGGAAAAGGTATTTCCTCTGCTGGTGAGTATATTGTGTTTTCAGTAATTTTTTCTCTGTTCTTTTGGTATCAGATTTAGAGTATGTAATCCAATGTTTCTGGTGGTGCTTATTGCAGGAGCAGGCGGTAAATATCTGCCTCTGATGCTGCCACATCCTGCAGTTTTCCACTGATCTGTTCAAAATCAATCTTTTTTCCTCTTTTGCTGCGAATGGCTTTTGCGATGAGCATGGCAAACTGCCGCCATTCGTCACCAACATCTGTCATTTTCCGGGAGGCCGTATCCAGTACCGGGTCATCCAGAATCCCGGCGGATTCCTGGAGAAAGGAAGCATAGATAAAGCGAAATCCGGCCCCTCCGGTGCCGATCTCTTCCTGCATTCTGACAATATGACCAAGAAAAAGTCTGGCGTAGCGGTCATCTTTTCTGGGGAGGGCGGCTATGGATTTTGCAAGGGCTCGTATCCCCCTGATGCCCGCAATGGGAACCGGAGTCTTCAGCATCGTCTTTGCATTCTTGCGTATTGCCTCCGGGATGACGCGAAAGTAGTCAATACTGTCCGGAACATGCTCGGGATAATAGAGCAGTCCTTTGGGTGCCATCACCCCTTTGACAAACCGTGCTTTCTCAAGATCATCTGTTTTGCAGCGAACGGGATTTTCAAATACCGGATCACTTATCAGGTATTCGTCCTTTTCCCTGGCATAGACAATAAGGTTGTGCCCGTTGAAGTGAAAGCGCATCTCATCCGGAAAGTAGGGCAACCAGAAAACAGAAGTCTGTGCCCCGACTACCTGTCCCTTTTCAAGGAGCATATCGAGTTTTTTGCTGCCTTTTTCCGGGGTGGAAAAAGTCTGCAGCTTCATGCGGACACCGATACGCTTCTGCAGACCTTTAATAATTGCTTTTGGCATGCTGCGATACCCGATAAGCGGCATACCCCCCATTTTAATAAAGGGGATATAGGCAAACATCAGGGCTCCGGAAAGACCGAAAACCATGGCTTCGGATATCTCCAGACCATGATGCCGCAGCAGAAGAGACATGACCCCGCTTTCGCAGTGGGCAAAATGATCGTGTTGAAATTCCTGCATTATTGTTGACCTTCATGCCGGGGTAGAGCTGTCAGTCTGTTCACGCTGATTCCCAGGGCCTCGGCATAACGTTGCAGCAGTTTCCGGGAAAGCCCGGTGAAGACAGTCGGAATAAAATGGCGTTTGATTCGCCATTTATACAGTCCTGTGGACTGGGCAAGTGTGTGCAGATCCATACGGCGATCGTACATATGGAAGAAAAGGGGAGACTTCCTGCCTGCCAGCACTTCTTTATGAGCATGATCGGTGAGTCGTATCAGCTCTTCAAGGGCCTGTTTCGTAACCGTCTCCTCAACATTCCATCCGGAAGAGGCAATGCGTGTATAGTCACCGTTCCGGTCGACGGCATACATTGCTTTTTTATTGTTTGCGTAGGTGGAGATATCGTGCTGGGGGACGTGTTCATCTTTCATTTATACCACCGTGAGCTGCATGAATGCCGTGGAGAAACGTCCGCTCTCCGGAATGTAGCAAAGGATGGTCTCGCCTTTTTGCAGACGTCCGGAATGGAAGAGTTCTTCCATAATAATGAAAATGGATGCTGAACCGGTATTTCCCTTGGTGCTGAGGTTGCTGAACCATCGCTCCTGGGGGATATCACAGCCTGCCGCTATCATCCCCGCATGAACCCTGTCCCGGAAAAACTCCGAAGAGTAGTGGGGCAGGAACCAGTCTGTTTTCTCAGCTTGTACCTTCCCAAGGCTGACAAGCTCCTGCAGCGGTCTGGTGACGGTGTATTCTATGATCTTTTCGTTAAGCAGTTTAACATTCTGTTTGATGGAAAAAAGAGATTCCTGCAGCCACGCCTCGGGAAGGGAGTGCCGCCATCCCTGAAGGCTGCCGTCTGCTGTGTAATCACCGCCGGCGTACATGCATGCCGGCAGATCTCCCGCATAGGATTTCTGTTGAATCCAGTCAATCTGCAGGGACAATCCGTCGTTTCCGGGGCTGCTGCTCATCCACACCGCACCGGCACCGTCGCTGAGCATCCAGCGCAGAAAATCCTTTTCGAATCCGATTAGCTCGTTGTTTTTGTCCAGTGCGGATTCTTTCTGGAAACAGCTGCCCCGGAGGAGTGAAGACACATTCTCGGAACCGGTGGCAACCGCATTGCTGCACTCACCGGAACAGATTGACAGGTAGGCGTATTTCAGAGCCATCATCCCCGACAGACAGATGCCGGCGGTGGCAACGGTTTCGCAGGGGGGCAGTCCCAGTTCTCCCTGTACCATCAGGGTATGGTTGGGCATGAGCAGATCGGGCAGGGTTGTGCCGCATGAGAGGAGTTCAACTTTGGACAGATCGCAGCCCTGTTGTTCAAGTGTTCTGATTGCAAGGGCGGTCAATTCTGCGTTGTTGTGGCTTGCCTGACCGGATTGGGGATGGATGGCGTAATGCCTTGAGCGGATACCGTTACTGCGCAGGATAATCTTTCTGGTCCGGGAAGGTCGTTCGCCGATCTGTCCCAGCACAGATTCCATTGTGTCATTTGCGACGGGTGCATTGGGCAGGAAGGCACCAATATGGGTAATGTACACTTGTCTGTTCATGGGATCAGTGCCCGGAAGGCTGTTCGTAATAGTGAACAGCCCTGGCTGTCGCCTTTTTTCTGAAAGGACGCACTATTTTCTGCAGCAGGATATTTAACGGAACCACGGTTATGACCAGTGTCAGAAGGAAACAGATGTAGATGGTGATAACGACCTTCCGTCCCCGTGAGTATTGTGGTCCGGCTTTCTGGATGAGCCTGCCCCAGATGCGGAAACTTCTGTGGGCAATGTGTTCCGTTGCGATCAGCTTGCCGTTTACGCTGGCGGCACCAAGATCTTTGAGCAGTGCCTCGTTTCCTTTTTCCCTGTCTTCTGCAAGGGCGGAAGAGATGGCAATGCCGAAGCGCGATGCCTTTTCGATTTCTTCATCGGCAACTCCGGCTGGAGGAAAAAACCAGAATGGGTCTTTTTTTCCGGTGAGCATCCAGCGCGGAGTGGTGACAAAGCTGTAAAGAGATTTTCCCTGATCGGTGAACACCACGTTGTCAATGAGTCTGGCACCAAGATCCGTGATCAGAGTCTTCATCTTTTCCTGTGCGGTAAGCCACATGTCACGGCAGGCGATAACGGTAATAACAGGTTTTCCGGCAAAGAGTTCTTTTGCCTGACTGGACTGCATAAACCCGCTGACCGGCAGGGAGGGGGAAAGAAACCAGACCGTGTAGCCAAGGATGATCAGGTCATATTCTTCAGAAGTTGGCAGGTGTTCCACCTTTTGATCTTCAAGGAAAACAGATTCCGGGAAGATGGAAAAGAAATCATAGAATTTCCATGGAAAGGGATACTCGGGGACAGGGGTGATTTTCAGATAATCACACTGTACATCTGCATCAAACTCCAGGGGGGCAATGATATGGTCGAGAACCTGCCGTAACTGTCCGCTCTGCGAGTAGTGGAGGACTAAAATTTTTTTCACGATATCTGGATGATCCTGCCCGGTTGAGAATGTTTTCGTGATTACCTTTAAGCCCGGCTATTCTTTGTTGAATGTAGCTCGCCCCCGCGAGCGATTCAAGGTGTTGCCGGATCTGGAAAATCGCTCGCAAGGGGCGAGCTCCTACAGGACCATTTTGCATTTTACCCGGGCTTTGCTGGTAATCAGGATGGTTTTTGTTAGTGCCTTGTACCGCAGAAACTAACGGTTGTGCAAGTATTTCCATGCAAGAATCAGAAGAAGAAAAAAGAAAAAAAGATGGGAAGAAAGCAGGATGGTTTTATGGTGTTGATAAAACTCGTTAAATTTCTGAAGCCATTTCAGACCGCCGAAAAAACGTCTGGTTTTATCGATAAAAAAAGTATTGTTATCGGTAGCGGCATTGCTTTGAAAGGCAATCATGGGGGTGATGGAAAAAAAGTGGCGGCACTGGTTTTGCAGCAGGTTGTCAAAGGGGATATCCTGCCAGCTCTTCGTGATGATTTTTTCTGCAAAATGGTGGTTCAGAGTGTAAGCGTGGGCAAGGCAGCGGTAGTTGATCTGTGAGACGACAGGTGTCTCTGTTTTTGTGATGGATCCGGTGATGGCACCAAGAAAAAAACCATTCCAGGAGGGTGTTTCTGTCAGAAATGTTGTTGCCTGACGCAGTTTTTCTGCATCAAATCCCTGAAAGCAGACATCATCTTCAAATACCAGAATGGTTTTGGCCCCCGCTTGCAAACCCCTTTGCAGACACTGCATGTGAGAGTTGAAAATACCTTTTTCAGGGTTGTCCGGATGTTTGTCCACGAGGACAAATTCTACCAGGGGCAGGAGTCCCACAGAGGTAAACTCCTTTTCCACAGCCGCCCGTCGATCGGCTCTTTTTGTGATGGATATGCAGTAAATCTTTTCAAAGAACTGCCATGGGTTAGAAAAACAAGTCATCTGTCAACCGTGTAAAAGGGTTGCCGGGAGAAAGGCATCTGGTGTACAAGGGGGAGGTGCAACGGTCTGTTTGTACATCAGATGTAAACCATAGGGCAAGGTGCAGAGTGAAAGGATGGCTTAAAAAAAATATTGTAAAAATCGCCGGGACATCCTTTGTTCGGGCTGCCATTGAAGAACAGGCGGATTTGTCTGCCTTTAATGAAAAGCCCTCCCTTGAAGTTATCACCGGAATCCTTCTGATCATTTCCTCTTTTCTCCTCGGCTGGCCTGCCGTGGCATTGATTGGGGTTTTGGCTGTGAAGATGGATGAGCCCCTTGTTGCTGTGATCGGGGCACCTGCTGTGTATGGGATCTCCCATCTTGTATTTCTGCTTGGTATGTATTTTTCCGGTGCCAAGTATACACTTATCTTCTTCAGATGGTTCAGTCGAGTCACTGTGCAGAGACTGCTGCTCTGGTCATCAGCATTCTGATCGCCGCAGGAGCTCCCGTATCCATTGCGGTGGTGCAAGTCTGCCGCCGCTCACATCCCGCATACACAACTTCCTGATACTCTCGCAGAGCTGTTTGCCGGTATCAAAAATGGACAGGTCACAGATGAGTTCATCCTCTGTCCCGGAAACACCAGTCACCTCTGTATTATACTCTCTGCCGGCACGGGTCGGATTGTACACTGTCCTTCGGGCAAATCCCACAGGAAAGGGAACAAAGTCTGTGCTGCACTGTCCCAGAACGCAGGCGGCGTGCATGGCTCCGTCAAGGGGGAAGGGTGATCCCAGGAGGTGCTGACTTGCATATATCTGCGGAAAATCAGGAGCAAGCAGATTGCCGTGGGCAGAGTCTTCTGTCAGCTGCAGATGGTCTCTCAGGCTGTGGTAGGCTGGGCCGAAGGGGACCAGTTCCCTGTATATCCGTGCGGCTGAAACTGTGGCAGTAGCTGATTCTTGAAGAGCAGGGGAAGGTGTCTTCTTAGGTAAGGGCTGTGTGCAGAATGTGAGTTCTGCGTGCAGCTTCATCCGGCTCATTGTTTTCAGCTGTATCCTGGTGAACAGTCTGATGCGGATGGAATCTTTTGTGAGCTGTTCATACTCGGCAATGGCTGCGAGCTCACTGCAGTCTTCCGGGATCTGAAGAAAGCTTGCAAAGCGTGCATCCTGTATCTGCTGTATGGGACAGTCCGGAAAAATATCTTTTACTGTCTGGGCAAGAATCAGCATGATCTCAACGGCGGGCAGGATGGTTATGCCGTTAAAAAAATGATCTCTGTACCAGGGCTGAACCGGGATGCGCACCTCCTGACGAGTGGACATGATTATCTGGGAAACTCCTCCCAGAGCAGGATCGTTTTTTTGTCAATCTCAACCGGGACTCCATCCGTATTGACGGCACAGTGTTTGGTGTATCCGGTGCAGATGATTTCTCCGTCCTCTGCCCTGGTGATGACATAGTCAAACTGCAGCTTGACAAGTTCAAGGGTGGCCGGCCTGGTGTGCACGTACATGAGGTCGTCGTAGAAGAGGGGCGTGTAGTAATTTAGTTCTGTTTTGATGATGGGGTAGATAAAACCGCTTTCTTCAATCTCTTTATAGGGATAGTTTGCCTCACGCATAAACTCCGCCCGCCCGAATTCAAAGTAACGCAGATAGTTGGCGTGATACACCACCTGGGATCTGTCGGTATCCACATACAGAGTCCGCATCTGCGAGCGATGCCAGATGGTGTCACTGTTGGTGTCCTGCACATAATTCCGGTGTTCTGCAAGGGGTTTTGAGAGAAAGGGTTTTGGTCGCATTCTGTTTGTTATACTCCTCTAAAGACAATGCAGCAGTTGGTGCCGCCGAATCCAAATGAGTTGGAAAGCACGTGTTCGTATGAATGCTTTCTGCAGCTGGCGGGGACGCAGTCAAGGTCGTCAAAGGCGGGATCGGGGATATGATTCACCGTGGGCAGCAGCAGAGACCTGGACATTGCCTCCACGGCAAGGGCTGCTTCAATGGCGGCAGATGCTCCAAGGCTGTGACCAACCTGCGATTTGTTGGCGGTGACAGGTATCCTCCCGATATTTTTGCCAAAAACTTCCCGCAGAACGTCCACCTCTGTGGAATCCCCGGTGGGGGTGGATGTGCCATGGGCATTTACAGCACCAATATCTTCCGGGCTGATCTCTGCGTCATCCACGGCATCATGGATGGCACGAACGATGGTCTGTTTGTTGGGACGGGTGAAATGTTTGGCATCTGATGTCCAGCCGATACCGGCAATCTCCGCTTTTGCTGTGAGTCCCAGCTGCTGTATTTTTTCTTCTGCGGCAAGCACCAGAACTCCTGCCCCTTCAGAAAGCACAAAGCCCTTGCGGTCGATACTGAAAGGACGCGATGCCTGACACGGGTCATCATGGGCACGGTCTTTTGGACCCACTTTTATGGTTGCCAGCATATTGGAAAAACCCTGGATGATTTCCGGAACAAGGCAGGTCTCCACACCTCCTGCGAGCACGAAGTCACAGTCGCCGTCCCGAATCATCCTGGCTCCGATGGCAATGGCATGATTGGCGGAGGCACATGCACCCTGGGGAGAAAAAATGGGACCGGTAAAGTTCAGAAGCATACCGGCTTTTCCGGCAGGGAGATTGGCACACACATTGGGCAGCAGGTAAGGGCTGACCTTGAAGGGACCGCGGTTGACATAGTTCTCCATGGCAATGCGGAAGGAGTCTGTGCCGTTTAAGGCAGAGCCGATAAGACAGGCGGTGGCGGGACCTGTCTCATTATTCATCTCCAGTCCCGCATGGGCAAGTGCCTGCCGGCAGATTTCCATGGTGAGAAAGACATACTCAGCGTTCCAGACAGATGCCTCTTTGGCGGTGACGTAGGGGAGTGATTTCGGATCCCAGTCGGGTATCTGCCCGACAATATTTGATCTGCTGCTGGTCTCACATCTGTCCACCCGCTGAAACCCGGCGCATCCCTCCACCGCTGCCTGCCAGGTTTTGTTAAAGGTATTGCCAAGGCATGTGGCGGCAGCATAGCCTGCAACAAAGACCCGTCTGTTTTGTGGTGCTCTCATATCATATTACCTGATCTTCCTGAACACTGCACAGCTGTTGCAGCCGCCGAAGCCAAAGGAGTTTTTGAGGATAAATTCCTGGTCCAGTTTTCGTTTTGTATCTGCCACGCAGTCGATGCTGATTTCCGGGTCTTCCCGGTAATTGATGGTCGGCGGCAGAATACCATCACGCATGCCCTGAAAACCGAAGATGGATTCGATAACACTGGATGCTCCCATGGCATGCCCGATGAGTGATTTGTTTGCCGTCACCGGAGGCGGGGTTTTGCCAAAGAGGGCGGAGACGGCATCATATTCCACCTTGTCTCCCACCCGGGTGGAGGCGGCATGTGCGTTTATGCAGGAGATATCGGCCGGGCTGATGCCTGCATCGGAGACGGCTATTTCCATACAGCGTGTAATCGTTTCAAAGTTTGGAGCCACAAAGTGGTGGGCATCGGACGTCATTCCCCATCCGGCAAGTTCGATGGAAAAATCCAGACCGTTACGTTCGGCAAACTCCCGGCTGCAAAGAATTACTGCTCCTGCACCTTCAGAGATAACAAAGCCCCGACGGTTCTCAGAAAATGGGCGGCTGGCCGTTTCGGGGGCTTCCTCGACATTGTCTTTTGGATTGTAGACGCCGTTCATGGTGTAAAATCCTGCTGCGATGGGTTCCACCAACGCGAAATCCACTGCCCCGCAAATGGCAGCGTCCGCACGCCCCTGGGCGATAAACATTGCACCTGTGAGAATGGAGGTGAGTCCGGTGGCACAGGCGGTGATGGTTGAAACAATGGGCCCTTGGGCACCCGTCTGGATGGCGACCTTGCCGCCGATCATATTGATACAGGAGTTTGGATTAGCATAGGGCGGCGGCAGCTTGTTTTCAGAACGCATGCGGCGGTCGGCGTGGAGGACGGCATCAAGACCACCGATGGCGGAGCTGTAGGTAACAGCCACACGGGGGGCAATCTCTTGAGTGATTTCCAGACCGCTGTTTTCAAGGGCTCGGGCAACGGACAGCATGCCGTAAGGAAAAATGGGGGAACTCCAGCTTGCCAGATGTCTGGCACTCAGAAAGGGATAGTCCAGATGGTCGATGGATGCCGCCTGTCCTGCAATGCGCACCGGGAACTCATCATCTAAGGGGAAACGGGTGAGTGGTGCAATTCCGCTTTCTCCTGCAAGTGCACGCCGCCACTGCTCTTCAAGGTCGATTCCAAGTGCGGACACGGCATCGTAGCCGATAATAACAGGAGGGGAACTTTCCATGGCTGGTTCAGTGAGGGGCATGTGGGAGTGTATGCCGCTGCCCGGTTACGGCGGGACAGCAGCGGGCATCAGAGAAGCATGTACGCTTACCAGGGGATAAACTGGTAGAGTTTGGCAAACATCTCATAGACTTCTATCCAGTTCTGCAGGTCTTCTGCTGTCTTGATATGTGCCCGTTTATTGACCATGACCCAACTCATATGGGCGGCTCCGTCTTTACAGGTGGAACAGTCTCTGGTTTCCGAGGTGCAGCAGCGGTGTACGGTTTTCAGATCCGATGCCCAGCGGATAAAGTTGGTCAGCCGTTTGGGCTGCGGATCGCGGTTGTCCCGGAGAATGGTCACCGAAGGACACTCCGACCAGCCGAATGTCCTGTCCAGCATTTTGCCGGTGGTAATCACCTTATGGTAGTATTTTGAGGAGATCACCGTCTGCGGATGGGCATCAAGCATGGCATCCATCTCTTCACGAATGGCGACAAGCTCTTCGGGTTTCCAGGAAAAGCCGTTCACGTCTTCATCGTTTGAGAGCAGCTGCATATGCACTTTCAGCCCGATATCGCTGATTTTTCTGATGATTTTTTCCGTCTTTCCCAGCTGTTTGGGAGTGATGGTGTAGAGATAATAGGCATGGGGGTCACCGGCGTAGTTGGCACTGGTGATTTTGAAGGTGTCCTGACCGCGCAGGGCTTTTTCATCCTCTTCGTCACCCCAGAGGGAGAGTCCCACCATCATGTCCGGGAAACGATCCCGGGGAACTTTAATAAGACCGTTGGTGGCACAGAATGTGGGCAGTCGTTTATAAAAGGCTTCGATTCTGTCCAGGCAGAGTGTCGGTTCGCCGCCGATAAGGATAGCAAGATTGACGCCGCGATCCATCTCCTTTTCGACAAAGGTATGCCATTTTGCCACATCTTTTTCTTCGGCGGCACGTTCGTGTTCACCGGAAGAGAAGAAAAAACAGCCTTTGCAGCGAAGGTTGCAGCGATCGGTTACATCATAGATGGAGCTGCGGATGTTCAGTCTTGATATCTTTTTATAGCGCTCGTACCAGTCAGCATCGAGCAGGGAGCTTACGGTTTTCAATGGTCGGTTTCCTTTGGTGGTTCAATGAGTTCCCGGCAGAGATTACTGCCTTTTTCATATCCTTTCACCCAGACGGCAAGGTAGGTGTCCACATAATCAAGCCAGGCTGAAAATGTTTGCGGGTCGGAGGCATGACGATACATTCTCGCAGTCACAACGGCACTCCCGGCGGCGTAATGCCGACAGTCGTCACAGTCGGTGTCCGGTACGCAGCAGGCAGCGTCCCTGTCCCATTTAAGATCTGTACGATACTGACGAAAAGATCTGCCCAGACCGATATCCGTTGATGGGTTCATGCGGGGATAGGAACAGGAAAAGAGATTGTGCAGCCCCTGTTCATGGGTGTGGGCGACGATGTTGTATGGCGAAAAGATAACCGTGTCGGGGTATTCAGCCAGCAGTTCGCTCATTATTTTCCGGGTGTGGGCAAGGGTTTTGGCAGTGTGCCGCAGGTGTCCGTTGTATCCCACGGGAGAAGAGAACATGTTAAATGTTATCTGCTGATTATTAGCGGCAAGGAGTTTGGTAACTTCCCGTGCCTGATCGATGTTCACTGGTGTAAAGGTATAGACCCAGATGGCACGTGCATCGCCATCATAATTCTCCATCTGCCGGGCAAGCATGTTTTTTGCTTTTCTGATTTCAAGGCTTGTCTGATCGTTACCCCAGACAGAGATGTGAATACGGTAGTCGATTTCCTTTGGCAGAACATTCAGACCGTTGCTGGCGATGCAGCCAAGGGGAATAACATCATAACAGGTCTGGCAGAGTTCCGGGACAAGGGAGGGTTCGGCACCGGCGAGAACGACAAAGGTGATACCCCGTTCTTTTTCCACTTCCATCAGCTGTTTCCAGTCTGATACGTTTTTGTTCTCTTCGGCAAACTGTTTGTCGCCCTGGAAATAGTAGCAGCCTTCACAGCGGATATTACAGCGATTGCTCATATCATAGGTGGATTCACGCATGAAAAAGTATTTACGCACCTTTTCAAAACGGTCGCGAATCTCCGGTACTGCAATAATATCAGAAAACTTATACAATTACTTCCCCTCAGCAAGTTTGGTACTGATATATTCGGCGATAATACGGACTGTGGTCAGTTTCGGGTAGTCGTCTTCATCGATGCGGATGCCGTATTCATCCCGCAGAACAAGGGCTATGGTGGCAAGATCCATGGAATCAATACCGATTTCATCAACCAGATCCAGATCGGCGTCAAAGGTCTCTGGGGTAACATCTTCCAGCTTCAGTTCGTTGATAATGATTTCGGCAATACGGGTGGTGGTCTGTTGTATGTCAGTTGCCATTGGTGCTCTGCTGCTCCTTTTTTGGGGTCAATACAAGTCTGCCGGAGCAGACTTCCTGGTGTTTACTGGTAATTGTGAAAGAATAACTGTTTATATTTTTGCCGTTTACTGCGTGGATATTCAGGATTTCACCGGGGCGGATCAGCTGTTTGAACTTGACCCGTCCAAGGCTCTGCAGCACCAACTCCTGATTCAGAGCCTTACTGATGGTCGCAGTGACCATGTTCAGCTGGGCTATGCCGGGAAGAATCGGGTCGCCGGGAAAATGCCCCTGAAACCATGGTGACTGATGAGCTGTGGTGACAGCGGCACAGATCTCTCCCTCATCGGTCAGTTTCGTGTCAATAAATGAATACCACATACCATAGATCCAGCGCAGAAAATCTCAATTACTGAGAATGATACCGCTTCTAACAGGAACAGGAAAAAAATTCAAATTTTCCAACCTGTTTTTTTTAGCGTTTAAGAAACTCCCACAGGGGACCGGTGTATCCCCGTTCGTGCATCTTTGCCACAATGGCTGCCGAATCATCGCCGCCGGAGCCGACAATCCAGTTTATTTTCTTTGCTGCAGCCTGTTTCACCATGGTTTCGATCTCCTTATGCTGTATCAGATCACTGGTATAGTAAAGCGGTTTGAGCAGGTTGACATCAGGGGAAATTTTCTGCTCTTTTATGGCTATATCATAAAGATGCGTATGTGGATAGATGCGAATGCCGGTAAAAAAGAAAAAGACGGTATTTTTCAGGCGACGGATATTGTCCAGAGTTTCCTTGACGGTGGAGACTGATTCGCCGGGACCTCCCAACAGGAAGTAGTGGGCGACATGGATATCTGCCGCTATTGCCTGCTCATGGGCGGCAACTGCCGTGTCCGGTTGAAAAGGCTTTTTGTAATTTTTGAGCATGACTTCCGACAGTGACTCTGTTCCAAACTCCACGTGACTGAGCCCGCTTCGTTTCATGGTTTGAAAATAATCGTCGGGGAGCATGATGGGGGCAAAAAATCCGCCCCAGGGGAT
>JANTGG010000081.1 GCA_024763035.1 Desulfocapsa sp. | reverse complement strand
TTAAAGCCCGGAACTAAGCATGTAGATACGAAAGGGGAGCATTTTTGGACGCGGGTTCGACTCCCGCCGCCTCCACCATTTGATAGTCCAGCCAAGTCCGGCAGGATCTTCTAAGCCCGTCAACTGATACAGTTTGCGGGCTTTTTAGTGTTCAGCGACATCCTGAGAAATCCATTGACGTCCTATAATTTTTTACAGCACACCTTACAGTACCGACCAACCTTTTCAAACGGTACTGTAAGGCGCATTGGAGTAGTGCTGCCCCGATTCGCAGAATATCCAGAGAAGCTTTTGTTAATGCTGATTTACCATACTTCAACCCACACAGTTTTAGGAATACACTTGTTCAACTCGTTGAAAAAGTATGCAAAACCCCGGAGCAGTTCAAGGCATGGAGCCAAAATCTGGGGCATGAAAAGGTTTTAACAACTTTTTTTAGTTACGGTGAGGTTGCCTGTCAGCGACAGGGAGAAATCATTCGTGATCTGGCCATGCCGCCATTATCTGCAACACAACAGAAAACAGATGATATTGCTGAGGCTATTGTTAAAAGGTTAAATGAATCTGGGTTAACCGTCTGAAGTGCCACCTCTCATTCCCACAATTTGAATATTGTAAGCCCACCCGTCACCTTTCCCTTGTATCCAACACAGGGTTGCTACTTGCCCTGTGTCCAAGCATTTACTCATTATTCTTGAGTATTCCTAAGAGTGCTGTTACATATTAACATTGTTCAATAATTCAAGGCTACTTTGCAGTATAGCTCTTTATCTTCAGTAAGGTTGGTTTTCTATGGCAAAAAAGAAGGCGGTCAAAAAAGAAAAAGGCTTTGCAGAAAGCCTGTGGGATACAGCAAATAAGCTGCGGGGGTCAGTGGAGTCCTCGGAGTACAAGCATGTGGTATTGAGCCTTATCTTCCTCAAGTTTGCCAGTGACAAGTTCGAGGAGCGCAGGGCTGAACTGATCGCTGAGGGCAAGGAGAAGTATCTGGACATGGTGGAGTTTTACGCCATGAAGAATGTCTTCTATCTGACTGAGGAGTCTCGCTGGAGCCATATCAGCAGCATGGCCAAGCAGGATGACATTGCCATCAAGATTGACTCTGCCCTGCATACTGTAGAGAAGAACAACAAGGCGTTGAAGGGTGCGTTGCCGGACAACTACTTCTCCCGCCTGGGTCTTGACGTCAGCAAGCTGGCAGCACTCATTGACACCATCTCCAACATCGACACGGTGGCAGATAAGAGCGAGGATGTTGTCGGCCGGGTCTATGAATATTTCCTGGGTAAGTTTGCAGCCTCGGAAGGTAAGGGTGGTGGTGAGTTTTACACGCCCAAGGGCGTGGTCAACCTTATTGCCGAGATGATCGAGCCGTACAAGGGCAAGATCTATGATCCCTGCTGTGGTTCCGGCGGCATGTTTGTCCAGTCTATCAAGTTTGTTGAGAACCATCACGGCAACACAAAAGACATCTCCATTTACGGCCAGGAGTCCATTGGCGCCACCTACAAGCTGGCCAAGATGAACCTTGCCATTCGGGGTATCAGCGGCAACCTGGGTGAGGCCCCTGCCGATACCTTCCTGAAGGATCACCATCCCGACCTCAAGGCCGATTACATCATGGCCAACCCACCCTTTAACCTCAAGGGATGGCGGGGGGCTGATGAACTCACCGATGACCCACGCTGGGACGGTTACGAGACACCGCCTGCCAACAATGCCAACTATGGCTGGATTCTGCACATGATCTCCAAACTCTCCCAGAACGGGGTGGCCGGTTTTGTCCTGGCCAACGGCTCCATGTCCACCAGCACCAACTCCGAGGGGGAGATCAGGAAGAAGATCATTGAGAATGACTTGGTGGACTGCATGATTGCCCTGCCCAGCCAACTCTTCTACACCACCCAGATCCCTGTATGCCTCTGGTTTATTAGCCGGAACAAGAAGGCGGACAACACCAGGGGCTTCCGTGACCGCCAGGGTGAGACTCTGTTCATTGATGCCCGCAAGATGGGTTCCCTTGTTGATCGGGTACACCGAGAGTTGTCTGATGAGGAGATTGCTGAGATCGGCCGTACCTATCATGCCTGGCGAGGTGAGGAGAAGGATGGTGTGTATGAGGATAAGGCGGGTTTCTGCAAGTCCGTCACTCTGGAAGAGATCAAATCCCACAGCTATGTTCTCACCCCTGGCCGTTATGTGGGGGCTGAGGCCCTGGAAGATGATGGCATTCCCTTTGAGGAGAAAATGACCGAGTTGAGTGCTACCCTCTATAAACAGATGCAGGAGGGAGCTGAGTTGGATGCCGTGATTCGCAGGAACCTGGAGGTGCTGGGTTATGGGGAGTGAGTGGTCAGAGTTTTCAATAGATGATCTCAAAGCTCCTGTTAAAGGTGCAATTGCCATGGGGCCATTTGGCTCTCGGATTAAAGCCGAAAACTTTGTAGGTGAGGGCGTACCAGTTATTAAGGGAGGGCAATTACACGGAGCTTATGTCTTGGACTCAGGCTTTGACTACTTAACGGAAGAGAAGGCAGAAGAACTCAAAACCTCCCAGGCAGTTAGAGGGGATTTGGTAATAACACACCGAGGTACGATAGGCCAAGTTAGTATTATTCCTGACGATTCTAAGTATGAAAAATACATTGTTTCTCAAAGCCAACTAAAGGTTAGCTTAGATCCCTCAAGAATAAATCCTTATTTTGTCAATTATTTCTTCAGGAGTCACATTGGGCAACACCGTCTGCTTGTAAACGCATCACAAGTTGGTGTCCCTGCAATCGCAAAAGCTTCAACTTCTGTGAAAGAAATAATGGTTCCCTGTCCCAACCTTGCAGAACAAAATAAAATTGTACATACTTTACAATCCTTAGATGACCGGATTGAGTTAAACCGACAAATGAACGAAACCCTGGAATCTATGGCCCAGGCTCTGTTCAAAAGCTGGTTTGTCGATTTTGATCCGGTGATCGACAACGCCCTGGCCAGCGGCAAGGAGATCCCCGAGGAACTCAGAGAAAAGGCCCAGGCCCGTGCCGCCCTCGGTGATAAGCGCCAGCCCCTGCCCGCAGAGATCCGCAGCCTCTTTCCCGATGAGTTTGTTTACAGCGATGCGTTGGGGTGGATTCCTGAGGGGTGGGAGACTAGAGCAATTGATGAGGCCATAGAAATAAACCCACGGATTAAACTCAAAAAGAAAGAAATTGCCAAATTTGTGGATATGAAGGCACTGCCCACTACCGGGTTTTCTGTTGCAGGTATAATTGAAAAACCATATGCGGGTGGAGCAAAATTCAATACCGGAGATGTGCTTTTGGCTCGGATTACACCCTGCCTTGAGAATGGGAAAACAGGAGTCGTTGACTTCCTTGAGGAGGGAGAGGTTGGTTTCGGCTCTACAGAGTTTATTGTGCTTCGTGGAAAGGGAGCAATTCAGACTCCATTTGTTGCATGCCTTGCGAGAGATCCCAATTTCCGTAGGCATTGTATCCAAAGTATGGTTGGTTCCTCAGGAAGACAGCGTGTTCAGAACGCATGTTTTTCATATTTTCACTTAGCGTTACCCCCAGAAGATGACCCTTTGAGAGCTTTTAATAAAACAGCCGAAGGGATATTTGAAAAATATGTTCAACATAGGGAGCAATCGGAGGTATTAGTTAGCCTCCGTGACACCCTCCTCCCCAAACTCCTGTCCGGAGAAATCCGCATCCCCGATGCCGAAAAGATGGTGGAGGAACTGGCCCTATGAAATTCACCGAGGCACGGCTGGAACAGGCCATCATCGACCTACCGGGTAAAGAGGACTATACCCATATCCTGGGCGAGATCACTAACGGAGAGGGAAGTCCTTTGCATTTGTCCAGTTTTTTAATGAAAAAACTGGACAAATGATACTGGTGCCAGTAGTTTTTTTATTATGAAAATTGCTGCAAACATAAAGAATATCATCGACAGGCTGCCAAGGGGATATGTGTTTACCTCTGATGATTTTACCGGGAAGGTGAGCAGTAAGGAGGCCCTGGTCAAAACCCTTAACCGGCTTGCTGCTTCCGGCAAGATCGTCAAACTTGCCAAGGGTAAATATTATAAGCCTGAGCAGTCGCCCTTTGGTGAGCTTCCACCTAATCAGTATCAGGTGGTCAAGGATCTGTTGGAACGTGGCGGCAAGGTACACGGCTACCTTACCGGCGTCAGTATCTACAGCAGGCTTGGCCTGACCACCCAGGTTGGCAGCACCATTCAGATTGGCCGTAATGAGACCCGTGCATCTTTTAAACGGGGGCGCTACACCATATCCTTTGTGAAACAGAAGAACCGGATAAGCAAGGATAATATACCCCTTCTGCAGATACTGGATGGTATACGGTTTATAAAAAAAATCCCTGACGCCTCCCCGAAGAAGAGCTGCGAAATTTTACAGAACCTGATTGCTGCCTTATCTGAGGAGGAGCAGTCTCGTATCAGCAAACTCGCCTTGAAGTATCAACCCTCAACCCGGGCATTGCTGGGGGCAATACTTGCTCACCTTGGTAATGAGGAGAGAGCGGCAATATTGAAAAAATCACTGAACCCTTTCACCTCATATACCATTCCGGGTGTCTCTGAAGTGCTTCCGGCAGCGGCCGGATGGAATATCAAATGAGGTTGCATGAAGAAGAGCGGTTGTTCCGCCAAGCCATAGCTGCCACTGCGGAACAGTTGAATATCCCGGAGATTTTTATTGAAAAGGATTACTGGGTCACCTATGCCTTACACACTATTTTTCATGATCCCATTGGTGAGGAGACTATTTTTAAAGGTGGAACAGCTCTTTCCAAATGTTTTGGCCTGATTGACAGGTTTTCTGAAGATATCGATCTGGTGGTCAAGCATCATGATGGGGAAACGGACAATCAGCTCAAGCGCAAGATAAAGCGGATAGGTGCAGTCGTCGGAGCAACGCTCCCCGAGGTTGAAGTGGATGGCTTAACCCGGAAGATGGGAATGAACCGGAAGACCGCCCATCAATATCCGATAATCTGTCATGGGAACTTTGGCCAGGTGCGCAATGTGATTGTCCTTGAGGCAACATGGTTTGGCTATTATGAGCCGTTTATATCTCATCCGTTGGTTTCTTATATTGCTGACATGATGGAGGAGCGTGGTCAGCAGGAACTGATAGAAGAATACGGTTTGCAGCCATTTCAGCTTAATGTCCTGCAGCCCACCCGTACCCTGTGTGAGAAGATTATGAGCCTGGTGCGCTTTTCTTACAGTGAGACTCCTCTGGACGATTTACGCCTAAAGATCCGGCATCTGTATGATCTGCATATGATGTTGGAGAATCAAGAGCTAAGCGATTTTTTCAACTCGGAAAAATTTGACAGCTTCATCAATATGGTTGCCCGGGATGATGTCCAGAGTTTCAGGAACAACAATGACTGGTTGGCTCATCATCCGGTGGAGGCTCTGCTGTTTCGGGATGTGGAGACTTGCTGGGAGAGTTTAAAAACAACATACACCAGCGATTTTGGCGGCCTGGTTTACGGGACATTGCCAAGCGAGAGGCAGGTCTTTTCATCACTCAAGCGGATCAAAGAGCGATTGGGCGAGGTGCAATGGGAGATTGACATGGCTGGAGGCAGAGGATGAAATTCACGGAGGCCAAACTGGAAGAGGCCATTGTCGAGCTGCTGGGCGAGGCAGGCTATCCCCATGTGTCGGGAGACACAATCAGCCGTGAATCAGATGAGGTACTGATCAAGGACGACCTCAGAAGCTTCCTGGCCAGCCAGTATGCCAGCGACAAT
This sequence comes from Desulfocapsa sp., assembly GCA_024763035.1. Taxonomy (GTDB): domain Bacteria; phylum Desulfobacterota; class Desulfobulbia; order Desulfobulbales; family Desulfocapsaceae; genus Desulfocapsa. Next base: position 9,250 of record JANTGG010000081.1, on the reverse strand, counting down.
ATCACCCCTGACGAGATTGATCGTGTTGTCCGTAAATTAGATGTCTTACCTGCCTCTGATCTGTACGAGTCCAACAAGATGATCATGAAGATGGTCTCTGACGGCTTCCTGTTGAAACGGGAAGATCGCAGCCGCAAGGATCTCTATATTCAGCTTATTGATTATCAGGATATACCCCTGGTCAAACACCAGGTGGAGGAGGCCGAGCAGCAGGGGCAGCTCGTGGCTGCCGAGGCCAGTCCGGCCTATCTGACCGATGCCAATATTTATAAGATCGTCAACCAGCTTGAGATCATTGGTTACGAGAAGCGTATCCCCGATGCTATCCTCTACATCAACGGCCTGCCCCTGGTGGTCTTTGAGTTCAAGAGTGCCATCCGTGAGGAGGCCACCATCCATGACGCCTTTGTCCAACTCACGAAACGCTACAAGCGTGACATCCCGGAGTTGTTCAAATATAACGGATTCTGCGTGATCAGTGATGGGGTCAACAACAAGGCCGGTTCCTTCTTTGCCCCTTACGAGTTCTTCTATGGCTGGCGCAAGACGGACGGCAGCGACCTGAGCGAGAAGGATGGTATCGACTCCCTGTACACCATGATTCGGGGGATGTTTGATCCGTTTCGGTTGCGGGACATCATCCGTAACTTTATCTACCTGCCGGACTCCTCCCGCAAAGAAGAAAAGATCCTCTGCCGCTATCCGCAATACTATGCGGCCACTAAGCTCTACGCAAACATCAAGGCTCACAGGCAGCCGCAAGGGGATGGCAAGGGAGGCACCTATTTTGGAGCCACAGGCTGCGGCAAATCCTTTACCATGCTCTTCCTGACTCGGCTCCTGATGAAGAGTGTTGATTTTGCCAGCCCCACCATCGTCCTGATCACAGACCGCACAGACCTGGATGACCAACTCTCGGGCCAATTTGTGAGCGCCAAGGGCTATATCGGTGACGAGGTCGTGGTCAGCGTGGAGAGCAGGAAACAACTCCGTGAGCTATTGAAGGGGCGGAACAGTGGGGGCGTGTTCCTGACTACCATCCACAAGTTCACTGAAGATACTGAACTGCTCACTGAGCGTAGCAATGTGATCTGCATCTCCGATGAGGCACATCGCAGTCAGGTCAATCTGGATCAGAAGATTCGGGTCACAGAAAAGGGGGTGCAGCGCACCTACGGCTTTGCCAAGTATCTGCATGACTCCCTGCCCAATGCCACCTATGTCGGTTTTACTGGCACACCCATCGATGCCACCCTGGATGTGTTCGGGCCTGCGGTGGACTCCTACACCATGACGGAATCGGTGGAGGATGGCATCACCGTCCGTATTGTCTATGAAGGACGGGCTGCCAAGGTGTTACTGGACAACGCCAAGCTGAAGGAGATCGAGGACTACTACGCCCAGTGTGCCGAGGATGGGGCCTCTGACCACCAGATCGAGGAGAGCAAAAAAGCCAACATCAAGATGACTGCCATCCTTGGTGATCCAGACCGGCTCAAGGCCGTGGCTGCTGATTTCGTGGCCCATTATGAAAAGCGATTGAGTGAGGGGGCAACAGTGAAGGGCAAGGCCATGTTTGTCTGCTCCAGCCGCCCCATTGCCTATGCGTTTTATAAAGAGGTTGTGGCGCTGAGACCGGAGTGGAGTGAGATCAAGGCCTGTGATGAGGGAGAGAGCCTCAGTGAACAGGAGCGCAAGAAGATAAAGCCCATGGAGCGGATCAAGATGATCATGACCAGGGGCAAGGATGATGACGAAGATCTTTATAAAATGCTGGGCAGCAAGGAGTACCGCAAGGAGCTTGACCGGCAGTTTAAGAATGGGAAGTCCAACTTCAAGATCGCCATTGTCGTTGATATGTGGCTCACCGGATTTGACATCCCCTTCATGGACACTATGTACATCGACAAGCCCGTCCAGCGTCACAACCTGATCCAGACCATCTCCCGTGTGAACAGGAAGTATGAGGGCAAGGACAAGGGGCTGGTGGTTGACTACATCGGCATCAAGCGTCAGATGAACCAGGCCCTGGCGCATTACTCCAAGACAGACACGGCAAACATAGAGGAGATCGAGCAGTCCATTGTGGCGGTGAAGGATCATCTCGATCTGCTGGGTAAGCTCTTCCATAAGTTTGACAGCGCACCCTATTTTTCAGGAACACCCCTGGAGCAGCTGCAATGCCTGAACATGGCGGCAGAGTTTGCCCAGATCACCCAGGAGATGGAAAAAAGGTTCATGTACTTTGTGCAGCGCTTGAAGGCGGCCTATGACATCTGTTGCGGCAGTGATGGGTTCAGCCAGGCGGAACGGGATCATGTTCATTTCTATCTGGCTGTGCGTTCCATTGTCCACAAGCTGACCAAGGGTGATGCACCGGATACGGTCCAGATGAATGCCAAGGTGCAGGAGATGATCAAGGACGCCCTGGCCAGTGACGGGGTGGAAGAGATCTTCAAGATGGGCGATGAGCATGGTGAGGAGGTCGATATCTTTGCTGATGATTATCTTGCCAAGATCGAGAAGATCAAGCTGCCCAATACCAAGATCAAGCTTCTGCAGCAGCTCCTGGCCAAGGCCATTGGAGAGTTTAAGAAGATCAACAAGGTGAAGGGTATGGACTTCTCCAAGAAGTTTAAATCCCTGGTGGGATAAGTACAACGAGCGTAAGGAACAGGATGTGCTGGTCAGTGATGTGCTGGAGGACTTTACTGACGAGATTATCGACCTCTACCATGCCCTCAGGAAAGAGAAAGAATCGTTTGGGGAGCTGGGCGTTGATTTCGAGGAGAAGGCTTTCTACGACATCCTGAAGGCCCTGGCCAGTAAGTATGACTTCAGCTACCCCGAGGATCAGCTCTTGCACTTGGCCAAGGAGGTGAAAAGGGTGGTGGACGATAAGGCCAGATACACTGACTGGAGCCATCGTGATGATATCAAGGCTGAGTTGAAGGCCGACTTGATCATCACCCTGGCGGAGAATGACTACCCGCCTGTGGACAGGGATGAGGTATATAAGGAGATCTTTGAGCAGGCTGAGAATTTTAAGCGGTTCCAGGTGGCATAGGGAGAGGAAATGAACTGGGAAGAACTGCTGTTATTTCTACAGAACCACGTTACGACAGGAACAATAACGACATATGGAAATCTGTCCACGGTATTTTATGGAGGGCCGAACGCAGCACCGTCAATTGTCGCCATGCTCAATGGTGCCATCCGCCATGATCCCAGCAATCAGCTTTGGACAAACAGGGTTGTTAGCAGTCAAGGGAACCTTAATGTGCCAGGCCAAGGAGAGATGATTCTGATGAGAAAGGGCCGGATGACCCTACATTGAGCCTAATCTCAATAAATGATGGACTAATATCCAGGATATTTGAGGGAGATCCGGCATTGATACCATTGCTTTATGATCAAATCGGAGAAAAAAGGTAATGGTTGACCTGATTCCTAAACACGGAGGCTACCGCAAGCTGAATAGCTTTCAAGTGGCGCAACTGGTTTATGGTGTGGCGGTTTGGATCAAGGAGTTGAACCGAGGCTATGGACATAGTGGACAAGGTGGATCACGTAGACAGTGTAATGAACCGGAAATATCGTCCACCAGGTCAACTCCGTCCACATTGTCCACATTGTCCACAAAAATCTACCCTGAGTTTTCCGCCAACGCTACACTGGTTTTAATTGCAGTTGCCTGTTCACTCCTCGACCGTCAGGTCGAGCGGCTGACAAAGGATTTTGAAAACGAAGGCGGTTTTAGCGAACGCCTTTATCGTGTACGAAGCACCAAAAGAAGGAAAACCAGATGACCGACCGCAAACAAAAACTTATCGCTCTTGGTGCGGATGCTCTTGCGGATGCCTTGCTTGATCTTGCCGTTCACTCTGATGAAGCAGATGACCTGATCGAGCAATTGATTGCCACTCCAAAGGAAAATGTTCAGCGGTTTAAGAAAAAGCTTTCCGGGCTGAAACGACGGAAGCGCTTCATTAGTTGGCGCGAATCGGCAGGCTTTACACGGGAGCTGGAAATGCTGCTGCAGGATTTAAAATCCAGCGTGGATGATCCGCTCACAGGCGTTGAGCTGGTTGCGGCGTTTTACGAGTCCGACAATACCATTTTTGAGATGTGCGATGACTCCAGTGGGAATATTGGCGATGTATTCCGTTACGATGCCAAAGAGCTGTTTGTAGATTATGCCTCTCGTTGTAACAACAAAGAAAAGATTGCGGACATTATTCTCAAGGTGAATCAAAAAAATAACTACGGTATCCGGGATACCTTGATTGATTGCGCCGGGGAATACCTGCCTGAGGATGTTATCCGCACCATGATTGCCACGCTTCAAAAATGGGCTGATAAAGAAAAAGATGAACGCGGCAAACGGCATCACCTGATGCTGATCGAATCGCTGGCCCGCCAGGTCAAGGATGCAAAGCTGTTTGAAAAGACCCGCATTGTTTCATGGGGGAAGCTGTCCACAGCAGCGCTGATTGATATTGCCCGGGTCTACCTTGAAAGCGGCGATGTTGAAACAGCCCATTCATGGCTGAAGAAAATCCCTGAGGATGAAACCTATCAGGCATATGAACGGGATAAACTGCTGGAGGAAATCTATCTCAAACAGGGTGACTCTGAAAAACTGACGGAGCTTTTGTTTCAGAAATTCAGATCATATCATTCCATTGACACCCTTCAGACACTTCTGGATGTGATCGGCCATGAAAAACGAAATGAAGTCGTAACTGATGAGATGGCGCAGATTCTGAAAGCCGACAGACTCTTGGAGTCGGATGCAGAATTTCTGATCTCAATTGGAAAGATCGATGAAGCCGAGGAATACCTGCTTGGGCTTGCCAATCAGTTGAATGGAGATCTTTACGGAAGCCTGCTTTCTCTGGCTGAGGCAATGGAATCAGAAAACCGCCATCTTATCACCAGCCTGATCTACCGAAGTCTGCTGCTCTCAATTCTGGAGCGAGGTTACACCAAAGCCTATCCCCATGGAATCCGGTACATGAAGAAGCTGGATAAGCTGGCGGTAACCGTTTCCGATTGGAAAAAATTTAACAGCCATGAAGTATTCAAAGAGCAAGTCAAAGAAGCACATGGTCGCAAACGAAGCTTCTGGTCAAAATATGAGGTAAAGAAATGAATGAACGATTTTATCTGCTGAAAATTCAACTGCTCGATATTGAACCTGCAATCCGGCGTCGTTTTGTGGTGCCCGCCAATATCACACTGGATCGGCTTCACGATGTTATTCAGATTGTCATGGGCTGGACCGACAGTCATCTGCATGAATTTACCATCGCGAAAAAACGCTACACCGAATACCCAGAATCAAAAGAAGACGGACTGGTATGTGGAAGATACCGTCTTGGAGATTTGATCAAACAAAAAGGACGCACATTCAATTATCTGTATGATTTCGGGGACAGCTGGGAACATGAACTTCTTTTAGAGGAAAGCCGCTATTTCAATCCGGAGTTGAGAATGGAGCTGGCCTGTCTTGAGGGCGAAAGAGCCTGCCCGCCTGAAGATGTGGGCGGTGTACCCGGTTACTTTGAATTCTGCAACGCCCTGAAGGATCCGAATCATGAAGAGCACGAAAGTTTTATGGAATGGTCCGGTGACGATTACCACAGTGAGCACTTTGATTCCGAATCAGTCAACTGGGAGTTGATGAAATATCTCCGCTGGTCCCGGGACAGGTATCAAAACTGGGGAGGCGTTGAATGAAAAAGGATAAAAACAGGCAACTTCAAAAAGCAGGAAAAGAAGAGACCTCCATTGTTCGTTCCTCGGCGGCCGAGTATCTGACATTTGTAGCAGCCACCGGCAAGGGTGGCGTTGAGGCGGTATATGCGGATGAAAACATCTGGCTGACCCAGAAAATGATGGCCACACTCTATGACGTTGACGTCAGGACGGTAAACTATCATCTAAAAAAGATATTTAGTGACAGCGAGTTAGAGGAAATTTCAGTTATCCGAAATTTTCGGATAACTGCCGCTGACGGTAAGAACTACAACACCTTGCACTATAATCTCTCGGCGATTATTGCTGTTGGTTACAAGGTCAATTCGGAACGTGCTGTGCAGTTCCGTAAATGGGCGACCACCATCATTAAAGATTACACCATCAAAGCCTATGTGATGGATGACGAGCGGATCAAAAGCGGTGGATCTATCCTGACGGAACAATATTTTGAAGAGCAACTGGAACGTATCCGGGAGATTCGGCTCTCTGAGCGTAAGTTTTACCAGAAGATCACCGATATTTACGCCACGTCCATTGACTATGATGTCACAGCGCAGGCCACCAAAAGGTTTTTTGCCACCGTTCAGAATAAACTGCATTGGGCCATTCACGGCCAGACAGCTGCCGAAGTGCTTATCGATCGGGCAGATCATCAGAAACAGAACATGGGTCTGACCACATGGAAGGACGCCCCAAAGGGGAAAATCCAGAAGTTTGATGTCAGCGTGGCCAAAAATTACCTGACCGAAAATGAGATGGCACAACTAACCCGGCTGGTGAACGCCTACCTGGATGTGGCCGAGGACATGGCCCTGCGCAAGATGCCGATGACTATGCAGGATTGGGAAACACGCTTGAACAAATTCATCGAAGCCACCGACCGGGAGATCCTTCAGGATGCAGGAAGAGTGACCGCAGAAATTGCCAAAGCTCACGCTGAAAGCGAGTTTGAAAAATACCGTATTGTTCAAGATCGGCTCTTTGAGAGTGACTTCGATCGGCTGTTAAAAACTGACAGAGCGCAAGAAGGATGAATAATCTATCCTCTTAACGACACGGAGCTGTGACAAAAACTTGCGACAAAACTTATGACATGGCCGCTTTCAGACTCAGGTTTGCGGAATGATTACAGGAGGCCTCCGAATGGGAATCGAACCCACGTCTGTTCTCTGTTTCGGGAAAATGTAGAGAATAAAATTTCTCTCTGTGTCTGGCAGGCTGAAGGGATTTGATGTGTAGTAAGGTGTTGAATAAACAGGTTTTGCGGATGTATTTTTTGTTTGGAGAACGAATTGGGGTAAGGCTCCGTGTCCTCCACCATTTGAACAGTCTGGCAAAGTCCATTAAGCCCGCAACCGACAACGGTTTGCGGGCTTTTTGCTGTCCGGTGCAATCCTTTTTGTTCTTCAAGGGGATTTTGTTCATCTGCAAACCTATTGCTTTTTGTCGAGGACTTCGACAGAACGTCATGGATGGCATTTTCGGATTGAGTGACAAACCGGTTCCAGTCATTTTGCATTTCTTCTCACATCTGCCGGTCCGCTATTGATGCACCCTTTAACCCTTTCCGGCCTGTGGCGGTTATTGCCGGGTCAAGACTGGCAATATTGCAATATTGGTCAGTTTCATGGCCAATGCAGATGGCGTTCTTCCAATCAGTGCCGCATATCTAATGATCTCCGAGTTTTTTTGGTGCAGCCTGCCAAATGGAATCTTGCAATAAAGACTGAAGGTCACCAGCAGTTGTTGTCGTGTCCATGCCGCCCTGCTTGTCAATTGTATCACCTTATTGAAAATTTTCTGATAATTTGACCAGATCCGTAATAATTCGATCAAGGCGTTTACTGGAAAGTGATTTTTCAGAATACTGCTCCTGCTGTCCATCCTCCTTGTTTATTCTTTGATTAAACAGTGAGATGATTTCTTTTTTGGTCCATCGTTTTTTGAAGGTCAGAGGTGAGAGCAGCCTATGTTCCGGTGAGAAATTCCACCCCTCTCCTGTCTTGTCGATCGCCTGATAATATGCACTGTCTCCAAATGGAACCCGAGGCAATTTTTTAAGGAGGTCGGCTGGCGTCTTTGCACCAATAAAATAGCCTTCAATACTTATTATTAAAGGAAATTTCGGTTTACGGAAAAGGTATTGTAGTTCTTTTTGATTCATAGCAAATTTATTTTGTCAAAAAACATTAATGTATACACTTTGTTCATTCTTGTACCTCCCGATACCCAACATTGGCAGGGCCGATGCGCTGCAGCCGTCCAGTGGCTTTCAGTTGCGCGATCTGTTTTTCCACTGCTCTTGAGCTCAGACTCAGTTGTTCAACTATCTTTCTGTCAAAAACATGGGGATTGTCCTGGATAATGGCTATAATTTTCTCCGAACTCATCTCCGAACTTATTACCGAACTTTTCTTTTTCCCCGGCGTTACTTCAGCAGGTATAAGGGCAAAAGTTATCCGCAGACCAGCCTGGTTATATCACAGTTCCGGTGCCGGGATGCGAGTTGCTGTATCTGTAAGAAAATCCATAAAATTCTCAGGAGTCACCACGGAACATTCCGCATCCGGATAGGCACGGGTAAAGGTCTTGGGGATTCTCGCCTTTGCCTTTACGTTCCATTTGAATTCCCAGGCGGTCAGAGACTGGGCTGTTTCTTCAATATAGTCGATTTCCTGTTGCTGGGTCGTCCTCCAGAAGTATCTGTCCGCAGAGAGGCCTATGTGGGAAAGTGTTTTCATTCGTTCACTAATAAGAAAATTTTCCCATAACGGCCCCATGTCGGTGCGCTGGGAAGAGAGCTGGAAATTATTGATGATACTATTACGGATTCCGTTGTCATAAAAATAAAACTTTTTCCCCTTCCTGATCTCATTGCGCACATTTCTGGAAAAGGCGGGCAGGCGGAAAATGACAAAGGCCTTTTCCAGCAGGGTGATATATTTTTCTATAGTCTGGTGGTTGGCCCCGGTCAGGCGACTGAGTTCGTTAAACGAGACCTCGGAGCCAAGTTGCAGGGCCAGGGCTTTGAGCAGTTTTTCAAAGAGGATGGGTTTGCTGACATCTTCCAGAAGAAGCAGATCTTTGTACAAAAAAGAGTCACTTAAGAGTTGCAATAGTTCTTTTTCTTCTCCGGGATGGGTGATAATTTCCGGATAATATCCAAAAACCAGCCGGTGTTCCAGCAGCCTGTTTTCTGTCAGCAGTCCATGCTGCTCAACCAGTTCCAGGTATGATGGTGGAAAAAGCTGGAAATGGTATTTTCTGCCGGTGAGCGGTTCATTGATTTTTGCGCTGAGTTCGAACGATGATGAACCGGTGGCGATGACCTGAACGTCTTTCAGCTTATCGGCAAACAGTTTCAGGGTGATACCTATGTTGCTGATACGTTGGGCCTCGTCGATGAAGACAAGTTTGTTTCTGCCGACAATGGCCTGCAGCCTGGTTGAGGTGGTGTCACCAAGCAGCTCCCGCACATCTGCTTCAT
>JANTGG010000080.1 GCA_024763035.1 Desulfocapsa sp. | reverse complement strand
GATACTTGAGGGGGCTCCTTGCCGTTCCCTCGCATATCTTGCACATTTTTTATTGTTTTTCCATCAGTTATCTTGATCACTCACAAAGTGCTATTCGAATTCATCGGGAGTTGATGGGTACGAAGAGGATGACAGGCTTGAGTTTTTGGGCAAAAGGTTATTGTGTTAGCACCGTTGGTCTTGATGCAGAAATGATAAGAGAATATATCAAGCATCAGGATAAGTGAGAAATACAATAAATAAATAGGAATTAATTAGCCCCTTTAGGGGCTTTCCTTACGATAATGACCCCTTCGAGGGGTCTTCCCCAAACCACGTCCTCTGGGCGTGGTCGGTGATTTTTGGGGAGGAATTTATGAAGTATGGAAAGGTTGCTCTATTTTCGCTGGGTGTATTGCTGTTTGCCATGCCTGCACAGGCGGTCACATCAAAATGTGAGGAATGTCATCTCAAATTGACACCTGGCATTGTGGCGGATTTTAACAGGGGTGTTATGTCAAAAGAACTCACCTGTACTGCCTGTCATGGTGACAGCCATATGAGTGCGGACGATGTGGATAAAGCCACATTACCCACCATATCCATCTGTCAGGAATGTCATGAGGATCAGGCAGGACAGTATCTGGAAGGAAAACATGCCAAGGGGCTTCTTCCTATTACAGCATTTCCAGATTTTGCCCATCAACAACCAACTGCTTTTATAGCAGGACAGAAAGGGTGTAATGGGTGTCACAATCTAGGCATAGTAACTGAGGAGGATAGGACCAAAGGTCTTGCCGGTGAGTTCAGAGCCCATTTTAAATATGGTATGGATTGTCAGAACTGCCATACAAGACATGCATTTTCAAAAAAAGAGGCACAGCAGCCCGAAGCGTGTATGCAGTGCCACACAGGGTTTGATCATGCTCAATGGGAGATGTGGACCCGATCAAAACATGGTGCCGCATATATGACTGACAGAGATGCCCATAGAGGACCGACCTGCCAGGATTGTCATATGTCTGGAGGGAATCATAAAGTTATGACAGCATGGGGCTTTTTGGCTGTCAGATTGCCTGAAAAAGATGCCGAATGGATGGGCTATCGGGTCAGTATTCTGAAAGCTCTGGGTGTGCTTGATAACGCGGGACAGCCAACCGGCAGACTGGACGTGGTAAAAGCGGCAGATTTGGCCAGGTTGAGCGAAGAAGCATTTACCGCTGAACGGGATAAAATGGAAACAACCTGTAAAGAATGTCACAGCGAAACCTATGTCACAAAGAGTCTAGAAAATTCGGATCAGATGATCAAGGCTGCTGATGAAATTTTTGCAGAAGCCATTGAACTCATTGCTAAACTCTATACAGACAAGATTATCGAATCCACTACAAATCAGGCCACATTTCCGTATCCGGATCTTCTCACCTTTTACGAAGTTGACAGCCACATTGAAGAGCTTCTGTATTCAATGTTTATGGACTACAGGATGAAGACATTTCAGGCATCGTTTCATTTAATGCCAGATTATACTACCTGGTATGGTCTTGCCAAGATGAAGAAAACTCTTGTAGAGATGAAAGATATTGATAAACATTTGAGAATGGCAGCAAAATAATAGCTGGCTGATTCTTTTTTCAATTTGTTTTATAAAGCAGGAACGGGATGTTGTATCCCCTTCCTGCTTTTGCATTTAACCGTTCCCATTCCAGGAGCTTATCCGAGAACAAGCTCCTAACACCGGCGATGAACGGTAAGCCGGCACTCTTTTCAGTACCCCCTTGAGGGGTGTAAGTGCCTTGTAGCTGTAGTTACCATTCGAGGTTTAAGGTCATTTATCCTCTTATTTTTTATTACAGATTTTCAGCAGTAAGGCACTAATAATCCTGTAAATCCGGGAAACTGTTCATTCGCTTGAGCCGTTCTATTTCCATACGAAAACGCCCTTCCCAGCCATGTTTTTTCATCACCCTTCGATAATGCAGCTTCAGGAATGGTTTAAACAAAAATCTCCAGATGGAGACCCATAAAAATTTCCTTGCGGTTTGTGGTGGTTTCCACCACCCCAGTACTACCTGCCTCTGATACCAGAACTGGTACTGCAGTTCATCCGAGCTGAGAAAACGAGTGCGGACGTTGGCCCAGAGTCCGTTATATTTTTTTAGATCATCCGTATTGGTAATAAGATTTTCTTTTAGCAGTTGGTCCCTCATACCTGTTTTCGGGTAGGGAGTGATGATCTGACAATAGGCGGCATCGGCACCAATCTCTTTAAAAAACTCGTAATTTTCCTTAATGGATTGTGTATCATCATCGGGAAAGCCGAAGATCAATCCGCCGATAACAAGCATCCCGAACTTATGACAGAGCCGGATTGCCTCTTTTGATGCTTTGACGATATCTCCTTTCCCAGCACTGCTGAGATTCTTTTTAGACCCGTTTTCGATACCAAGAAAGACTGAACAGAATCCGGCCTGTGCCATCGCCCTGACCATATCCTCATGCATGGACATACTGATGCAGTCTGCCTGAACAAAGAGCCGCAGGTTTTTATACTTCCTTTTAGTAATGGCATCACAGAGCTCCATCACCCTGTTTTTATCAAGCACCATATTGTCATCACTGATAAATATCGACCGCACTTTTCGTTTATAGTAGATATCATCGATATCATCTAGAACCCGGCTTATGGGGTAACTCCTGAAAGTTCGTCCATACATATTTTTCATGCTGCAGAAGTTGCATGAACGGGTACACCCCCTCGAGGTTTCAAGAGTTTCTATTTTGGAATTCATCAGATGATATCCCCAAGTGAGCCTCCGTTTGTCGCGGATTGGCAGTTTCAGTGTATCAAGATCAAGATTTTCTCCACGGGGGTTATGAATAAAACTGCCATTTTTTTTGTATGAAAGTGAGGGGATTTCCGCAAGACTGTCTCCTGCGGCAAGGGCATTCACCAGAAGGCGGCATACCTCTTCCCCTTCACCGCGAACCAGGAAATCAACCCAGGTCATTGCCTCTGTAACAGAAATTTCTTCTGCCATAAGTGTTGCATGATAGCCGCCGATCACGATTTTAACAGCGGGTTGCAGTTCTTTGAGAAGATGGGCAATCCGTACACAGGTATCATATTGCCACGCCATGGCAGACAAACCGACAAGATCCGGATTAATTTTAGCCATGATCCGCGTCAGATATTTTTTTATGGATCGTCTTTTGCGGATAAGGTCCACAAGAAATACGTCATGAACAGAATCAATATTCCCGCCTATACTTGCAATACCGAGGTTCGGAATATGAACCGCCGCCTCATGGACAAGAACCGGCACAACATCTGGCATTGAGATCAGTAAAACTTTCATTTTACACCTCGAAAAAAAAGGAGAACGGAGAATAGACGGCGGCATCCATCATGGAATCAGAAGAGAAATTGATGCCCTATGTAAAAAAACAGAAAAACTGCGAGAACGATCATCAAAGATGACAAAAGCAGGTTCATGCTTTTAACGCTGTAAGGATGAAATGTTTCAGATTCAATGGCAGACTTATAGATATAAAATCTGACCGTTGCCGTGGCAATGATAATAACACCGATAAGAAAAAGTCCAAGCCCCATGAATTCGACAAATATTGAGGATTCAAACTGATTTTCAATACCGTTTTTTTCGCTGAGATAGGAAACGAACAATTCAAATTTTTCAATCAGGAAGCCAAGGGCCATTATACTTATGGAGGTTCGAATCCAGGCAAGGTAGGTTCTTTCATTGGCGGAATGATCTGTGAAACGTTCTATCATTTCATATATCTCCTGTTTCCTTCCTCTATCTATAAGGTACCTATGCCGGCGTCACTAACCGTTTGACAGTGTAGGAAAATTTATTGCGATCACACAGCAAGGAATTTGTAACTTATTAGAATGGCGGTGCAATTGTAACAAGAATCCGCATATCTGTTTCAGCTTTCACGCCGTGGGGTTCATTGATATCACTGACCAGTATATCTCCTGTTTCCGCTGGAAGTTCGGCGTTGTTTTCTGCCAGAAACACACCCTTCCCCTCTATTACTTGAATACTCAACTGTCCGTCGGCGGGATGAGAGTGCACTGGAAATATCTGCCCGGCCTGCAGATTAAAATTGAGGATTCGAAAATATGGAGAATCATGAAGAAGAAAGCGTTTAAATTTTTTTAGGTCAAATTCTCTGGTATCACCAAGGTGTAGTTGTTTCATTGTATTCCTATTGAATTTTCAGTGATTACTATCTGAAAACGGTTAACAGAATTTCCGTTTCTCTGGTAAGCATAGTTTCCTCTTAAAATTTTTCCTCTGGATATGGATTGATACTTGCATTTATAAAAATGAAGTCAGTGACCCAATCAGCAAAGGAGACTCTTATGGAAATCGGTGCCAGTACCATGGCTGCACGTGAAATAGCCATTAATAAACAAAATGTCGAACAGGATATCTTACAAAAAACACTTGAAAAAACAGAACAATCCCATCAAAATGAAGTGAGTAAGCCGGTTGCTCAACCCAGTAACGAAAAGCAGGGCGGGATTGATCTATACGCCTGACCTGCGACACACAACAAACTACCATTTTGTAACAATTGCCCCTGTATCGTAATCTAAAATACGATACAGGGTTTTTTGTGTCAATTTCAGTCTCTGTAGCTTCAGCCTGTCTCTACTCTCTGGAATCATCCTGTACGGCACAACGATTCAAGGCACTCAGCACCGCTTTTATGGATGCAACAATGATATCTGTGTCCATTCCCACCCCCCATTTTTCAGCACCGCTGTCCATCTTCACCTGTATGTAAGCAGCAGCCCTGGCACTGGAACTTTTACTAAGAGCATGCTCATGATACCTGCTGAGTGAAAAATTCCCGGTAATTTCCTTTTTCATAGCAGTGCAAAAGGCATCCAGAGGTCCATTCCCCTCAGCAGAGATATTTTTTTCCTTTCCCTTAACCTCTATCGCTGCCTCAATCTCGGCAACTGAATCCTTATCGTCACTTTCAATATGCCTTTTAACCACATTAAAGCTCACGAGATTGTACGGCTGAATTTCCTGCAGATAACTGTTGTTAAATGCATCCCATATTTCAGACGTCTGCAGTTCCCGTCCGGCACTATCGGTGACCTTCTGGATTATCTTCCCAAACTCAGGATGCATCGCCTTGGGCATCTTCAACCCGAATTCTTTTTCCATAACATAGGCAACACCGCCCTTTCCGGACTGGCTGTTAATACGAATTATGGACTCGTAGGTTCTGCCAACATCTTTAGGATCAATGGGCAGATACGGCACAGCCCATATTCCGTTGCCGTCTTTTTCACACAGTGCCATACCCTTGTGGATTGCATCCTGGTGTGAACCTGAAAATGCGGTATACACAAGCTCTCCTGCATAGGGATGACGAATATGTACCGGGATATCCGTGACACTTTCGGAGACTTCGATCAAACGGTTAATATCGTGCAGATCAAGTTCGGGATCAACTCCCTGCGTGAAAAGATTCAGGGCAAGAGTTACAATATCAACATTTCCCGTGCGCTCTCCGTTCCCAAAAAGCGTACCCTCCACCCGATCACCACCTGCCATAAGGGCAAGTTCGGTTGCCGCTACAGCACTCCCCCTGTCGTTATGGGCATGAAGACTGATAAGGGCACATTCCCGGTTCTTCATATTTCGGCAAAACCATTCAATCTGGTCAGCATAAACATTAGGTGTTGCCATCTCAACGGTGGCAGGAAGATTGATGATAACAGGGGAATCGACCGTTGGCTGCCACACATCCATTACAGCCTCACAGATATGGAGAGCAAAATCCATTTCCGTTCCGGTAAAACTTTCCGGGGAATATTCATATCGAAAAGAGGTTTCAGGATAGCGTTCAGCCTCTGCTTTTATAACAGCTGCCCCATCCACCCCAAGTGCGGTTATTTCTTCACGGCTCATCTTAAAAACAGCGTGTCTCTGGAGGGTTGAAGTTGAGTTGTAAAGGTGCATTATAACTTTTTTAGCCCCCTTCACAGCATCAAAACTCTTCCTGATGAGATTCTCACGGGCAGGTGTCAGAACCTGGATAGTCACATCTTCAGGGATAAGCCCGCCATCAATAAGTGTACGGCAGAATGCGAATTCCACCTCTGAAGCAGAGGGAAAACCAACCTCAATTTCCTTAAACCCAACATCTACAAGCAACTGGAAAAGTTGAAGTTTCTGCTCAAGATTCATAGGCTGCACCAGTGCCTGATTTCCGTCACGCAGATCAACACTAGACCACACTGGTGCTTTTGTAATAATGGTATCAGGCCAGGTACGATCTTTCAGATCGACTCCCGGATATGATCTGTACTTTTGTACCGTTTCTGCTCTCATCTTTCCCTCTTTTTTATTTGTGCGGCAGTGATAAAAAGTGCACAAATTAAAAAAGGCCACAGTTTATCACTGCGGCCTTGAACGATCATTGGTTGTATTTAAATATGCAATCTCACAACACTCCGGTCTCCACCACAGTCGAATCCTCTTGTAAGGATGATAGGAATAGAGATAGTAATTCGTATGTATACATATTTGTTTCGAGTGGTTTTTTATTTATGAGTCATATGTTAAATAATCACCGGAGCTGGTTGTTGTCAAGCATCTTTTCCAGAGAATTGCTCATATTACAATGCCTCCGGGAGAATTACAGTTGTAATTATCATTCTTTTTTTACTGAAATCCCCCGCATGTCACCTTCATTATTGACATACGGACAAGAGAGAGATATATTTTCTCTCTTTCGACATAATCATATTGTTATTAATTACTGTATAAACAACTTTTCTAACAAACCTCAACATAGGAAGGAAGAGGGTTCATGGAAAAACTAAAGGGCTCCCTAGCCATTATAGAATGCCTCAAGGAAGAAGGGGTAAAGACAATTTTCGGATTCCCCGGAGGTGCAGTCATTGACCTATATGACGATCTTCTCGATTCTGATATTAATCATGTTCTTGTTCGCCATGAGCAAGGTGCGGTACACGCTGCAGACGGACTGGCACGAGTCACCGGCGACGTTGGTGTTGCTCTGCTCACCTCAGGTCCCGGAGCGACAAATGGTGTAACAGGTATCGCTACGGCATACCTTGATTCCATCCCCCTTGTTATCCTTACCGGACAGGTTCCAACTCCCCTTATCGGCAACGACGCTTTTCAGGAAGTTGATATTGTAGGTATTACCAGACCTTGTACCAAACATAACTATCTGGTCAGCAAGGCGGAAGATCTTGTTCCTACCCTGCGTGAAGCATTTCATGTTGCAAGAACCGGTCGTCCCGGTCCTGTGCTCATAGATCTGCCAAAAGATGTCGTTGCCTCCATTGTTGACTTCACAGAAAAGAAACCCATTCGCATGCAGAATTATCAGCCGACCTACGAGCCGCACATGGGACAGGTTGAAAAGGCATGTAAAGAGATCCTTAAAGCCAAAAACCCTGTACTCTATGTGGGTGGCGGAGTCATTCTTTCAAATGCCAATGAGGAACTGACTAACCTTGCCCGCACCTTGAACATCCCCGTCACCATGACTCTTATGGGACTGGGCGGTTTCCCGGGAAGCGATCCACTCTCCATGGGAATGCTTGGAATGCATGGAAGCTATGCCTCCAATATGGCTGTTGCAAAAAGTGACGTACTGATAGCAGTGGGTGCCCGTTTTGACGACCGTGTTACTGGCAGAATCGATGCCTTTGCCCCACATGCAAAAATAATCCACATTGATATCGACCCCACCTCCATCAGTAAAAATGTTGCGGTCGACATCCCGATCGTTGCCGACTGTAAACATGCTCTTACTGCGATGAATGCCTGGTTAAAAACCTGTGGCGAAGATCTAGATAAAGTCGCTGCCAGTCACGTGGAATGGCTTGAAACCATCAAAAACTGGACCGATAAGCATCCCATGGGATATACAGATGAGGGTGAAACTATCAAGCCCCAGTTTGTTATCGAAAAACTCGACGAACTTACCAAGGGAGATGCCATTATTACCACAGAGGTAGGGCAGAATCAGATGTGGGCGGCACAGTTTTACAAATTTAACAAACCCAGAAGACTGATTACCTCCGGTGGTCTTGGAACCATGGGCTATGGACTGCCTGCTGCCATTGGTGCTAAAATGGCATTCCCCGATGAAGTCGTTATAGATGTTGCGGGTGACGGTTCCATCCAGATGAACATCCAGGAACTTGCCACATCAAGACAATATAACTGCCCGGTGATCATCTGTATCCTGAACAACAACTATCTCGGGATGGTTCGTCAATGGCAGGAACTCTTTTATGACAAACGCTATGCTGCAACCATTATGGAAGTTACCCCTGACTTTGTCAAACTTGCAGAGGCTTACGGTGCTGCTGGACTTCGGGCCACAAAAACCAGTGAAGTTGAAGAGACCATAAAAAAAGCACTTGAACTCGTCAAAAAGCAGACGGTTATCATTGACTTCCGCATTGCCCGTGAAGAAGGTGTTTTTCCAATGGTTCCCGCAGGAAAAGCTACCACAGAGATGCTGCTGGTCTGATATTGGAAAGACTGACCGACAGAACAAGTTAAAGGCGTATGCAGATACGCCTTATAAACATATACATTTGCACAGGATAAACCGATGAAACATACAATCTCCGTTCTCCTTCAGAACAAACCGGGAGTACTGTCCCGGGTCACCGGACTGTTCAGCGGACGCGGCTTTAATATTGAAAGCCTCAGTGTCGCTGAAACCCTTGACGAAAACCTTTCCTGCCTGACTCTTGTTACCCGCGGTGACAACTCCATTCTTGAGCAGATCACCAAACAGCTGCACAAACTGATCGATGTAATCAAGGTAACTGACATCAGTGAGAATGAATACGTTGAACGGGAAATGGCTCTTATCAGAGTGAAGGCTGAAAACACCACCCGCGCAGAAGTGTTACGTGTTATTGATATTTTTCGCGGTAAGGTCGTAGATGTGAGCCCCAAATCCTATGCTGTTGAAGTGACCGGGTCTGCCACCAAGATCCAGGCCATTGTCGATATCCTTCGTCCCATCGGGATTAAGGAGATCGTGCGTACCGGAACCATTGCCATGGCTCGTGCTCCAAAGAAATAAAAATCCATGCAGCGTCCCTGCTGTGATGTGATAACATATCAGTTGAAAGCAGATTCCGACTTTTGTCGCCATCTGCTTTTGCTGTATTACAGCCAAATATATTTCCCTGATCATTTACTATGACACCACCCCGGATTCCAGTTGCCCGTGAAGGTTATCCTTTTATCTTCTTTTCTGCATTTGTAACCCTTGTTACTGCAATCCTCGGCCTTAACATCCCCACCTGGCTTTGTCTCGGTGTTACCACCTTTGTCCTTGCCTTCTTTCGTGATCCTGAACGAATGACCCCGGCGTCCAATGATGCTCTAATCTCCCCTGCTGACGGGAAAATCATCATAATCGAAGAACAGTTCGATGAGAAATATCTGCAGCAACAGGTTCTAAAAGTGTCAATCTTCATGAATGTTTTTAATGTTCATGTGAACCGTATTCCCTGTAATGGGACTATAAAAAAAATCATCTATGCTCCCGGCAAATTTTATTCTGCCGATAGTGCCAAAGGAGCACTGATGAATGAAAACTGTGGAGGCGTACTGACAACCGAATCTGGTAAACAACTTGTATTTGTACAGGTCGCAGGGCTTATTGCCCGCCGTATTGTTAACTGGCTTGAACCTGGAGATGTCGTCCGGCGCGGAGAACGATTTGGCCTGATTCGATTCGGTTCACGTGTTGATTTATATCTTCCTCCAGACTCGGAGATATCTGTTACAATCGGACAGAAAGTAACAGCAGGGGTCACGGAAATTGCCCAAATTCATTGACCTGGTCGCACTTTTCCCTGGTAAATAAATGTATTTTGCTTTTTTCAAAAGAAGCCATACTGTATAGTTAAGTAATCCAGTTTTGGTAAATGGTCAAAAATCCGGCACTCTTTTTAACGCCTCACTTGCCAGCATATTCATTGTTTTCGGAGCACAGTCTCATGGTGAATACACCAAACACCCCACCAGGCAATCGTTTCTACCCACTCCCCTGCATGTTGACCCTTGCCAGCGCTTTCTGTGGTTTCTACGCAATCATTTCTGCGATTAATTCAGAATTTAAAACAGCAGCCATCGCTATTCTGGTCGCTGCCATCTTTGATACCCTGGACGGTCGAGTCGCCCGAATGACAAACAGCACAAGTGAATTCGGTGCAGAACTCGATTCCCTTTGCGATATGGTCTCCTTTGGTGTAGCACCCGGTGTGCTTGCCTATTTATGGGCATTACACCCTTACGGGCGTTACGGTTGGCTTGCTGCATTTCTCTATGTGGCAATGACCTCTCTGCGACTTGCCAGATTTAATTCCATAGACAGCAACGAAGAATCAAAAAATTTTACCGGACTCCCCTGCCCTGCTGCTGCCGCTATGATCTCCGCCTCCATCCTTTTTTGTCATTTTATCGGGATAACCGGCGAAGTAAAACATATCTCTCTGCTCTTTCTTGTCTATCTCCTCTCATACCTGATGGTTTCCACCCATACCTATTACAGCTTTAAAGAGGTCCCCACCCTTAAAATTAAACCGTTTCAAATTCTGGTAACGTTTCTGCTTATTTTTATTCTTATCGCCGCAGAGCCGCAGATCATGCTCTTTGCCCTTTTTCTCCTCTATCTTCTCTCAGGTCCCTGTTACGCTCTGTATCTAAAAATACGTTCCATGAAGAAAATCCAGCTCCCCTCCGCTAAAAAAGACAAGTAAAGAGCCCCCTGCTCCAGCCGTAAACAGCCAAAAGGTCCATAGGAAAAATCCCTGATGTGCCTTTTTCTTACTGACTACCATCAAAGCACAGTTAATCTGGATTGGATGTAGGATCTCGCCCTGCGAGCGATTCAAGGTGTTGCCAGACCTGGGAAATCGCTCGCAGGGGCGAGATCCTACAGTTCCATTTTGCGTTTACCTCTGCTTCAGTGGTAATCGTGTTTTTCTTTGCATGAAATGGATTATTGCCCCCTTCTGAAAAATTTGGTAGTTTCTCAGCAGTTCAACAGACAGATTATAAACTAATAAGGATATTACCCCATGAGTGCATACAATGTTGCCATAGCTGGTGCCACCGGAGCCGTCGGTGGAGCCATGCTCGACGTTCTCAAACGACGTGATTTTCCCTTAAAAGAGCTTCGCCTTCTCGCCTCTGAACGTTCTGTCGGGAAGAAACTGAAATTTAAGGATCAGGAGATAGAAGTTCAACTGCTTTCAGAAGATGCCTTCACCGATATAGACGTTGCCCTTTTTTCCGCCGGTGCCACCCGCTCCCTTGATTTTGCCCCTGCTGCCGCCAAAGCAGGAGCTGTTGTAGTCGATAACTCTTCTGCCTTTCGAATGGATCCTGAAATTCCTCTTGTTGTACCCGAGGTGAATGGTCATGCCATTGACCAATATACAAAACGGGGAATTATCGCAAACCCTAACTGCTCCACCATTCAGATGATGGTGGCTCTAAAACCCATTTACGATAAGGTCGGAATAAAACGTATTGTGGTATCCACCTATCAGGCTGTCTCCGGCAGTGGTGCCAGTGCCATTGCTGAGCTTCAGAAGCAGGCAGAGGATTACGCAGCAGGAAAGGAAATCACCGCCTCTGTCTATCCACACCAGATTCTCTTTAACTGTCTGCCCCACATTGATTCCTTTCTTGACAACGGATATACCAAAGAAGAAATGAAGATGGTGAACGAGACCCGTAAGATCTTTGAGAATGACTCCATCGGTGTTACCGCTACAACTGTCAGGGTTCCCGTCTTTTATGGTCATTCTGAATCAATAAACATTGAAACAGAGAATAAAATCAGCGCTGCTGAGGTTAAGGAACTGCTGCAGAATGCACCTGGAGTGAAACTGACAGATGATCCGCAAAACAATGTCTATCCCCTTGCCACAGACTGTACCGGAAAATTCGAAACCCTGGTCGGACGGATCAGGGAAGACGAATCCATTGCCAACGGTATTAATATGTGGGTGGTTTCCGACAATATCTTAAAAGGGGCAGCCTTAAATGCGGTGCAGATCGCTGAAGCCTTTGTCCAAAAATATAAATAGTTGCGTATCATAAGCGGTCTTGCCAGGGGGAAGAAGCTTTTCACCCCCGGCAGGACCGACACCATACGCCCTACCGCCGACCGTGCCAAAGAAGCACTTTTCAGTATTATTGGCGAAAAAGTTGTAGGAGCATGTGTACTTGATCTCTATACAGGGACGGGAGCTCTTGGACTTGAAGCCCTGAGCAGAGGTGCAGTGCGGGTTCTGCTTGTTGATTTTCATAAAAAAGCTTTGGAGCTTGCAGGGAGAAATTACAGATCCTGTTTTCAGAATATCAAAGAAATACCGAAAGATGCCGTTCAGATAATACGACATGATCTTCGACGTGGAGTTGATTTTAAAAACTGCGGTGATCTGTCACCTGACTCCTTTGATATTGTTTTCCTCGATCCCCCTTATGGAAAAGGACTTGCTGTTAACAGTTTACAGGATCTCGACGACGTAACATTCTGTACTGCAAAAACAGTAATAGTTGCCGAAGAATCCAGTGACGAAATGCTGCCGGACTCATTCACAAACATTTACCTCACAGACCGCCGACAGTATGGCGATACCAGTTTCTGGTTTTACCAGGTGAAACACTAAGATGGGATCAAAAACAAAAAACCTTGCTGTCTACCCGGGAACATTCGACCCCATCACCATGGGTCATCTTGACATTATCGATCGTGCCCTCAATTTATTTGACAGGGTGGTGATCGCCATTGCCATTAATCCCGGGAAAAAACCGCTGTTTTCACTGGAAGAACGAATGGAAATGGTGAGAAAATGTTTTCCCGCTGATTATTCACGTATTGAGGTTGACTGTGTTTCCGGTTTGCTGGTCGAGTATGCTGCCCAAAAGGGGGCAAAGGCAATCATTCGCGGCCTGCGTGCTGTCTCCGACTTTGACTATGAATTTCAGCTGGCACTTATGAACAAAAAACTGGAAAGAGAGGTCGACACGCTGTTTTTAATGCCCGGATTTCGTTGGATTTATATCAGCTCTTCAATCATTAAAGATGCTGCACGACATGGCGGAGATGTTGCGGATCTTGTTCCGGAGCATGTAAACCAGCAGCTCCAGGCCGCTTTCTCCGGAAAATAATAAGTGTTATATTGATTCATGGATACAGCAAACTCCCCCTCACGACCGCCAAAGAAACGAAGGAGATTTCTCTTTACCTGTGCGGCACTGGCAGCCCTTTATCCGTTCTTTCGATTTCTTGGCTTTTCAATCCCGGGGAAGCCGCGGATTATAGAAGTTGCTGCCCCTCTCCCCCTTGGCGGTTTCCATCTGGGACCTGATTATGTCCTTTTTGATAATGGTGAACAGGCGTGGGCAGTTTCACGCCGCTGTACTCACCTGGGTTGTACTATTAACTTCAGAGAAAAAGAACATTATCTTGAATGCCCCTGCCACCAGAGCCGATTTTCACCGGAAGGACAGGTACTGCACGGTCCGGCTAAAAGAAGACTTCCCCGTTATCAGGTGGAAAAGCTTAAAGATAATGGCGGGTACATCATAACCATCCGATAATACGAATGCAGAGCATTTTTTGTCTCCTGCACCGATGCCGGCAAGTACATTCAAACAAGAGAAACGATACAAAATGATTTCAACCTCACTGATAACCCGGTTTCACACCATTCGCTGGGGAGAATGGTCGTTACTTGCCCTGTATATTTCAGTTCTTTCAGGTGTGGTCGTGGCATTACAGTATACCCCTGAGACTCCACTTTACTCAGTTACCACCATAGATTTACTTGTACCCTTCGGTAGTTATTTCCGATCCCTGCATTTTTACTCCAGTCAGTTTTTCTTTCTTTTCTCTATTATTCATCTAATTGCCGTTTTTGAGAAAACAGAGAGCTACTCATCGGGAAAATGGATAAAACTTGTCGCTACCCTGCCCGTTGCCCTGCTTGTGCTATTTACCGGCTATGTTTTGCGTGGAGATTCAACCGGTGCCTCAGCAGGACTGATTGCGGAGGCTATTCTTCTGGATATACCCGTAATCGGCAACACAATGAATGATCTCTTTTTCTCTATTAGCAGTGATGGGATGAAACGGATCTATGTAAACCATATCATTGGATTTGGACTTTTCTGGGGCTGGCTTGCCTGGAACCATGTTCGGAAATACAAAGTATCTTTTTCAAGATATATCCCGCTCACCGCCATAATCCTACTGTTTTCAATAGGAGTAACAGCGCCTTTTGAGCCGAATCACCTTGGAGTTTTCCATATCTCCGGTCCCTGGTTTTTCCTCGGCCTGCAGGAGCTTTTGAAGTACTTCCCTCCCCTGCTTGCAGGCATACTGTTTCCAGCTACCCTGCTCATTGCCCTTGCCTTGTTGCAGAAAAAGAACACATTTTACAAACAGGCTTTCTATTTTGTCATTTTCTGGCTGCTGCTCTACACAGTACTTACGATCATAGGACTGTGCAGATAAAGGGTGCCGAGCGGATTCAGATTTCAATCATTCGGGTATAACTCCTCTTTATTGCCTTACTGCTGAAAAGCTGTAATAAAAAAAGAAAAGAAATGACCTTAAACTTGAATGGTACCGACAGCAACAAGGCACTTATACCACTCAAGGGGTACTGAAAAGAGTACCGGCTTACCGATGCGTTTTTTTTCTCTGCTGCGGTCATGTAATAGTCTTTTCAGCCATTTCTTCTGTATTGAACCGCTTCTGCAACATGTGAGAGCCCGATCCCTTCTTTTTTATCCATATCGGCAATGGTTCTGGAAATTTTCAGGATACGGTGATAGGCACGTGCCGAAAGACCAAGTTTCTCAACAGACCGCTCCAGAAGTTGTATGGATTGAGCGTCCAGACAACAGTACTTCTCAATCTCTTTCGGCCCCATCTGAGCATTGCAGTGGATGGCACTGTTTTTTGCGTATCGTTCTTTCTGAATTTCCCGTGCTTCATCAACACGTTTTTTGACACTTGCTGAATTTTCTCCCGTCCGCTCTTCTGTCATCTC
>JANTGG010000079.1 GCA_024763035.1 Desulfocapsa sp. | reverse complement strand
AATTGTTGCGGGGCACGCTGCAGCCGTTTCTGAATTACCAGGATCTGCCTGATTGCTGTTTCCCGGGAAGATTCAGTAAAAGAGATCATTATATGGCTGGCAGTCCGTTGCTCTTGCCTGACAAATTCATCACGATGGGTCTGGTAGTAATGGATGATCTCAAGGGGATTGACGTCCTGTATTGTGGAGGCAACCTGTGTCAGCACGGCTTCCACCCGCAGGTCATTATGCAGGGCAGTGGCATAGTCATCGTAATGAAGGTTGTTAAGCTTTAGAAAATCGTGGAATTCTTCTTCATTGGAGTATTCGGAAATAACAGAGCTTAAGGTCAGTTGGAAAACAGGGGGTGGGATGACCACACAACATGCTTCCCTGGAGGAGAGGATAAGCTGATGGAGGAGCATCTCTTCGCTGGCGAGCTGATAGGTGTGGAAATACTCTTCGTCACTGAGTTCGTGTGAACTTTTCCGGAAATCCTGGAAAGCAAACTTCATGAGATGAAAGGACAGGGCAGGGTCAATTTTGTTCTGGGTTTTTTCCGGCAGCATAACTTTCTCACTGGTGGCGGTAAGTATCCTGATGGTAAATTGTCTCCTTTGTTTTTTTCATTGTATCGTATAGAGTCTCTGAAACAAAATGATTATGTATCTTTTTCCCGGTTTTTCTAAATCGTAAGTTTATCCGGAGAGTTGGATGGTATGCAAGTGGAGACAGGGAGATTAGTGCACGCCGTACTTGGGTGTTTGCAACGCTTAGAGGCGGAAAAAGGACTGTTGCTGCAGCCATATAAGAAAGATAGAAGTGTTCTGATTTTGAAAACTGACGAGGGGCTTCGGGTTGTTGAAGACGGGTTTGTGAAAAAGGAATATCTGGTGGGGGAAGACAAAGTCAGGAAGCTTCTGAAAAAACTGATACGAAAAGAATTTCCCCGGAGTAACCGGGTGTGGTTGAGCAGGGTTGATATAAAAAAGGCGAACTGTTTATAAAACAGATCGCCTTGTGACTCACGACAGGATCGCAACAACTGCGTGTTACAAGAAGGCGTTAGACAGCGTCTTCTTCCTGGAGAACCGTCATTAAAAAAACAGACAGGCAGAGACTGCGGCAGCTTGTTGAACAGTATCTGCCGCCAGATTGAACTGTCAGTGGGTTGTCTTCACGGGGGAAGTTGCTGACTCCTGGTGCATGACCATTTCCGTCCAGGTCCAGGGGACGTTGTCGATTCCTGCTCCGACAACGGTATTCAACCCGTCTTTTGCCTTCCACTTTTCTTCCAGACGAAGCTTGAAGTTTTTTCCGTTTCCTGACACGATGGCGTCAAAAAGACCATGCTGGGCATGCAGTTTTCTCGGCAGGTCTGCAATGCAGATACCGTACCGGGATACATCCTTGATGGTTCCAGTGCAGAATCCCGCCCGATCAGAAATGTGAATTTCCATACCGGCTAACTTTGTTCTGGTGTGTTTTCGCTGTTCTGTATTCTGCTGATTCATAGTCTCTGTACTCCCCGAACAACCCTCGACGAAAAGGTTGCATTGTGAAAAAAAATTTTACCTCATATAATAGGGTATC
Source organism: Desulfocapsa sp. (assembly GCA_024763035.1). Classification (GTDB taxonomy): domain Bacteria; phylum Desulfobacterota; class Desulfobulbia; order Desulfobulbales; family Desulfocapsaceae; genus Desulfocapsa. The sequence goes on along the minus strand of JANTGG010000079.1, from coordinate 13,548 downwards.
ATGTGTTGAAGAAAGTGCAATGGGTATATTTACCTATTCTGATACCGGTAAACATACCTGGACCGTGTGCGACAGGCACTTATCCAGGTAGACCCCCCTCTTTTCAACATCATACTTTGTATGATTACAAAGAGATCTGTTTCCCTGAAACGGCAGGCTATTGAATTAAATGCTTACATATCATGGTATCCTGAATTGTCCCGATTGTCATGAAAAAAATAATTTGTTTTTGTCTGATACTTCTTTTCACACTGTTCGGACAGAGCGCAGCCCTGGAAAAAGCTAAGGAAATGAGTGTACAAATAAATACTTCTGCCGGACGGGAGCGTTCCCCCAATCATCTGGCAGGTGAGAAGAGTCCGTATCTGCTGCAGCATCTGTATAACCCTGTGGACTGGTATCCCTGGGGAGATGAAGCCTTTCTGCTTGCAGAAAAAGAGGATAGACCGGTGTTTCTTTCCATCGGCTATTCCACCTGTCACTGGTGCCATGTCATGGCTCATGAGTCTTTTGACGATCAGGCTGTCGCTGATTTTTTAAATCAGCACTTTATCTCCATCAAGGTGGATCGTGAAGAATTGCCCGGTGTGGATCAGATCTATATGGCGGCGACCCAGGCAATGACAGGCAGCGGGGGGTGGCCCATGTCCCTTTTTCTTTTTCCCGATCGCAAACCTTTCTATGCCGGTACCTACTTCCCTCCAGAGTCCGGTTACGGTCGTCCCGGATTTATGGATCTGCTGCGGGGAATCGTCAAGGCGTGGGAGACAGATCGTAAAAGTCTCAGTCTTTCAGCCGAACAGGTGACCAGTCATATTCAGAAGGAGGCGTCTTCTGCACAGGCGAGGCTCGATGATTCCTGGCTGGAAAAGGGGTTTGATATGATCCGTACAAGCTATGAACCGAAATACGGTGGTTTTGCCCAGTCGCCCAAATTTCCCCGTCCCGTTGTGCTTGATTTTCTGCTGCAGTATTACAGGAGCCACCAGGAGAAAGAGGCGCGGGATATGGCTCTGTACACACTGGAACAGATGGCGGGAGGTGGAATGTACGATCATGTGGGCGGCGGCTTCCATCGCTATTCGGTGGATGGTCGGTGGCGTATTCCGCATTTTGAGAAGATGCTCTACGATCAGGCTCAACTGGTAAATGTTTATCTTGATGCCTTTCAGCTGAATAAAAACCCGCTGTTTAAAAAAGTTGCCAAGGAGACCCTTGAGTATGTGCTGCGGAGTCTGACTGATGGTGATGGCGGATTTTACTCTGCAGAGGATGCCGATTCGGTTAATCCGTATAACAACCGTGAACATGGTGAGGGGGCTTATTATCTCTGGACAGAAGAAGAGATAGATTCCCTGCTCGATGAAAAAGACGCAGTGCTATTCAAGGCCTGTTATGGTGTCCGGAAGAACGGTAATGCTCTGCATGATCCCCAGGAAGAGTTCACGGGCAGAAATATTTTATACTGGGCAGAGGAGTGCAGCGGGCTTGCACGCAGGCACGATATAACTGAGCGGGAGCTGGAGCGTTCACTGTTTGTGTCCGGCAAAGTGCTGCTTGCACGGCGGCAAAAACGAACACCTCCCCATCTCGATGACAAGATTATCACGGCGTGGAATGGTCTCATGATTTCCGCCTTTGCCAGAGGGTACATGGTACTTGCTGATGAACGGTATCTGCAGGCAGCAAAAGGAGCTGCAGATTTTCTTAAGGACAATCTGATTGCGGCAGGAGAATTGAAACGCAGGTGGCGAAAGGGCGATGCCCGTCATCCTGCCGGGCTTGATGATTATGCCTTTTATATCCAGGGATTGCTTGATCTATACCAGGCTGCCCAACTTCCGCAATATCTGCAGCAAAGTCTGGTCCTTAGCGAAAAACAGATAGCTCTGTACAGTGATCCCAATGGCGGGTTCTTTGATACCGCAAGGTCTGCAGCACTTCTGGCAAGGATGAAGGCTGCCTACGATGGAGCAGAACCATCAGGAAATTCCGTGGCGGCTCGTAATATGCAGCGGCTGGCACATCTCAGTGGACAGAAACGTTTTGCAGAAATTGCAGAGAAGGGGATTGTATCATTTGCCAAGACCCTCAGAACGTTTTCCCCTGCCATGCCGCTTATGCTGACGGCACTTGACCGGCAGTTGCAGACACCAAAACAGATCGTTATTGCCGGAGTACGCGGACGGGCAGATACCAATGCACTCCTTGCAGAAGTGCATTCTCGTTATTTGCCCACGACCCAGCTACTGCTGGCAGATGGAGCAGAAAATCAGCAGTACCTGGAAAAAAGTCTTCCCTTTCTAAACAGTGTTGAGCAGGTGGACGGCAGAGCGACAGCCTATGTGTGTGAGAACTTCAGCTGTAAAATGCCGGTAAGCTCGCCCAACGCCCTGGCGGAACTGATTAAATAAAGTAATTTGCATCAAAGCACAGTTCCATTTTGCATTTACCTGAGCTTCAGTGCTGATCATGTTCAATAGTGTTGTGGACCGGCAACTCCTTACTCCACAAAACGACTTGCAGGTGCGGTGCAGATGGGGCAGTTTTCGGGGGCTTTGCCTGCCATAATAAATCCGCAGAAGCCGCAGATGTGATAGCTTGTCTCAAGCCTGTCGTCCGCTTCCAGTTTTTTCTGCAGACTGAGATGCTTTCGCTGCACGTTGGCACACTGGGAGAAGACGGAGTTCATGGCATTTTCTTCTGCTTTTCTTGCAATTTCTGCCGCTTCTGTGTAGCCCTTGATAAGAGCGGGGATTTCCTCCGCGAAGGCGGCATGGCTGTTTTCACTGTTGCTCCCTGTCTGTCCCCGAAGTTGAATAAGGAGTCGTTTCGCCTGGGCTTCTTCCGAGATGGAGATTGCTTTGAACAGTCTGGCGAGTTGCTGCTGTCCGGACTGGGCGGCTTTCAGGCTGTAGAGCTTTTTACGGGTGGCGGCACGGGACACTTCAAGGAATAGTTCCTCAGTCTGCCGGCGGGTTGTGCTGTCCATTGGCTGCTATCCTCTTTATGGCTGATTCGTGGAACCTGCTGCATGCAGTGTGCAGAGAATGCACAACAGGCAGGTTCACGTATTTATGGGAAAGAGAGAACTCTTTTCCATGAAAATCTTTCTCACTGATGGTACTATCTGCCCGAAACAGGAGTACATCTTTTCCCGACTCCATCTACACTAACAATACTTAAAATTTTTTTCATGCACCAAAGACGTAAAAGTATATTTTTACTCATATTTGTTTTTGTGGTACTTCCACAGCTGCTTTTGGCTCAAGTTTCCGACAGGGCATACGATGATACCGTTGCTGCCTTTGCCTCGGTTGCCTGTGAGGATACGGAACTGCTGGAGTACAACAGGGAGCTTATCGGCAGGCTCAGTTTCACCAATAAACTGGTTCTCCAGTCCTTTACCCGGCTGAAGTATATCTCGATTGACGAATTGATTGATACGCTGCAGCGTCTGCAGAGCACGGAAATACGTTTCAGTCACCAGGAGATTCTTGCACGTTTCGTAACGCTTCAGGGAGCAGATGTCGAAAACTGCTGGTTGTTGCTTGCTAAATTAAGCAGTCTGGATTTCAGTGCGAATCGTGTGATGAGTGCCTTTGTGTATGCCGATATGATCACCGCTCGGGATTTTCTGGACTACACCGATCGGGTTGCTGCCATGAGTGAGCCTGCCGGCTGGGCGTTAAAGGCATTTCTGCTTCTTCCCGGGCAAACGGCGGAAACGCTTGCTACTGCTATGGATATGCTGGAACAGATGAGTGTCAAGCAGCAGTGGGCGACGGAGAAGAGTTGCCAGATTTCGGGGATGAATGCCTATTATGCCCTCCACAATATGGTTCTGATCCATCAGCTCTCCGATACCGATGCCTGGAATGCACGCGGCCTGTTTCAGGAAGATATCAGCGTCAGGGCGGCCCTTGCCTGGCTGCAGGACTATTTTATTTTGGATAAAGACGGGGAAGAGGCTTATTTTTTCACCCTTCCTCCAACGGATAAAGCCATCCTTCTCAAGGGGTTTGCCAATTCTTCCGACTATCTGACCTGGAAGATTAACGATCTGCATTCAATCACGAACAGTGCAGGCAGGGAGATATCCGCCAGAACACTGACCGGCAGTCCCGACGCATTCCTGGAAAAGATCTGGAAGCGTCTGGACCCAAAAGTCCGGGCACTGTACCGGACTTCCTTCTACAGGGAGCTGAAGAAAGGAAAGAGAGGTTCTGCCGTGAGTGTGCTGAGGGTGGCAACGGCGAAGGCTCGTGTGCAGGCGGCACGGGATATGACCACTGCCAATATTTATATTCTGCTCTCAAAGGGCAGTGAACTCTACGACTCCTCTTTTCGGGATATCCTGGTTCCTGTTCTCGCAGAACGGATGGCAGCCGCCAACGAATCGAATCTGCTGCAGTTCCTGCTTGCCGTTGATCCGGACAATAATCATGTCTCCGATTTTATCATCAGTCTTGCCCAGCGCGGAAAGCTGGCACTCTTTTTCCCAAAAGACGCCGATGAGCAGAAACAGGTGCTGGATCTGGTTACAGCCTCCGCCTTTCAGGATGAAAACAGTCTGATCCTCTTTTCAGCCACCTTTATGAAGCTTCTTGAAAGCATCGAGCCGGAAACCCGTTCCTACCTGATTGCCAATATGCTGACTGCCATCCGTGAGGAAAACACGGTCTTTACCATTCAGCTTCGTGTGATCCTGCAGTACTATCTGCAGTATTATTCCGAGTATGTGGGGGAGGTGGATCGCATCCGTATTAACATGATGATGTACGAGTACGGGGCAGTTCCCCTTCAATATTACAGCCGCACAGCGTTTGCAGAGTGGAAGAGCGACGGCAGGCTTTCAAGCCTCTCTGTTTTCCATGCTGATGATGACGGCAGGCAGTCCTATACCTCCAACTGCCGGTTTCTCTTTAAGCAGGGATACAGACCACGTCTGTCCCGCAGTTTCGATCTGTCGGCATCGCCGGATGCCATGGCACAGGCTGCGGCACTGGTGGCCAAATATACAGCATCTCCCAAAACTATTCTGCCGCAGCTCTTCAGGCTGCAGGTTGAAAACGCGCTGCTGCTGGATTGGGTGAAACAGGTCAATGGAATTGAAATTTCACATTCCACTTATGTGTTCCAGGGAAAAGATATGCAGGAAGAATTATTGAAGCAGTTTCTGCTCGGCGGGCATGAGATGTTTGCCCAGCGCGGACATTCGTACTGGCGAAAGGAGCAGCTGATCGAACCCATCCATAAACTTATTAAAGCCGGCAAGATAACCGCATACGATCTTGCTGCTAAACAGCGCTTTATGTCCCTTGGTTCCTGCGGCGGTATCCAGGCGTATTCAGAGCTTGCCACTCTTTTCAACAACAATGTGGATATTCTCGCAACTGTTGGTACGGGGAAGGCTGTGGTGAATAATCCCTATAATGAATTTATCTTTGAGGTGGTGGCGAAGTCCTCCGATGACCTCAGTTGGGAGGATGTGGCACGAAAATCAGCGAAGATTTTCAAACGGGGTCTGGGGGAGGATTATCTGCAGCCCGGTTCCCTGCCTGCCATTCTGCATAAGATAATGGATCAGAAAGGGAGTCGTCATGCCTCTTATTAAGCGCACAGAACTGCCGGCATTGTTGAAAAAAACGGCAGAGGGCGAGTTCTGTCAGCTCTATCTGTTCTTTGGCGAACGTTATCTCTGCCGGGAAGCTGCCGACCGTCTTGAAAAAACACTCCTGACCCTTGATGGTGGCGGCACTGTCCATCAAATCGATGGGGATACCGAGGACAGCGGCAGGACCCTGGGGCAGCTGATGAACTTCAGCCTGCTTCCGGGACTGCAAATTCACAGGGTTACCGACAGCCGCCTGTTTCACTCAAAGAACAGTGCTTCATCCATCTGGGCAAAGGTTGAGCAGGCACATGCAGAGAACAAGGACAGTGCTTGCAGACGCCATCTCCTTGCCTTCCTGAATCTTGCCGGATTGCCGGCGGGAGAATCCCTGCAGGCGATAGAAGGCGGACAGTGGCAGAAGCTGTTTGCTTTCTCCAGACCCGCCGGTTCGCTGCTCTGGGCAGACGAACTGCTTGGGGGGGCGAATGCACAGAAGAAAACAGACAGCGGAACAGATGCTGCCGGTCGTTTTCAGGAAGTATTTATGAAAGGTATCCCTCCTGCCAATATCCTTTTACTCAGTGCGGAAACCGTTGATAAACGGAAAAAGTTTTTTACCTTTATAAAGAAGCATGGTGTGGCGATTGACTGCTCAGTGGCGTCGGGAGGGGGGGCTGCTGCCCAGAAAGGAAAAAAAGAAATCCTGCGTGAGCTGGTCATGAAGAGCCTTTCTGCCCACAAAAAAAAGATGCAGCCCAGGGTTCTCGAACAGCTGTACGAACGGGTCGGGTTTCATCCTGTGGCAGTGGTTATGGAAACGGAGAAGCTTTGTCTCTTTGTGGGAGAGCGTGAGAGTATTACCCTGGAAGATCTGGACGAAATGGTGGGTCGAACCCGTGAGGATGCCCTCTATGAACTCACAGACGCCTTTGGAAAAAAGCAGACGGGACGAACCATTGTTCTGCTGCACCGCTTGCTGGAAAATGGTGTCCATTCGCTGGCCATTCTTGCCACCATGAAAAATTATCTGCGAAAACTGCTGGTTTTTCGTTCCCTGCAGTTACAGCCGGAACCCCTCTATCAGCCCGGGATGAGTGCTCAGCAGTTTCAGGGGAACTACCTGCCTGCCCTGAAGGCACAAGAGCAGTGGAAAGATCTGCTGAAGGGGCATCCCTATGCCCTTTTTATGAGTTTTAGCAAGGCCGGAGAATTCTCCTGCAGCCAGCTGAAGAACTGGTTGTATCTACTCCTGCAAGCCGAATTTCGTCTAAAAGGTGCTCCGTTGCCTCCGGAACTGGTCCTTGAGGAGCTTTTTTTCAGTATGCTTTTTGGAAGAAAAAAGTGATGGCGTCCTGAAATTCTCCATCTCCTTTGCTGCTGCATATTGTTACTTGTTACAACGTAGCTGGTACGTCGGAATGAGAGAAAATATCTGCGCCCAGATATGAAGTTTTTTTTGCCTGACCATATACTTATACAGGTTTTTACGAGCCTTGCAAAAGTAAGACCATTGAAAAAAAAGCAGATCGTCCTTATGATACAATACAAGCGGTGCCATCCATGGGATATTGCATACAGTTCGGGATCCGAAAAACCTACAGAAAACCATGAGTGATAAGAAAGGATTAACAGTAACCAAAGAGCGGATAGAGCTGCAGCGGCCTTCTCTTTATAAGGTTCTGCTGCATAATGATGATTATACTTCAATGGAGTTTGTTGTCTCCATCCTGGAAAACGTGTTCCAGAAGAACACTGCCGAAGCAAGTAAGATCATGATGAATGTACACCAGGAAGGTGTGGGGATAGCTGGAGTTTTTACCCTTGATATCTGTGAAACAAAGGTAGCGATAGTGCACAATCTGGCACAGCAGAATGAGTTTCCGCTTCGCTGTTCCATAGAAAAAGTGTAAATGATGCAAGGTGTTAAAAGTCAGATGATTCAGTAAAAAACGGTTGGCGAATATGTTAAGTAAAACACTGGAAATGGCTCTTGTAAGAGCAATCAAAGAGGCGAAAAGCTACAACCATGAGTATGTCACGGTGGAGCACATGCTCTACGGACTGCTCCATGATGAGCTGGCCGAATATATTATCCGGGAGTGCGGTGGCTCTGCGGAAAGTCTGAAAAAACGGCTGGAATCATTCTTTTCCGGAGAGTTACCCACCTACGGTGATCGTGGCAAGGGTGAGCCGGCACAGACCATCGGTTTTAACCGGGTGCTGCAGCGGGCTGTTGCCCATGTGCAGAGCTGCGGCAAGAAAAAAGTGGACAGCGGCGATGTGCTTGTTTCAATTTTTTCGGAAGTGGAATCCCATGCCGTGTATTTCCTGGGATCGGAAGGGCTGGGGCGGATGTCGGTTGTGGAGTTTATTTCCCATTCCCTGCCCGACGATTTGCCGGATAACCTGCAGAAAGAGCCGTTGGCAAAAATGCCTAAACAGGCGGCAGATAGTAAGAAAGCGAACAAAGACGAGAAGATTCTGCAGGAGTTCACAGTTAATTATGCCAGATGTGCTGCAGAGGGAAAACTTGATCCCCTTATCGGTAGAACGGCAGAAGTCAACCGCATGATGCAGGTGCTCTGTCGCAGAAAGAAGAACAACCCTCTGCTGGTGGGTGAGCCGGGCGTGGGGAAAACAGCCCTTGCCGAGGGGCTTGCCCTCCTTATCCATGCAGACAAAGAGGCGAGGGCGGCTGAGAAAAAAGCACTGGTTCCCGATCTGCTTCAGGATGAGGATATCTATCTGCTTGATATGGGAAGTCTGGTTGCCGGCACCAAGTATCGTGGTGATTTTGAAAAACGGATCAAGGCTGTTGTGTCTGCTGTGGAACGAAAGGGCAATGCCATTCTCTTTATCGACGAGATGCACACCATTGTCGGCGCGGGCGCGACCAGCGGCGGTTCCATGGATGCATCCAATCTTTTAAAACCGGCACTGCAGGCGGGCACTCTGCGCTGTATCGGTTCCACAACGTATGAAGAGTATAAGAATCATATCGAAAAAGACCGGGCCCTTGCCCGCAGGTTTCAAAAAATCGATGTGGAAGAGCCGTCTATTGATGATACCAGGCGTATCCTGCAGGGTCTGCAGTCCCGCTATGAAGATCATCACCGGGTGACCTACTCCAGGACAGCACTGCGTGCCACGGCGGAACTTGCCGACCGCTATATCAATGACCGTTTTCTGCCCGATAAGGCAATCGATGTGATGGATGAGGTCGGTTCCGCCTTTCGTATGGCGGGTAAGCTTGATAAAACTGTCAGGGTACGGGATGTCGAGAATGTGGTTTCCCGTATTGCCAGGGTTCCGGCAAAGAGTGGCTCTCGGGCGGAGATCGGTTCTCTAAAAGAGCTTTCCGGCTTGCTGAAAGGGGTGATCTTCGGGCAGGATTCTGCCATTGAGGCTGTGGTGACGGCAGTGAAGCGTTCCCGTGCAGGTCTTGGTAATCCAGATTCTCCGACGGGCAGTTTCCTCTTTGCAGGACCAACCGGAGTGGGGAAGACAGAAGTCGCCAGACAGCTTGCTGAGAAACTCTCCATTCATTTTGAACGCTTTGATATGAGTGAGTACATGGAGAAACATGCCGTCGCCCGCCTGATCGGTGCTCCCCCGGGCTATGTCGGCTTTGAACAGGGCGGTCTGCTCACTGAAGCGATACGTAAACATCCCTATTCGGTACTGCTTCTTGATGAAATTGAGAAGGCACATCCTGATATTTTTTCCGTTCTGCTGCAGGTGATGGATCATTCCACGCTTACAGATAACTCTGGCAGAAAGGCTGATTTCCGCAATGTGATTATTATTATGACCACAAATGCCGGGGCGCGTGAGATGTCCAGTGCTCCCATTGGTTTTGTTGCCGAAAAGAAGGGGCGTGGAGAAAAAGCGGTGAAAAACCTCTTCTCTCCCGAGTTTCGTAATCGCCTGGACGGCACCATTTCTTTTGATGCATTGCCTCCAAAAGCTGTGGAGAAAGTGGTCGGGAAGATGGTCGCCGAGCTGCAGACACAGCTCAGTGAAAAGAAGGTCTCTATTACGCTTACGCCCAAGGCGTGTTCTCTGCTTGCCCGAAAAGGCTATGATCCCGCCTTTGGTGCAAGACCTCTCAGGAGGCTGATTATGAAAGAGATCGGTGATCCCCTTACCGATGAAATCCTCTTTGGTGAACTTGTCTCCGGCGGAAGAGTGACGGTGGGAGTGCGGAACAAAAAGTTGAGTTTTACCTACAAAGAAAACAGGTAGTTCTTCGATGTTTGCAGAAATGGTAGAGGGGCTTGCCCGTGGAGTATTGCCGGACCCCTCTGCTCTGCGCGGGAGGTGTCATGCGGCGGTTACCAGGAAACTCGCCGTTATTTCTCTGCCGCCCACCTATTGGGAAGCAGACCCCAAACGCAACCCGAACACCATGCACCTGCTGTGGGCAGTTTTTCTGCTGCACGATGAGGATCTCCTGGAGGTGATGATCGGGATTGTCCTCATGGAGCAGGCTGAGCGGGATGGGCTTTCCGCCGAGTCTTTTCTGCAGTCCAGTCTCGATCAATTACTGCAGCTTGCCCCGGATAAATCCTTTGCCGGGATTCTCCGGGAGAAAACCTCCTGGATCCATTCCTCCTCTCTGCAAAGCGGCAGCTGCTGATGGTCACTCTGGGTCTTGCAACACTGCTTGTCACAGGACTTCTGGTGGCAAAGATTGCACAATTTTTCAAACTTCCCTCCGTCACCGGATATATCCTTGCCGGCATCCTCATCGGTCCCAGCGGTTTTAATGTTATCAACAGTCACACCATCGGTTCAAATCTGGATCATTTCACCCAGATCGCCCTTATGCTTATCTCTTTTGGCATCGGTGAGCATGTCGAACTGAAAAAATTACGGGAGCATCTGCGTACCGTTGCCTGGATCAGTCTTTGCGAGGCGGTGGGAGCTTTTGTTCTTGTCTGCACTGCAGTGTTTGCTGGTATCTATTTCGGCGGACTGGGCAGTGACGGGGGGTCAGTGCGCGATCAGATTGCCATCGCCATTCTTTTAGGCTCGGTCGGGCTGGCCACAGCACCAGCCGCAACCCTTCTGGTTATCAGGGAGGTGAAAGCGTCTGGATCATTCACGGCAAGTCTGCTCGCCATTATTGCCATTGATAATGGGCTTGCCATTATGATATTTGGTTTTGCCATCTCCATTGCCCATCATTTTACAGGGCAGTCCGGTGACCCGTTTTCCATTGTTCTTCTTTTGGGCTTTGTGGATATCGGACAGTCACTGCTCCTTGGTATTTTCACGGGTCTTTTCCTGGATATTGTTTTAAAACGTCTGAAAAACCAGGGTGAGATGATGACTGCAGGACTTTCCCTGCTTCTGCTCTGTGCTGAGCTTGCCCGTTTCCTTGACCTTTCCTCCCTTCTTGCCGGAATGGCAGCAGGTTTTATCCTGGTCAACCGGGCGGAGCGCGATGTCAGGATATTTAGAGCCCTCAACAGTTTTGAGCCACCCATCTATGTTCTCTTTTTTACCCTCGCCGGAACGCATATTGATGTCCGGACACTGGGGGCGGCCGGGATTCTCGGCTCGGTCTACTTTCTGGCAAGAATTACAGGTAAGGTCACCGGAGTGGCAGTTGGGGCACGTCTCAGTGATGCACCCCAACCGGTTCTTCGTTATCTCGGTTTCGGGCTGATGCCCCAGGCGGGTGTTGCCATCGGTCTTATTTTTCTTATTTCCAGTGACCCTGCCCTGATTCCTCATGCGGCAGTTATTACTCCCGTTGTCTTAACAGGGGTGTTTCTGTCCGAGCTTATCGGTCCCTGGGCGGTTCGTTTTGCCGTGGTTCATGCCGGTGAGGCACACGGGGTGAATGAGGAACTGGAAAAGAATAAAGACGGCAACGGTAGTGTGCCGCCAAAAGAAGAATTGCATCTGCGTTCCGCAGAAGGAGTGGAGATTCTGCCCTGGACATGGGATAAACTGAGCCCGCAGATTCCCTCAAAAGGCGTGGTGGTCTTTGGTGCTGCCCATCATGCCACGGTTGCCGGTCTTGCACGTTTTGCGACGATCTTTGCAAATTTTTACAGATGCCTGCCCATGGCGGTGCGCACGGTACAGCCGGGTGCGGATATTCCTCAAAAACTCTTTCAAAAGGAACTGGAAGAGGTGGCGAGTATGGGATATCCACTTGCCACCGAGATCGTTCCGGATACCTCGGTGGCTTCCGGGATTGTGGCGGGTGTGGAATACAATGATGCAAAGATGGTGGTGCTCGGCTATCCCCTGCATGGAACGAAGTCAAGCTTTCAGGAAATCCTTGAGACCGTCGCCGGGAATGTGAACTGCCCTGTGGTGGTTGTCCGCTTCTTCGGACAGTTGCACACTGAACGTATCCTGGTTCCGGTGGTGAGTCGTGATGCCCTTGATGAGGTGTATCCGGTTATTATGGCCCTTGATATGATAGGGGAACATCAGGTGGAACTCCTCTATCTACTCCATTCGGAAGAGCCGGAGAGTGTTGTACAGGCAAGTCTTGCCAGGATGAACGACTGGGTGGAGGAACGGGCAGGTATGGTTGATCTGTCGGTAAAGGTGTTGACCACCGATGCAAGGGTTGAAGCGATTCTGCAGGAGGCGGAAGACTTTGACCTGGTGGTGATGGGAGCAAGCAGAAGTATGGCGATCAAAAAATTCTTCTTCGGCTCCCTTGCCGATACTGTGGCGAAAAAACTGCAGAAACCCATGCTGATTGTCTATCTGCCGGACAACCTTTGAAAGTTGCCAACAGTACCAAGGCACTTACACCCCTAAGGGGCTACTGAAAAAATTGCCGGCTTACCGTTCATCACCGGTGTTAGTATTCATAATTATATATTCTGGATCATTTTCTCCACGGTAGCCTGCAACTGCTCCAGATCTTGACTGCAGATATAGAAAATTTCCTCAGCATCAATATTAAAATACTGATGTGAAATAACATCCCGTATGCCCTTAACACCTCTCCAGTTGACTTTTGGGTACTGCTCCAGAAATTTACCCTCTGTCATTCTGTCGATGGCCTTGAAGTTCTCACCAACGGCAATGAGCATCATGCAGATACCATCCAGCATATCCAGTCCTTTTTCGCTATCCAGAAAATCATTGGCTGAATTGATTCCTGCAAAGCGCCTGGCTACCCTGTCCAGTGCATCGGAAACCTGAGTTAATTTATCTGCGAGCAGTTCCTTGTCATACATAGTGCGCCTCGTTGTCGATACGCTTTTTCAAAAGTCCATTCATGCGGAGGCGATAACGGACAAGATCCACCTTTGAGTGCAGAAGCTCCTCCAGGTCTTCTTTCAGGTTTACCATGCGCAGGAGATCGGGAACTTTTGTTTCCACCACGATATCGATGTCACTCCCCTCCCCCGCTTCATTTCTGGCAACCGACCCGAAGACCCCTAATTTCAGCAGGCCATAATCTTGAGCTAGCTCATTCTTATGATCTCCCAATATACGAAGGACATTATCCCTATCTATATTTTTCACGATTCCAGATTCTTGCCATAGGTAAAGACTATATTTTCAGATATACATGTATAGCATATTAGACATACGTGACCAAGCTGTTGTGCTTTTGTCTTTCGGATAACAATATATCAATCCCTCTGGTCATTTCGTTCAGGAACATTGACAAACATCACACGCTATACTTACGTTGTAATTGTTCTCTGCCAGTGGTAGCAGAATCTAACACCGGTGATGAACGGTAAGCCGGTATAAGTACCTTCACTAAATTGTTTTCAAAAAAACACGAAAACAATTTATAAGGTACTAACACCGGTGATGAACGGTAAGTCGGCATAAGTGCCTTGTTGCTGTCGTTACCATTCAAGGTTTAAGGTCATTTATTTTCTCGGAGTCTTCGCTTACCTGTTTTTTATTACAGCTTTTCAGCAGTAAGGCACTAA